>NZ_JAIUHE010000001.1:0-391316 GCF_020164995.1 Mesorhizobium sp. CO1-1-11
GACACCCACAACCTCGGCTGGACCTTCAATTCCGGCACGCAGGCCTTCGACTACCTTGCCGTCGGCCAGTCGCTGACGCTTACCTACACGGTCCAGAGCACCGACAACAATGCAGCCTCGGACACCCAGACCGTGACGGTGACCGTGAATGGCACCAACGATGCGCCGGATATTCATCTTGTGGGAACGGGGACGCCGGACACTGCATCGGCGACCCTGACGGAAACCAACGCCGGCCTCTCGACCACGGGCACGCTGACGGTGACCGATGCCGATCTCTCCGACACGGTGAGTTCTTCGGTCACGACTGTCGTGGCATCTGGAACGACGGCCGGCCTTACGTCGAACGCTGCCCAGTTGCTTGCCATGCTGGCTGTTTCGCCAACATCGGGCCTTGCCGCCAATCCGACAGACACCCACAACCTCGGCTGGACCTTCAATTCCGGCACGCAGGCCTTCGACTACCTTGCCGTCGGCCAGTCGCTGACGCTCACCTACACGGTCCAGAGCACCGACAACAATGCAGCCTCGGACACCCAGACCGTGACGGTGACCGTGAACGGCACCAACGACGTCAGCCCGACTCTGATTTCCTCGGTGGTGGATGGCAAACAGGGGAGCAACGCCGAGCCAAGCACCGTAACCATTACGTTCAGCACGGCAGTGAACACAAATTTCGCCAATCTGACGGACGTGATGCATGTCTCCGGCCTGCCGAATGTAAGTGTGATCAGCGGGTCGGGAAGCTTCAATGCAACCCACACCCAATACACCTTCCAGGTCGACAAAGGCGCGGGAAGCAGCAACGGATCCTCCTACACTCTTACGATCGACAGTGGAGCATTCTTGGATGCAGGTGGGCAAACCAATGCCGCGAAAATTACAACCGGTCTCAAGCCCGCCGGCACCTCCGGCGAGCCAATCAACCTTGCCCTCACCGACCCATCACATGAGGGCGCGCTCATCACCGTCACGGTGAAGGATGTGCCTTCGGGCTGGACCATCGACGGCGCGATCCACAACGCCGACGGAAGCTGGACGATCCAGACCAACGACCTGCACGGGCTGACCGTTACCACGCCGGCCAGTTTCACCGGGGCAGCCGTGCTCGATGTCGAGATGACCTGGATCAATGCCGACGGCACCACGGGCACCGCATCGATCGCCGATAATGTCGAGGCCTACGCACCGGGTTCGCCGATCTTTGCCTGGTCCGGCGACGACGTGCTGACCGGCTCGCACGGCAACGATCTCTTCGTCTTCTCGCAACCGATTGGCGCCGACACGGTGCACAATTTCGATGCGGCCGCCGACCAGATCGATCTCATCGGCTATAACGGATTGGCGGACTTCGCGGACCTCCAGACGCATATCGCCGATGATGCCAACGGCAATGCGGTGATCGCGCTCGGCGACGGACAGTCGATCACGCTGGACGGCGTGCATTCGGGCGCACTCACAGCCAGCAATTTCGTGTTCGACCAGACGCCGGTGGTCAACAATTCAGGCACCATGACGATCGGCGACGGCGCGTTGCTGCCGCTCAGCGGCATTATCAACAACAGCGGCCTCATCTCGCTCGACTCGACCGGCGGCGATACGCTGCTGCAGGTCATCCAGCACGGCGTGACCTTGCAGGGGGGCGGGCAGATCCTGCTGTCCGACAGCGCCGCCAACATGATTTCCGGCACAGGGCCGGACGTCACTCTGGTCAACGTCGACAACACGATCTCGGGCGCCGGCCAGCTGGGCGGCGGCATGCTCAGCCTCGATAACCAGGGCACCATTATCGCCACCGGCTCGCACGCGCTGGTCATCGATACCGGTGGCAGCGTCGTCACCAACTCCGGAACGCTCGAGGCAACGGGTTCGGGCGGCTTGACGGTCGCCGGCGGCCTGGCGAATTCAGGCATGCTCTGGGCCAATGGCGGCGACATCGTGATCCACGGCCAGGTTACCGGCGACGGCGATGCCACCATCGGCAATTTGTCGAAGCTGGAATTCGGCGGCGCCTCGTCGACGGACGTCACCTTCGGACACGACGCTGCCGGCACGCTGCAACTCGACGATTCCTTCGACTACAGCGGACGGATCGGGGGCATCACCAATGATGACAGGCTGGACCTCGGCGATATCCTGTTCGGTGCGGGAACGACGGCCGTCTATCAGGCAAACCAGGATGGCAGCGGCGGAACGCTGACCGTTTCGGACGGCACCCACGGCGCCGCGCTGCATCTGGTCGGCAATTATGATGCGAACGCCTTCAAGCTTGCCGATGACGGCCAGGGTCATACCGTCGTTTCGTACAATCCGGCGGAATTCACGCTGACCGGCATCGGCAATGGAGCGATTTCAAGCGACTTCGTGGTGTGAGCGAAAAGGGCCGCCGGCTACGGCGGCTCCCTGACCTGACGAGTATCGAGTGGGGTTCTGGAAGTGGATAGCAAGTCTCGAATTGTGAAGGATGCGCTTCGGGCATGCCGCCGCTATTTCCTGCTTGCGGCGGCGTTCAGCCTGGCGATCAACCTGCTCTACCTCGCTTCCCCCCTCTACATGCTGCAGATCTACGACCGGGTTGTCACCAGCGGCAGCGAAACCACGCTGGTGATGCTGACCCTGGTGTTGCTGGCAGCCTTCCTTTCGCTGGCGGGTCTCGACCTGGTCCGCGCCTGGATCCTGACGCGTGCCAGCGCCCGGCTCGACCGTCTGCTTTCGGCAAAGATCCTCGCCGCGTCCGTCGAGGCCCCATCGCCCGGTTCCTCGCCGAGCCAGCCGATCCGCGACTTCGATACGTTCAGGCAGGTCATCACCGGCAGCGGCATCCACGCTTTGTTCGATCTGCCATGGTCGCCCATCTACATCGGCATCATCTTCCTGCTGCATCCGTGGCTCGGCTTCTTCGCACTGGGCTGCTCGCTGCTCCTGATCGGCATGGCCGTGCTCAACGAGTATCTCGTGCGCTCGCCGCTGAAGCAGGCCAACGAGCTGGCGACGAACAACTATAACTTCACCGAGATGAGCCTCAGGAACTCCGAAGTCGTTCGCGCCATGGGGATGATCGACGGTCTCATCCGCCGCTGGGGGCGCGACCGCAACCTCGCGCTGCGGCGCCAGGCGGAGGCAAGCGACCGTGCCGCCTTGATGTCGGGCCTCATCCGGTTCCTGCGGCTCACCATGCAATCGCTGATCCTCGGCCTCGGCGCCTATCTGGTCATCGAACGGCAGATTACCGGCGGCACCATGTTCGCGGCGAGCCTCCTGCTGGGCAGGGGGTTGCAGCCTGTCGAGCAGATCGTCGGCCTCTGGCGCAGCCTGATCCTGGCGCGGGCAGCGTTGGCAAGGGTCGAGAGGCTGGTCGACGGGGGCGCGCGCAACGAAAGAGCGTTCAACCTGCCGAAGCCCAGCGGCATGATTTCCGTCGAGCAGGTAAGCTTTGCAATTCAAAGCCAGCAGAAAGTGCTTCTGCGCGACGTGTCGTTTCGGTTGGAAGCAGGCGAGGCGCTCGGAATCGTTGGCCCCTCCGGTGCCGGCAAGTCGACCCTGGCGCGCCACCTTGCCGGCGTCATGCAACCCAGTCGCGGCACAGTCAGGCTGGACGGCGCCGACCTGTCGCAATGGGGGCACGACGCATTAGGTGATCACATCGGCTACCTGCCGCAAGATATCGAACTCTTCTCCGATACCGTCGCCGCCAACATTGGGCGCTTCAAGACCAATGTCGACCAGGAGGTGATCGAGGCCGCGCGGCTCGCCGGCGTACACGAGATGATCATCCGCCTGCCGCAAGGCTATGAGACGCAGATCGGAGAGGGCGGCGCCGTGCTGTCGGGAGGATATCGGCAACGGATTGCTCTTGCCCGGGCGGTGTTTGGAACGCCGAAACTGATCATTCTCGACGAGCCGAGTTCCAATCTCGACGCCGATGGCGATCGCGCGCTGAGCGACTGCGCGATCGAGCTCAAGCGCCGCGGCAGCACTGTTATCATCGTCTCGCACCGGCCCTCGACCTTGGCGAATGTCGACAAGATCCTGCTGTTGCGCGATGGCGCCGTCGAGGCGTTCGGCATGAGAAACGAGATCGTGGCGCTGCTCAACCAGCGCGCGGCTCCAATGGCGGTGGCGACCCAATGAGCTGTGGTCGGAGAGATCGATGAGCGACAGTGCCCTCACTTACCATAGCCTGCCTCGCGAGTCGGGCATCCTGGCTCCGGATTCTATCCGGGTGCCGGCATATATCGGCCTGCTGATCATAATGGCCTTTTTCGGCATTTTCGGCGGCTGGGCAGCCTTTGCCCCTCTGAACGGTGCCGTGCTCGCCGATGCCATCGTCAAGGTGGAAGGCAATCGCAAGAGCGTCCAGCACTTCGACGGCGGTACGGTGAAGGAGATCCGCGTTAAGGATGGCGACGTCGTCAGGAAGGGCGACATAATGCTGAAGCTGGACGACACCAGGATTCGGTCCGAGTTCAATCTCTATGCCCAGCAATATGCACTGTTGCGCGCCACCGATGCCAGGATCCGCGCCGAATTGGACGGCAGCCAGGCGGTTGCCTTTCCCAAGGACATACTCAAGGAGCACCAGGACTACCTCAAGGACGCAATGGCAAACCAGATCGCCGACCTGGAAAGCCAACGCGCCTCGATGGCCGGCGCAAGGCAGATCCTCGAACGGCGCATTGCCGAGCTCGAGGAGCAGATACGGGGCAAGCAGTCTCGGGTCGAATCCTACCGGGCCCAGCTCAAATCGACGATCGGCGAGAAGGCCAGCCTGTCGAAGCTGCTCAAGGCCGGTTTGACGACCCGCCCACGCGTCCTGGAACTGGAAAGGTCGGCCTCGGATTTGCAGGGCTTGATCGACGATAATCTCGGCGCCATCGGCGGCACCCTACAGAGCAAAGCCGAACTCGAGAGCCAGATCGCACAATTGACGAATGAGCGCCGGACCAAGTTGTCGGCCATGCTGATCGATACCCAATCGAACCTGTCCGATCTAATACCCAAGATGTTCGCCGCCCAAGCCGCCATGGACCGGGCCGAAGTGCGTGCGCCCTATGATGGCCAAGTGATGGATCTCAGCGTTTTCTCGATCGGTGCGATCGTGGCGCCGGGCCAGACCATCCTTGACATCGTGCCGACCGAGAATTCACTGATCGTCCAGGCACAGGTTCGCGTCGAGGATATATCGAACCTGCGTCCCGACATGGCCGCCGAAGTTCGTTTCACATCATACAAGCAGCGTTCGATACCCATAATTCATGGACGCGTCGCCCGCATTTCGGCGGATCGCATTACCGACACCAAGACCGGCTTTCCCTATTATCTCGCGGACGTAGCGGTCGATCCGGTGGAATTGGCCGCAGCCCCACAGATCGCGCTTTATCCGGGCATGCCGGCGTCAGTCATGATCGTTACCGAGCAACGCACGGCGCTCGACTACATTCTAGGCCCGCTGGTTGTGTCGTTCCACTCAGCGTTTCGCCAGAAATGACGGATCAGTCCATCACCGCACGCGGCAAGAACTCCCGTTAACAAATCGCGAAGAATACGTGTCTCCGCGTTGCGGCGCGCCTGCCATCTTGTGAAAAATCGAGGAGACAGTCGGATATAAGTGCGGCGTAGTGCGCGCTGAATTGGCTCAGCCGCTTGCCAAGCTCAATATCGAAGGCCCTATGCTGTCTCGAGTGATGTCGACCGTCGCAAGGGTGACAGGCAGCTTAAACCGTCGCGGGCCAGCACTGCCCGGATTCAAATAAAGCACGCCATCCACTGTCTCCATCCCCGGCACATGCGAGTGACCGGACACGATCAAGTCGATGCCCTGGGCAACCGGGTCGATCTGCAGCGTCTTGAGATCATGAAGCACGTAGATTGCTCGCCCGGCAAGGCGTACGAGCTCGGTTTCCGCGTATGGCAGCGCCCAGCCACCGGTGTCTACGTTTCCTCTGATCGCGGTAACCGGCGCGATACAGCGAAGCGCCGTAATGATATCAGGGCGACCGATGTCTCCTCCATGAATGATGTGGTCGACCCCGGCCAGGCAACGCGCCGCCTCTGGCCTCAGCAAGCCGTGCGTGTCTGAGATGACGCCAATTCTGAATGTCATGGCCCTGCCACTAAACGGTGAGGGTGGTGAAATCCGTTGCGATAAGGCTGTTCGCAAACGCCTGAACGGCTTCCGCGAGAATTTCTTCGTCGCAATAGCGGCCGGAGATGTGCGTAAGAACGAGCTGCTTTACATCGCTGGTCGCTGCCAGCGATGCTGCCTCCGCGGCTGTCAGATGTCCGTAGTCGCGCGCCATCGCTGCATCTCGTTGCAGGAATGTGGCTTCGATGACAAGCAGGTCCGCGCCGCTCACCTTGTCGGCCAATCCATCAGTGGTTTCGGTGTCGCCTACAATGACCAGCTTCTTGCCAGCCTCGGGTGGTCCGAGGACTGCTTCGGGAGCAATCGCTCGGCCGTCGGGAAGAGAAATTGAGCGGCCTTCGGCCAAATCTTTCCGGATCGGACCGTCTGGCACACCGAGAGCTACCAAGCGGTCCGAACGGAGGTGACGACGCGCCGGCGTCTCGAAGACGAAGCCATAGCTGTCGGTGTCGCGATGGCGAACTTGAAAGCAATCGACGGTGAACTCATCCACCTCGAACACGCGTCCGGGGGCAAGCGGCACGAGTTGCAGCGGGATCGGCGCGCGTCCCTTACCCCAAAGGCCAGCGAGCATGCGGGCGACGACGTCAAGAGTGTCTGCGCTGCCATGAATGGTCACATGGTTGTTGCTCTGCCGGAGCCGAAGCGTCGAGAACAAGCCTGGAATCCCGAGCACGTGGTCGAAGTGCGCGTGCGTGAGGAGCAGGCGATCAAGTCGCCTGAATCCGGCGCCGCTGCGCAGAAGCTGACGCTGGGTGCCTTCCCCGCAATCGACCAGCACCCGTTGACTGCCGGCTTCAACGAGCAGCGCCGGGTGATTGCGCCCGGCCGAGGGCACGCTGGCCGAGGTCCCGAGGAAGATAAGCCTGAAGGTCATGCGAGCAGTCTACCTCGCGGGCAACGAGACCTCAAAGCGGGCGAAGGAGCGGTCCTAGATAGACTTCGCGTAACCGGCTTGGAGCGACAAAAGAGTGAGCGTGAGCGCATTCGGCATCGCGTGTCGCGTATCGCGCCAGATTATAGGCAGTGAGATAGCTCACAATCTTCTCCGATCCCTCTTCAAGAGGGCTGCGTTACACCAGCACCTTTGCTCAAGAGAACGGACAGCCAAGGCCCTCGTGTGGAAAGGGCAACGCTTTCACGCTTGCGGGAGCTGAGCCACTGTGGGGCGGATGACTCACTGTCAGGGCCTCAGGAACCGAAAGGCGAAGCGATCGGTCTTGCCCTTGATCGAAGGATCGAACACCTTGCTCGAGTGCGGATCGTCCTTGTTCGCCAGCATGGTGCTTTCCGCGTCCAGGACGAAACCGGCCGCCTCCACCTCCTCGCGAACGGATGCAGGCTCGATCCGATGTAGCGACTGTGCCTCGCTCGTGCCGGCCCCAACGGCGGCGGCGTGGTCCACGATAACGTAGGAGCCACCGGGCTTCAGCCGCTCGTAGACGGCTTGATTGAAGTCGGCCGCCGTCGCGCCCCCGGCTTGAATCAGAGCGGTGTGGAGATCGTGATAGAACAGATGCAGCCATATAACATCCGCTGGCTGCGTGACCTCCGGCATCGCCACAAGGTCCGCCGAGACGGCTTCGACGTTCTCTCGGCCCGGCTCCTTCGCGAGCGTCCGCATGCGGCCGACCGGATCGTCCTTGAAGTGGGCCACTTCGGCCGGCACGAAGCTGTAGACACGTCCTTGGGGTCCCACGATGTCTGAGAAGACGCGGGTCCAGTCGCCGTTGCCCGGGTAGACGTCGATGACGGTGAAGCCCGCATCTGCGCGTGCGAACCGGATCAACTCGGATAGCTTGGATTGGTTGTACATCGAGATCTCCTTTCGATTGAGCATTCGACGAGCGCCAGCGTGCGAGGGGGCGATCCACGGCTGATCCGCCGTCTACCCCATTCGATGGCCGCAGACGGCAAGCGCTACGCCGATCCGGACGCGTCCATCTGCGAGGCGCGTGCCAGTGCTTGTGTGTCGACGTATTCCCGGATGTTGGTCAATCTGCCGTCCCGGACCGTGATGGCGAAGATCCAGTCGTCCTCGAACGTCTTGTTCGTGGCTTTGATTCTTCCCCTCCCGGAGCCGACGACCAAAACCCGGCCGATCGCGGCGAAGAAGTCCCTCACGGTCTGGATGGTCTTCTCGACAGTCATGGGAATTTCCTATTTCGCACGGACCGGATCACGCTCGGTCCGATCCGTGCATCGTGACCCTGCCGGTGGGCACGTCGTGTTCATCAGTCGAACTTGACCAGGTCCTTAAAGATCAGATGACCCCAGCTATTTCCGCGCGCCTGGACCAGCCGCCCACCTTCCGAAAGCCCGCCAAGTTTGATCGGCGAGAAGCCGAGATTTTCCGCGAGCGTACCAATCTCCGCTGCGGCAGCGTCATCGTCGCTCGCCAGGAACACGACTCTCTTGCCACCATGCACTGCTGGATCTTGGTCAAGGGTGGCAGCGCCCAAATGGTTGAAACCCTTGACCAGTCGTCCACCGGGAAAAGCCTGCGCGATGAACTTGGAAGAAGGTTGTCCTCCCAGATCCTCAGGAGGCACGCCGTAGGCATTGGTCACATCGACGATGGTCTTCCCCTTCCAGGTGGACAGCGCCTTCGCGACATCGGGATGCGACTCGAAGCGGACTGCCAAAAAGATGATGTCCGCCCTGAGCGCGTCCGCCAGCTTTTTGGGGATGATCGTAGGCCCGATCGCGGCCGCGTCCGCGGCAAAGCTTTCCGGGTCGCGCGTGGTTGCGACGGATACCTCGATGCCCTTGCGAGCAAATGCCTTGGCGAGGGCTCGGCCGATATTGCCGAAGCCGATAATTGCGTAGCTCATGATGTTTCTCCGATCTTGTGTGATGCCGAGGTCAGACCTGGGCCATGCCTCCATCGACGGCGAAATCTACGCCGGTGATGTAAGAGCTTTCGTCAGAAGCAAGGAACGTGACGGCAGCCGCGATTTCCTCTGGCTTGCCCCTGCGACCCATTGGGATCTGTGAAGCAAACTGGGCGGCCGCTTGCTCGGCTTGCTCGGGGGTAAGACCCGTCGTTGTCGCCAATGCCGGGGTCTCGATTGGTCCGGGACTCATTGAATTCACGCGAATTTTGCGATCTTTCAGCTCCAGTGTCCAAGCGCGCGCGAAGTTTCGCACCGCCGCTTTACTCGCTGCGTAGGCGCTGAACCCTGGCAGCCCCAACACGTTGGAGACCGAAGAGGTCAGGATGATCGAACCGCCGTCACTGAATAGTGGAAGCGCCTTCTGTACCGTGAAAAACAACCCCTTCACATTCACATCGAAGGTTTGGTCAAAATGGGCCTCAGTCGCTGCCGCGAGCGGTGCGATTGTCCCCGCGCCTGCGTTCGCGAAGAGAATGTCGATGTGGCCGTGTTTCTCTTTCACGACGGCATAGACCCGGTCCAGATCCTCCAAGCGCGACACGTCGCCTGCGACCGTCGTAACGTTTCTCTCGATGAAGGCCGCGGCCTCCTTCAGCTCTTCCTCTCGTCGCCCGGTGATCACGACGTGCGCGCCTTCTTCAACGAAGCGCTTGGCTGTCGCCAACCCGATCCCGCTGCTTCCGCCGGTGATGACAGCGATCTTACCTTGTAGCTTTTCCATGATCTTCTATCCTTCGTTGTGCGGGGCCAGGTGCGGGAACGCGCCGGCGTCAGAGTTGCGCCAGGCCGCCATCGACGGCGACCTCGCTGGCAGTCATGAAGCTGCTGTCCGACGACGCGAGAAAGGCAGCCACCGCCCCAATTTCCGCCGGATCGGCCATGCGCTGGAGCGGAGTCATCGAGGCGAAGACCTTCTGTCCTTCCTCGCCCAGCGCTTCCTTCGCGAGTTCGGTCGCCGTCGCCCCGGGCGACAGCACGTTTACGCGGATGCCGGTCCCCTTCAGGTCCTCCGCCCAGGTCCGCGCGAGGTTGCGCACTGCCGCCTTGCTCGCGCTGTAGGCAGTGAACCCCGGGGCGCCCGTGGTGCCGGCGCTCGATCCGGTCACGATGATCGAACCGCCCGGGCCCATCAGCGGCAGCGCCTTTTGGACCGTGAAGATCGTACCCTTCACATTGGTGTCGAAGGCTTCGTCAATGTGCTCGGCGGTGATCTGGCCGAGCGGAAGCGGGCCTCCAGCCCCGGCATTGGCGAAGACGATGTCGAGGCTTCCGCGTTCGGCCTTCACCGCTGCGTAGAGCCGGTCGAGGTCGGCCTCATCCGAGACCGAGCCTTTCACCGCGCGGGCATTGGGCCCGAGGTCCGCCACAGCGGCGTCGAGCGCTTGCTGCCGGCGGCCGAAGATGAAGACGAAGGCGCCTTCCTCGATGAAGCGCTTTGCAGCGGCGCGGCCGATGCCGGTAGCGCCGCCGGTGATCACGGCGGTCTTTCCATTCAGTCTGTTCATGTCGTGCGTCCTTCGTTTCGCCATCTCGGGTCTTTGGCTGTACGGTGGGTCAACCCGAGAGCCTGAACATGGGATCGCCGAAGTCGGGCGGTGAGTGCGGAATCGTGCACATCGGTGGTGCGAAAACGATCCAGTCAGACGATTGAACGCCGCAACAGTCGCGCACATTACAGCTCGGCTTGCTAGAATGGGCTTCGGAAGGCGCAGCTGGCGGCGCGGGAATGCACCATGATTGACTGGGATGACGTTCGCTACTTTCTTGCCGCCGCGCGCGGCGGCTCGGTGCGGGCTGCCGCCGAGCGCCTCGGCGTGTATCACTCGACCGTGCTGCGACGCATCGCTCAACTCGAGGAACGCCTCGGGACGCGGATGTTCGAAAAGCTGCCTTCGGGCTACCGCCTGACGGCTGCGGGCGAGGAGGTCCTCGAGCTCGCGAACCAGATGGAAGCGTCGTCGCACCAGCTGGAGACGCGCGTCTTCGGTCGCGACCAGAGCGCGCGCGGGCTTTTGCGGGTGACAGTTCCACCGTTCCTCGCCACACACCTGCTCATGCCGGATCTCGCCGACTTCGCGCGTATGCATCCGGACATCGAGATGGAAATCTTGACCACTGGCGAGGTGGCGAATCTGACTAACCGAGAGGCCGACGTCGCGATCCGCATTGTCGCCGACCGCAAGACCCTGCCGCTCAATCTTCACGGCCTGAAGGGACCGGAGGTGTTCAGCGGCGTCTACATGTCTCGCGATCGACTACCCGCGTTGCGTGCGGGCACGCCTGATCCCCTCCGGTGGATCGCAATAGACAATCATGGAATTCCGGACTGGGCGCGCGAGGGAGAAGTTCACATCACGGGAGCTCCGTTCAGGACTCCGGATGCCGAGACGCAGATCATCGCGGCGCAGCAAGGGATCGGGATGACGAAACTGCCGTGCTTTGTCGGAGATGCCGACCCCCTGCTCGTGAGGGTGCCGGGCACCAACCCGCCCATGCATGGGACACTCTGGATTCTCACGCAGGGGGAGACACGCAAGACGAAGCGCGTTCGGCTTTTCACGGAGTTCGTATCCCGCAGGCTCGCCGCGTACGCTCCGCTTATCGCGGGACTGTCCGTAACGCGTGACTAACGCCCGTCTGGGACTTGGCGGTCGCCTGCCCTTCATGAGACATTTCGGGATCTCGATCGTCCATCAAAATTTTGGGTTGGTTGCCCGCCAAGCCTCGTACTCTTCGGTCGCACTTGGGTGCAGCGGATAATAGCGTTGCAACGACCCGCCCTCCATGAGCTTCATGCGTGAGAACTCCTCCCAGTCGTGATGTTTCTGGGATTCTTCGATCACCTTCGCGGCCATCGCAACGGGTAGCACCACCACCCCGTCATCGTCGGCGACGATGATGTCGCCGGGGATCACGGTGACACCGCCGCAGGCAATCGGAACGTTGACGGCATTGGGATAAATGCTGGTTTGCACATGGTAGTTGGGCGTCCAGCCGCGCAGCCATAGGGCCAGATCGAGCTTTTCGACATTGGGCCGGTCGCGCATGCAGCCGTCGATGACGATGCCCGCGCCGCCTCTGCCCTTGAAATACGTCGACATCATATCGCCGAAGACGCCCGAACTCATGTCGCCGCGCGCATCGACCACGACCACATCCCCTTCCTGTGCGTGGTACAGCACATGCCGGTGCAGCTGTGTTTCCGGATCGGCATATTCTCCCTCGTTGAAAAGATCGGGCCGCTGCGGCAGGAACTGCAGCGTCAGCGCCGGCCCGACGATCGATCTCCCGTGGTTCTGCGCCGCCGGGCCGACCATATGCGGATTGCGGAAGCCCATATGGCCAAGCGTGCCGGCAACCGTCGCGGCGCCGATCTCCTTTAGCGCGTCGATCAGATCCTTCGGCGGCCGCGTGATGTCGGAAGTATGCGTCATTGTGGACTCCGATTGAAAGGGAACTACCAGTTCGTGACAGAACCATCGCGGCGCTTGAGGTGGGGCGCTTCCCAGAAACGGAAGCTCTGCGCCTGGACGGCCTCTTCGTTGACCTCGACGCCGAGCCCCGGCAGATCGCCCACCGGGTAGCCGGGGCCGTCGAGCCGTGGTTGCACCGGGAAAAATTCGGAATTGTCGAAGCCGAGCCTTGCTTCGGGGGCCCTGGTTTCGAGCCACGCGAAGTTGGGGACCGCGGCGGCCAGATGCACGGTCGCGGCCGTGCACACTGGACCAAGCGGATTGTGCGGCATCAGGTCCACATAGTGTGCCTCGCTCCAGCCGGCGATTTTCATTGCCTCGGTGAACCCGCCGGCATTGCAGATATCGAGCCGGTTGAACTGGTGGATGCCGCGCTCGATATAGGGCAGGAACTGCCACTTGCTGGCAAATTCCTCGCCAATGGCGAAGGGGATGTCGGTCATCGTGCGCAGGGATTCGTACGCTTCTGGCGTCTCGTCGCGTATCGGCTCCTCGAGAAAATCGAGCACGCCGCGGTCGAGCTTGTTGCAGAAGCTCGCCGCCTCCGCCACCGACAGCCGATGATGATAGTCGATGCCGAGGACGACATCGTTACCCAGCGCCCGGCGCGCCTTGTTCAGCATGGTCGCGGTAGCGCCGATCGACTCGCGTGGCTCGAAAACATCCCTGCTGTTTTGCCCGACGGGAAAGAAGCGGATCGCCTGCCAGCCTTGTGCGCGCAGTTCGCGGGCCCGCTCGATGGCAACATCGCCCTCGGCTTCGTCTCCGGTCGAGGCGAAGGTGGGGATCCGGTCGCGCTGCTTGCCGCCCAGCAGCTCGTAGACCGGCACCCCCAGCGCCTTGCCCTTGATATCGTGGAGGGCGATATCGATGGCCGAAATAGCCGCCTGCAGAACCCGCCCGCCTTCGAAATACTGGCTGCGATAAACCTCCTGCCAGACCCGCCCGATCTGCATGGGATCGCGGCCGATGAGAAACTCGCGATAGTGCTCGATCGCGCCGGCCACGGCCTTCTCGCGGCCGCTCAGGCCGCTCTCGCCCCAGCCGAAGATGCCCTGGTCGGTCTCGACCTTGACCAGCATCTGATTGCGCGTTCCCACCCATGCCGGATAGGGTTTGATCGCCGTGATCTTAAGTTTCGTAGTCATTCACGCCCATGTCCCACACGCATCCGCCCTGTCTCAGTTGGCCTCGAGAGCCATCTCGGTCTCACCGTCGAACAGATGCATCCGCTCCTGGTCGAACTCGAGCCAGATCCGCTCGTCGGGCGCGACGGCAATGTTGGGCGGCACGCTGACGTTGACGATGGCACCGGACAGGAACGCCTGCACGAAGGTGACGTCTCCGGTTGGTTCCACCGTGTAGACCTTGGCCGGGATGCCGCCTTGCACGGCGCTCTTGTGCAGCTTGATCGTCGAGTGGCGTGCGCCGAGCACGATTTTCCTGGTCGTTGCCCCCGTGACCTTCTGGACGTTGCGCGGCGAGAGCCCGAGGCTCCAGCCCTCCGCGCTGGTCAGCACGGTGTTGCCGTTCGCCGTCGATGTCTCCAGCGGAATGAGGCTCATTGCCGGGCTGCCGATGAAGCTGGCGACGAACATGTTCACCGGATGGGCAAAGACCTGCGCCGGTGAATCGTATTGCTGCAGGAAGCCGCCGTTCATCACCGCCATCTTGTCGGCCATGGTGACGGCTTCGAGCTGGTCGTGCGTCACATAGATGATCGTCGCCTTGAGGTCCTGGTGGAAGCGCTTGATCTCCGACCGCATCTGTACGCGCAGTTTCGCGTCGAGGTTGGAGAGCGGCTCGTCCATGAGAAACACCGCGGGATCGCGCACGAGAGCACGGCCCAGCGCCACACGCTGCTGCTGCCCGCCCGAAAGTTCGCGCGGCTTGCGCTCGAGCAGGTGCGTCATGTCGAGCACGCGCGCCGCTTCCTTGACCTTCTTGTCGATCTCGTCACTGGGCAGTTTGCGCATCTGTAGCGGGAACGCGAGGTTCATGTAGACCGACTTTTGCGGATAGAGCGCGTAGTTCTGGAACACCATTGCGATGTCCCGGTCCTTGGGGTCGAGACCGTTGACCACCTGGTCGCCAATGAGGATGTCGCCCGATGTGATCGGGGTCAGCCCGGCAACGAGATTGAGCGTGGTCGTCTTTCCGCAGCCTGAAGGGCCGACAAGCGCAACGAACTCGCCGTCGTTGACCGTCAGTGAAACGTCGTTGACGGCCTTGAAGCCGCCATAGGTCTTGACGAGATCTTTGAGGACCACGTGGGCCATCGGCAACTCCCTAATGCTTGACCGCGCCTTCTGTCAGGGCGCGTACGAAGTATCGCTGCAGGACGAGGAACAGCACCACGACAGGCACGCTCATCATGAAGCTCGCCGCCATCAGTCCCGGAAAGTCCGTCGTGTTTTCCGAGAAGAAGCGCTGGATGCCGACCGGCAGGGTCAACTGTTCATTTTTGGAGAGGAACGTGTAGGCGTAGATGTACTCGTTCCACGCGCCGATGAAGGAATAGATCGCGGTGGCGATGATCCCCGGCGTCGAGAGCGGCATCACGATCATGATGAAGGCCTGGAACCGTGTTGCCCCATCGATACGCGCCGCCTGCTCGAGCTGCACCGGGATGTTGTCGTAAAAACCCTTGAGCAGCCAGATCGCCAGGGGCAGGCCGAAGGTGAGATAGGTCAGGATCAGCGAGCCATGCGTGTTCACCAGCCCGATCGCACGCATCAGGATAAAGAGCGGCACGAGAAAGATCACCGCTGGGAACATGTTGCGCAGCAGCACGGCGAAGAACAGGAAGTTCCGGCCGGGGAAGGTGAAGCGCGAAAACGCGTAGGCCGCGGGGACGGCAACGATCACCGAAAGGATTGTCGTGACGGTCGACACGAACAGGCTGTTCCAGAAGAAGCGCAGGAAGTCCTGGCCGACGCTGTTCTGCGGATCGAGCAGCTTCTTGTAGCTGGCAAGCGTAGGCTCGTTTGGCCACCATTGCGGCGGGAATTGCGTCGCCGCGAAGCCGGACTTGATCGAGGTGATCAGCATCCAGATCATCGGCACCGCGGTGTAAATCAGCATGAACAAGAGGAAGATGCGCCCGGCCCAGCGCCATCCGTCGACGCGCATGCGGCGATGGGGCCGGCCTCGGGAGGCTGTCTCTGCAAGCGTGCTCATGTGCTCCCCTCTTTCCGCTCATTGCCGCTCAGCGCCCGGACGTAGAAATAGCCCAGCGTCATCAGGATGAGGAACAGGAGCACCGAATAAGCCGATGCCACGCCCCAGCGCTGGCGGCCGAAGGCGAGCTCATAGATGTGGGTTATCCAGATATGCGATGCGTTCGACGGCCCGCCTGCGGTCATGATCCAGGGGATGATGAAGGAATTGAAGTTGGCCACCGCGAGCAGCAGGATCGTCACCACCGAGACGTTGCGCAAGTGCGGGAAAGTGACGTGCCAGAAGCGCTGCCATGCATTGGCCCCGTCGACCTTGGCGGCCCGCAACAATTGCTCGGGGACTGTCTGCAGGCCGGCCATCATCATGATCATGGCAAACGGAAACTCGCGCCAGATATTGACGACGATCAGGGAGGGCAGCACCGTGCTGACGTTGTCGATGAAATTGGGTGGCCGGTCAGTCAATCCGAGGCCGACCAGCACCGCGCCGATGATGCCGAAATCCGAATGGTAGATCCACTTCCAGATATAGGAGGCGGCAACGGCGCTGATCACCCAGGGAATGATCAGGATGGCGCGCAGGACGCCGCGGCCGACAAAGTCTCGGTGCAGCGCCAGCGCCGTGGCAAATCCCAGGACAAAGGAGATGAAAGTGGATCCGAATGTCCAGATCAGGGTGTTCCAGGTTACTTTCCAGAACACATCGCTGGTGAGGATGGTGGTGTAATTGTCGAAGCCGATGAAGGTCTTGTCGCGGAGCTGCAGACCGGGCGGCGTCTTATAGAACGACAGCTCGATCGTGTAGTAGATCGGATAGGCGATGACGACGAGCATCACGGCGATCGCCGGGAGCACGTATGCGTAGTCGGCGCGATGGGCCCAGATGTTCCGCAATGCGCCTGACCCGCCGGGTTGCGATTTTCGGCGAGCCTCGGCCTTGCCGGTCACGATCGTCACTGTGGCGTGCCCTTGTTTTTCGGAAAGAACCGGCTGCGCTCTTGGCGCAGCCGGTTCGCAGGTCAGGTTGGGACTAGAGCCCGCCCATCAGGTCTTTCACCTTCTTGGCCGCATCGTCCGCTGCCTGATCGACGGTCATCGCGCCGGTCAGCGCATTCTGCAGCATGTCCGGGACGATGATGTTCATGATCTCGGGGGATTCCGGCAGCGCCGGGAAGGGGATGCCATAGGGCAGCATCGAAGTCGTGACATCGAGGAACTTGATATGGTCCAGACGTTCCTTCATCCATTTGGTCTTGAAGCCGTTAAGATTGCCCGGGTTCGAGCCGGCATAGGCCATCTTCAGCGACCATTCGGGGCTCGCCCACATGCAGATCATCGCCTTCGCGGCCGGCTCGTCCACCTTGCCACCCTCTACATATTCGGGCTTCAGGATGTGAATGTTCGAGCCGCCGAACACGACGGCGCGCTTGCCGTCAGGACCGGTCGGGATCAGGCCGTAGCGCATATTGTCGATGACGGTCTGCGCCTTGTCCTTGTCGGTCCCGGTCGCCTTGGCCTGCAGGTCGAGCATGACGTTGTAGTCGGACGGGTGGGAAACCATCATGCCCAACTGGCCGGCGACGAACAGAGGCTGGTTGTCGGCCTGCTGGTTGGTGAGCGCCGAGACCGGAACCGACTTGTCGCGGACATACATGTCGTATGAGGCTTGCAGCGCCGCCTTGCTCTGCGGGCTGTCGAGTTCCACCTCCTTGTAAGTCGGGTTCGCGGTGGCTTCGTCGAAGACGCCGCCGCCATAGGCCCACAGCTGTGGCATGAAGCGATAGGGCGTATTGCCGGCATTCTTGCGAGCCACGAGGCCGTAACCGGCAATGCCGAGCTTGTCGTGGATCTGCTTGGAATATTTGACGACGTCGTCCCAGGTTGCGGGAGCCTTGTCCGGATCGAGACCCGCACGCTTGAAGATGTCGGCATTCCAGATGAACGCCATCGTCTCGTTGTTCGTTGGAACGCCGTATGTGACCCCATCCCAGGTCACGGCCTTCATGGCGCCGGGCCAGAAATCCTCGGTCGAATAGCCCACATCCTCCGGCTTGAGCGGCTGTAGATAGCCTTTCGAGGCGAATTCGGTACCGCCCAGGATTTGCAGGCGCACCGCCATCGGCGCGGCATTGCCCAGGAGCGCGGTGCGGAACTTGTCGAGAAGGTCGTTATAGGTGAGGGCCTGTTCCTCGAGCTTGATGTTCGGATAGGTCTTGCGGAAAGTCTCGAAGAAATCCTTGTAGTACTGGCGCAGCAGGTCGGGATCGCCCTCGAACACGCCCTGATACCAGAAAGCCAGTCGCCCCTTGTAATCCAGCGGCGTGACCTTGGCGCAATCGCCGGCCGTGTCGAAATCCTGTGTTCCCGCGATGGAGCGCACATATTCGGGCGACCATTTGCTGAGGTCGACCGGTGGCGCACCCAACGCCGATGTGGACATAAGTGATGCCGTCAAAATACCGACGACAGTGCCGCGCAGGACCGCACTGCCGAGCATGATCCTCGTCATAGGTATCCTCCCTGGTTCTCCGCCCTGCGATCGCGAGGATGGTTATTGCAGTACGGTGTATCCTCTCGACCACTTGGTACGTTTTCAGAACATGGATTGCCTGTCAACGCACCGGATCGTACATTGTTTATGGGAACCGTGCGTGATATCGGACAGACTGTGTATTAATTTGGGGAGCCGGCCCTTGGCCGAAACAGACGATTTCAAAGCAAAGCCACCCCCGGGGATCGACGACACCGGAGCCTCCAGCGAGGGTGCCTCGCTTTACGAACTGATCAGGGAAGACATCATCGAGGGACGGCTCTCCGCCAACGAACGGCTTGTTGTGACCGATCTCGCCCGCCGCCACGGCACGTCGACCAATCCCGTGCGCGAGGCCCTGCAACTGTTGCGGGGCGAGGGGTTCGTCATCTTTTCTCCCAACCGCGGGGCGCGTGTAAGGCCCATCGATCAGGATTTCGTCCGCGATATCTACGAGATCGGAGTTCTGATCGAGCCAGCCCTGACGCGATGGTTTGTAGGTATGGCCACCGGCGAGGACATCGCCGAACTCGAACGCATCCAAGGCCTGATCGAAGAGAACAATTTCGCCGACACGTTCAGGCACAGTGAACTGGATACCGCATTTCACACGGTGATGTACCAGCGACACTATAACCGCCATGCCGCCGAGCTCTGGTGGAAGCATCGCGAAGTGCTGCGAGCGGTGAGCCGGCGTTTCAATTTCACGCTCGCGCGGCGTGCCGCGATCATTCGTGAGCATCGCGAACTCATTGCGCTCATCAAGACCGGGGAGGCCGACAAGGCAGCCGAACTCATCTCCCGCCACGTCGAGGGTTCCGGCCGGCATGTTCTCGAACAGATGCGTGCACGCAACGCCGCTCGGGCCGGATAGGACGAGGGGTCAGGTCTGGAACAGCGTGGTTGACCACTAGTGAAAAGGCAGTTGAAATGAAAATCACGAGCGTTCGGCCGTGGCTGATCAAGTCTGGTGCTTCCTATTGGGGGGAATTCCTGTTCGTCGAGGTAACGACAGACGAGGGAGTGAGCGGCTGGGGAGAGATCACCACCACCACGAAGCTCGCCAACCGCGCCCTCTGCACGATCCTTCGACAGATCGGAGCCGCCGTGACAGGCGAAGATCCGGCGCGTATCGAATGCCTCTGGCACAAGATCTTCCGCGGCTTCACCTATATGGGTAGCCGTGGCGCCGCGGTCGAATGCGTGAGCGCGATCGACATAGCCCTCTGGGACATCAGGGGCAAAGTCCTCGGCAAGCCGATCTACGAGCTGTTGGGCGGGCCGGTCCGCGATGAGATCGCGCTCTACACCCACCCCAACCAGGCCAAATTCACCAGCAAGGACGCTGTGGTGCGCGAAATCCTGGACATCGTCGAGTCCGGACATACTGCTCTCAAGTTCGACCCCTTCCCCCACCAGGGTCGCGATGCCGACGGTGTGTCGCGCGAACAGCGGGACGGCTATCTCGACGGCGGCATGACCCGCAAGGACGAGCGCGAGGCTGCCGAACTCACGGCTCTGATCCGAGAAACGGCAGGCCCCGACATCGACATCCTCATCGATGCGCACGGCCGCTTCGATGTTCCGACCGCCATTCGCCTCTGTCGCAGCCTCGAGGAAGCCGGCCAGATCGACTGGTTCGAGGAGCCATGCCCGCCCGAGAGCCTTAACGCCCTCAAGCAGGTTCGCGAGAAGGTCAGTGCCGCTATCTCTTGGGGCGAGCGTGGCCACACAAAGTGGGATTTCGTGCCGGTTCTTGAGAACAAGCTCGCCGACTACATCATGCCTGACGTCACCTGGACCGGCGGAATTACCGAACTCAAGAAGATTTCCGCCCTGTGCGAAGCCTACTACATCCCAGTCTCGCCGCATGACGCCGCGGGACCGATCAACGTGGTTGCGGGAGCGCAGGTGATGATGACCGTTCCGAACTTCTACAAGCTCGAAACGTCGGAGTGGAATTTGGGCAAGTACGATCATCTTATCGACAAGCCGCTCGATGTTTCGAACGGTAGCCTCAAGCTCTCGTTGAGGCCGGGTCTCGGCATCGAGATGAACCGCGATTACCTGCAAGCCCATGAGATCGAACTGGGCTAGCAACGCAATCGGCAGCATGCGGGCGACAACCCGCAAATCAGAACGAGGATAAGTCATGCCAAGGACCGATGGAGCCGACGAGGCCCTCAACCGGGTCAACACCGACTCGAAGCCGTCCGAGCTTCGCATCACCGACATGCGGGTGGCCGAGATCGTCGGTGCGCCGTTCACCTCGGCGCTGCTCAAGATCTATACCAACCAAGGCATCGTCGGGCTTGGCGAGGTGCGCGACGGCGCCAGCGCCACCTACGCGCTGATGCTGAAGAGCCGGCTGCTTGGCGAGAACCCCTGCGACATCGATCGCCTGTTTCGCCGCATCAAGCAATTCGGCGGGCACGGTCGGCAGGGCGGCGGCGTCTCGGCGGTCGAGATCGCGCTCTGGGATCTCGCCGGCAAGGCCTATGGCGTTCCCATCTACCAGATGCTCGGCGGCAAGTTCCGCGATCAGGTGCGCGTCTATTGCGATACCGATGCCGAGAAACCGAGCGGCACCGAAACCGGAAAGCGCCTCAAGCAGCGCATGGACCGTGGTTTCACCTTCCTCAAGATGGACCTGGGCTTGATGCAGATCGCCCATGTCCCGGGCGCCGTATCCGCGCCCGCCGGCGCGCTCGAAGGGTTTCATGCCAATCCGCGCGGCCGTGGCGGCACGCTTGAGGAGCGCAAGGCCCGCAATCTCGCCTACGACGCGCAGAACGTGCAGCACCCGTTCACCGGCCTGCATTTCACCGAGAAGGGGATCGACCTGCTCGAGCAGTACATCCACGAGGTTCGCGAGGTGATCGGATACGAGATCCCGCTCGCCATCGACCATGTCGGCCATATCTCGCTGCAGGACGGCATTCGCCTGTCGCGTCGCATCGAGAAATACGCCCCGGCCTGGCTGGAGGATGTGATCCCCTGGCAACACACCGAGCAGTACCGGCAATTGCAGGGGGCCACCACGGTGCCGATGTGCACCGGCGAAGACATCTACCTCAAGGAAGGCTTCGAGCCGCTGCTCAAGAGCGGCGGCCTCTCCGTCATCCACCCGGACCTGCTCACCAGTGGGGGTATTCTCGAGACCAAGAAGATCGGCGACATGGCGCAGGATCACGGTGTCGCCATGGCCATCCATATGGCCGAAAGCCCGATCGCCGCGATGGCCGCCGCGCATGTCGCGACCGCTACCGAAAATTTCATGGCGCTCGAATACCACTCCGCCGATGTCGACTGGTGGGACGATATCGTCACAGGCCTTCCCAAGCCGCTCGTCAAGGACGGCTTCATCACCGTGCCCGACAAGCCGGGGCTGGGCATAGATGATGTGGTCGACGAGGTGATCAGCCAGCACCTGCAGCCCGGTGTCGCCGGGATATGGCAATCCACCGAGCATTGGGACAATGAATATAGCTGGGACCGGACCTGGAGTTAGCCCAGACTCCTGCCCTCACTCTCCTTGGCTCACAGGGCCGACGACTGACCATTCGTGTCGACCTCTCCCAAGGGAGAGGCGAAGAAAGAAACGGACGAAACCATGATCTACGAACTGCGCATCTATGACTGCCTGCCGGGCAGGCTGCCGGCGTTGCTCAAGCGCTTTTCCGAGCAGACGCTGGCCATCTGGGAGAGGCATGGCATCCGCCAGGCCGGGTTTTTCACCACGGTGATCGGCGAAAACAGCAATCGCCTCACCTATTTCCTAGCCTGGGAATCACTGGCCGAGCGTGAGGCGAAATGGACGGCTTTCGTCACCGATCCGGCATGGCACAGGGCCCGGGACGAGTCCGAGCGCGACGGGCAGATCGTTGCCAATATCAGCAGCCAGCTGCTCACGCCGACAGCTTTCTCGTCCGTGAGATAGGACTGCGGCATGAAAATCACCAATCTCCGCTGTGCCGTCATCGGGCGGCACCCCATCGTTCGCGTCGTGACCGACGAGGGCCTCTATGGACTGGGAGAAGTCGAGTTCACCAAGACCTACCTCAAGCCCTTTGTGCTGCATTTCCGCGAGGCGCTGATCGGCGAGGATCCGACCGATGTCGAGCGGGTCATGTTGAAGATCCGCCAACGCGGTTCTTTCAAGCCCTACGGCGCGGCGGTCAGCGCTATCGAACATGCGCTTTGGGACATTGCCGGCAAGGCCGCGGGCGTGCCGGCCTATAAGCTGCTCGGCGGCAAGGTGCGCGACAAGGTACGCGTCTATAACGGCTCGATCCGCCAGAAGCGCACAGGTGACCGGCCGGAGGACTATGCCGCAGACGTCAAATGGATGATGGAGCAGCCGCAGAACTTCTTCATGGTTAAGCAAGGCATCTCGTTCCATTCCAACATGAAGGACACCATCGAGGACTTCCATTACGGCGTGACGCAGAAGAAGGCCGGCTATCACGGCGCCATGGATCAGGGCGTGATCAGCGAACGCGGTTTCAACCACATGCTCGACTGCGTGATCGCGATGAAGGAAGTGCTGGGCGACAAGGTCAGCCTGGCACTCGACTGCGGCCCGGGCTGGATGCTGCCCGATGCGATCAAGTTTGCCCGCGCGGTCGAGAGGTACAATTTGATGTGGCTGGAGGACATGCTGACCGGCGACTATGTGCCGTGGGTCAATCCGCAGGCCTACCGGGAACTGACCACCTCCACCTCGACGCCGATCCATACCGGCGAGCAGATTTACCTCAGGCACAATTTCAAGGAGCTGATCGAGACACAGGCGGTGCGCGTCATCGGCCCCGATCCTGCCGACATCGGCGGCATTGCCGAGCTCAAATGGGTCGCCGAGCACGCCTATATGCACTCGATTCTGATGGCGCCGCATGGCACGGCGAATGGCCTGCTGGGCCTCGGCGCGCTGATCAACGTCTGCGCCACCTTGCCCGCCAATTACGTGGCGTTCGAATACCCCAGTGCCTCGGACCCCTGGTGGAACGACATCGTCATCGGCCTGCCCAAGCAGATCGTGAGGGACAGCATGGTGGATCTGCTGGAAGCACCGGGGCTAGGCCTCGATATCGACGCCGAAAGCGCCAGGAAGTATTTGCTGGCGGAGGATGCCGGATTCTTCGATTGACCGGCGACGGTGGCCCTCGATCTCACCGACCGAGGGCCCGCTTCAAAGACACGTGGATGCACATCCCATCACAACAGAAGCCGGCGCATTGTTGACGCGCGCCGACCTTGCTTAATTATGGCGGATCTCGGTCCCGAGCACCTTCAGGCATTCGCGGATGAAGGCAGCGAGGGCTGTCCATCCCTTGGCCGACACCATGGTTCCGTCGACATACGCCTCCGTCGGCGAGAGGTCGATGTAGGTGCCGCCGGCCAGCGTCACTTCCGGTTCGCAAGCGGCGAGCGCGCCGACCTTCTTGCCGCGCACGACACCGTCCACGGCAATCAGAATCTGGACCCCATGGCAGATCGTGAAGATCGGCTTCTGGCTATCGTGGAAGTGGCGCACCATGGCTTGCACCCGTTTGTCGGTGCGGATGTATTCCGGGCCGCGGCCGCCGGCGCAATATACGGCATGGTATTGATCGAGCTGCTTTTCCGCTTCGGCAAACGTTTTGTTGATCACCTGAAAATGGCCGAGCTTTTCGGTGTAGGTCTGGTCGCCCTCGAAGTCGTGCAGGGAGGTCTTGATGAGGTCTCCTGCCTTCTTGTCCGGGCAGACCACGTGGACCGTGTGACCGACGGCTTCCATTGCTTGCTGGTAGACGAAGATCTCGTATTCCTCGGTGAACTCGCCGGTGAGCATCAATATTTTCTTGCCTGACATGATCATGTCCTCTGTCGTGTGAAAGGGGCGGGGCGAGTCATGCTGCGCCCCGCATTGATTGCGTTCTTCAGAACGGAGAGTCGGGGAAGAAGTATTCCTTGGCGTTGTCCTTGGTGATCAGCGGCGCGTCCAGCTTGACGGCGCCGCGAACCGGGGCCTGGCCAACCAAATTGGCCATGGTCATGTATATGGCCGTCTTGATCATGGACGGCGGGTAGGGAGTCTCGACGGGGGTCATGCTGTCGCCGTCGATGACCTTCTTGACGATGTCCTTCATGCCGTTGCCGCCAAGCGCCAGCTTGATATCGGTGCGGCCCGACTGCTTGACCGCCTCGAGCACCCCCAGCAGCATGTCGTCGTCGTTCGCCCACACCGCGTCGATATGCGGATATTTGGCGAGGTAGTCCTGCATCAGCTTGAAGGCTTCGTCGCTGTTCCAATGAGCGTACTGAATGTCGAGAACCTTGAGGCCGGTCCCGGCGATGGCGTCCTGGAAGCCCTTGATGCGCTCATCGTCGATCACCGTTGGGATGCCGCGCAGGACAACCAGGTCGCCCCTGCCGCCAAGCTTGTCGATCATGTATTTCGCGGTGTTGCGCCCGACGGCGATGTTGTCGCCGGCGACGTAGAGGCCCTGGATGGTCGGGTCGGTCAGGCCACGGTCGACGACCGTGATGAAGGTGCCCTTCTCCTTGATGGCCTTGACCGGCTCAGTCAATTCTTCCGAGGAGTAAGGCAGGATCACCAGCGCATCGATCTTGCGTGAGGCGGAGAGATCCTCGATCGCCGACACCTGATCGGCCGCCGACGGCGACGTCTTTACGATGACCTCGACGCCGGGGAAAGCCGCGTTGATTTCCTTGGCGGCCGTCTGCGCGTGATAGACGACGCCGGCGGTCCAGCCGTGGTCGGCGGCCGGTATCGAAACGGCGATGACTTTCTTGTCCTCGGCCATGGCATGGCCCGTGAGCAGCAGCGTGCCGAGCGCGGCCGCAGCCATCCATTTTTTACTGAACATTTTCTTCTCCCAGATTGGACCTGCAAAGACGCACCCGTGTGGTCCGGACACGGGGCTATTTCGAATTCGAGAACCTCTGAATGAGCATCGCGATGATGATGATGACGCCCTGAACCGCGGCGACCAGGTACTCGGAGACGAAGTCCGACAGCACCATGAGATTGGCGATCAGCTCCAGAATGACGGCGCCGGCGACGGTTCCCCAGATATGACCCTTGCCGCCACGCAGCGCCGTGCCGCCGATCACCACGGCGGTGATCACCTGCAGTTCCCAGAGCTGCCCGGTGGTCGGCGTTGCCGCACCCAGTCGCGGTACGTAGCAGATTGCGGCGATGGCCACGCAGACGCCTTGGACGATGTAAGCCATGGTGCGCGTCTTGATGACGGAGATGCCGGAATAGCGCGCGACGTCCTCGTTTGCGCCGACCGCCGCACATTTGCGCCCATACTTCATCTTGTAGAGGACGAACGATGCGACCGCAGCGACGGCGACCGATATCAGGATCGGGATCGGGACACCGCCGACAGTGCCGAAATAGACCGGCCGATAGGCTTCGCGCAGCGACCGGTCTATCGGTATCGTGCCGCCGTCGGTCAGATAGGTGATCAACGCGCGGAAAATGCCCATTGTGCCGAGCGTCGCAATGAACGGTTCGATCCGGCCTATGGTGACGATTAGGCCGTTGGCGAGGCCACACATAAGACCGACCAGGGTCGCCACGAGCATTCCAGCCGGTATCGCCCACAGGCCGGCGTGCGGCGCCACCGCGTTCATGAACATGATGGTGATGCCGGTGACGAAGGCGGCCATCGAGCCGACGGAAAGATCGAGCCCTCCCGACGAGATAACGAACGTCGCGCCGACAGCGATGATGGCGATGAAGGCGCTGCGGGTGATGACGTTGGCAAGGTTGGTCGCGGAGAGGAAGTCTGGATTGATGAGGAAGCCAACCACCAGCAGGGCGGCCAATGCCAGGAAGGGACCCACGTCGGTCCAGGTGATGTTCAAATCACCGACGCGATGTGTGGATGGGGATCCGGTCATGACAGCCATTCTGTTCCTCCCTCGGCCTTCGGCCTCGGTTTCGGGCCGCTTGTCGCCAGCAGCGCCACATTGCTTTCGGTCATCTCGGCGCCTTGGACCTCGCCCGTCAGGCGGCCTTCCCGCATGACGAGGATGCGGTCGCAGATGCCGATCAGCTCCTGCATTTCCGACGAGATGACGATGCAGGCTTTGCCGCTGCCGACGATGGCGTGGATGAAGGCGTAGATCTGAGCCTTGTTGGCGATGTCGATGCCACGGGTCGGTTCATCGATGACGACCACAGAGGGGTTGGTGAGCAGCACCTTGGCGAGCAGCAGCTTCTGCTGATTGCCGCCGGAAAGCTGTCCCGCCTTCACGCCAGGGCTCTTGAGCCGGATATCGTAGCTCCGGACGGCCTCTGTCAGCGCGGCCGACTCGCGGCGTCTGCTCAGAGCCAATGCGGGATGGAACCGTTCAAGTGCGGAAAGCGTGAGGTTGGGCGCCAGCCGTTCCTCGAGGAGCAGGCCCTTGCTCTTTCGGTCCTCTGTCAGGTAGCCGATGCCTGCGTCGATCGCTTCGCGTTGCGAGCGGATCCGGACGGGCCGTCCCTCGAGTTCGATCACGGCGTGGGCCGGACGCAGGCCCACCAGCCCTTCGAACAATTCCGTGCGGCCCGCGCCGATCATGCCGGCAAAGCCAAGAATTTCGCCCCTGTGAACGGTGAAAGAGACGTCTTCGGCGTAGCCCGGGACGGTGGCGCTTTTCACGCTCAGCATCGGCTCATCGGACGGTGCACTCTTCTGCGGGTAGAGCGTTGCAAGCTCGCGGCCGACCATCAGGCGTGCCATGTCCATCTGCGTCAGGGCCGTGCCCGGATAGGTGGCGATCATCCTGCCGTCGCGCAGCACGGTCACCTTGTCGGCAAGCTGCTGCACCTCATCCAGCCGATGGCTGATATAGAGGACGGCCGTGCCGTGGGCCTTTAACTGCCGGACGATTTCGAGGAGCCGATCCACTTCCTCGCCGGTCAGCACGGCGGTCGGCTCGTCGAAGATCACGACCTTGTAGTCGTCGAGCAGCGCGCGGGCGATCTGGACCAACTGGCGGTCGGCCAGCGAGATGTCGCGCACCAGCGCGGTCGGCGAGACCGCGCAGCCGATCCGTGCCAGCTTTTCGGCTGCCAGGCGCCGCATGGTGCGGTCGTCCATCACATGGCGGCGCGAAAGCTCGCGGCCGAGAAATAGATTGTCCGTCACCGTAAGCGCTTCGGCGAGCAGGATCTCCTGGTGGACGAGGGCGATACCGGCTTTCTGGGCCTGGTCGGGCTTGGCGAACGTCACCGGCCGACCGGCCATGGACAAGGTGCCGCGGGTTGGCTCGGCATAGCCGGACAGCAGCCGCATCAAAGTGGATTTTCCGGCACCGTTCTCGCCGATGATGGCGTGGATTTCGCCCGGCAGTATGTCGAGCGTGACGTCGGAGAGCACGGTCACCGGCCCATATTGCTTCGAGAGACCCTGAGAGCGCAGCACCGGCTCCACGGCCCCAGGCGCATTGCCGCCGGGCAGCGCACTTCCTCCCTCTCCGGCAATATTGGCGGTAACGGACATTCGTTCAGGCCTCAATCGAAGGCCGGCAGCAGGCGATCGCGCGAGTGCTCGATGTGGGCGCGCATTGCTTTCGCGGCGGCATCCGGATCGGCAGAGCCGAACGCGGCGAGGATCGCCTCATGCTCGTCCAGCGCCTCCTCGGTCACGCGGGAATGGTACATCAGGCGGAAAATGTGGAAGTGGGTGTGTTGATAACCCAGCGTCTCGCGGATGAGCTCGTTTTCAGCGTATTCCATGATCTTGTCGTGGAAGATCGCGTCCTGCCTGGCGAAGTTCGAATAGCGCAGGCGCTCGTCCTTGCCCTCGCGGCGCGACATCACGCCTGCGGCCTCCAGCAGCGTGCCGAGTTTGGCCTCGTCCATCGTGGCAGCGGCTTTCGCCGCGCCGTGCGGTTCGAGCAGGAGACGCATTTCGTACAATTCGTCGAAACGACGCCGCGTGATCTGCGGCGCGGCGCGATATCCGATCAGGTGCGTCTTCAGAACCAGTCCTTCGCCTTCGAGACGCCCCAGCGCCTCGCGGATCGGCGTATGGGAAACGTCGAATTCCTTGACCAGATTGTCGACGGTGATGCGCGAACCGGGCGCGATCTTCAGCGACATCAACTGCGCGAAGATGGCCTCGTAGACGTCCTCGGCCAGGCTGCCGGCCCGCTGAATGCGGCCCGCTCCCGTGGGCGTTTCACCACTATTGCTCAAACTGACAGGTTGCATTTTTCGCCTCTCGACAGGGCAGACTGCTAACACGAGGGTTTGACCGATGCAATACTATATCCTATACGATTTTGTCGGCGCCGCTCGATTGAGGATTTTCGGTGCGGATTTTTGCAATGCGTTTCTCCGAAACTCCCCAAGGATGCAGCCTGTCATGAGCCTTCTCACAGCCCTCCGGCTCCCACGCGAAATTCTGTTCGGGAAGGGACAGCGTCATGCGCTGCCGACCGTGGCCGGCCGCCACGGCCGCCGCGCCCTGGTCTGCACCGACGAACGTTTCGCCGGCACCGGCGTGTTCGCCGAAATGATGGAATCCCTGCGGTCGGCGTCGATCGACGTGCTGGTTCACGACGGTGTCCTTCCGGACGTGCCGCGCGATTCGGTGGCGGTCTGCGTCGAGGAAGCGAGGGGCTTCCGGCCAGATATGGTGATCGGCATCGGCGGCGGCAGCTGTCTCGATTTCGCCAAATGTGCCGCCTTGCTGATCAGCCATGGCGGCGAGCTGCGGGACTACTACGGCGAGTTCAAGGTCCCGGGGCCGATGCTGCCGCTGATCGCCGTGCCGACCACGGCTGGCACAGGATCGGAGGTGACGCCCGTTGCAGTGATATCGGATCCGGACCGGACGCTCAAAGTCGGCATATCGAGCCCCTATCTCATTGCTGCCGTTGCCGTCTGCGACCCCGAACTGACAATGACTTGTCCGCCGGGCCTGACCGCGGTTGCCGGTGCCGACGCGCTCACGCATGCGATCGAGGCCTTTACGGCCATGCGCCGGGACGGGGACTTCAGCCTGCCGCAGCGCCACGTGTTCATCGGCAAGACGCCGCTGACCGACCATTTCGCGCTGCTGGCCGTCAAACTTCTCGGCCGCAGCCTGGAGAAGGCGTGCATTGACGGCGGCGACGCCGAGGCGCGCTCCGACGTGATGATGGGAGCGCTGGCTGCGGGTTGCGCGTTCGGCACCGCCGGCACGGCGGCAGCGCACGCGGTGCAATACCCGGCCGGCGCGCTCACACATACGCCGCATGGGCTGGGAGTGGCGACAATGATGCCTTACGTCATGAGCTACAACAGCCGCGTGGCTGCGGCTGAGATCGCCGAGATAGGGATTGCTCTTGGCCTCGAGCCGAACGGTCGTGGTATCGACGAAATGGCGGACGCGACCATCGAGGAGATCAGGCGCTTGTTTGCGGCGATCGGCATCACCCCGACGCTGGCCGGTTTGGGGCTCCCGGCCGACAAGCTCGACTGGACCGCCGAGCAGGCGCTCGGCATCGATCGCCTGATCAAGAACAACCCGCGCCCATTCGACCTTGCCGCCATGCGCCGCCTTGTCCAGGCGGCCTATGACGGCGATCTCACCGCCTGCGCCATGTGAACGTCAGGAACAAGACGATGAACCTTCCCTACAATGCCTTCCCCCTCGATCAGGATCCATACGACGTTCGGGGCTTTCCGCACCGGCTCTATATTGGCGGACAATGGCTGCCGTCGTCCGACGGCGGGCTCATCGAGGTCACCGATCCATCCTCCGGCGCGGTGATCGCGGCAGTCCCCGATGCGACCCTGGAGGATGCCGCCGCCGCGGTCGAGGCAGCGGCCAAGGCCGCCAAGGGGTGGCGCGAGACAGCGCCGCGCAAGCGCTCGGAGATTCTCAGGCGCTGTTTCGAGCTGATGGTCGAGCGGTCGGAGACGCTTGCCATGCTGATCTCGCTGGAGAACGGCAAGGCCCTGCGCGACGCGCGCGGCGAGGTCGCCTATGCAGCTGAATTCTTCCGCTGGAACGCCGAGGAAGCGGTTCGTATCACCGGCGAGTTCGGCACCGCTCCATCCGGGACCAACCGCATCGTCGTCGACTACCAGCCGATCGGCATCTGCGTCCTCATCACGCCGTGGAATTTCCCCGCCGCGATGGCGACGCGCAAGATCGCACCGGCACTGGCGGCAGGCTGCACGGTCATTCTGAAACCGGCCAGCGAGACGCCGCTGACCGCCTATGCGCTGGCCGCGCTCTACAGCGAAGCCGGCGTACCGGACGGTGTCGTGAACGTGCTGACGACGTCGACACCCGGCCCCCTGACGTCGGCCATGCTGGCCGATCCGCGCGTCAGGAAGCTCTCCTTCACCGGTTCGACCGGGATCGGCCGGGCCTTGCTCGCCGAGGCCGCCAAGCATGTGATTTCCTGTTCCATGGAGCTTGGCGGCAATGCACCCTTCATCGTCTTCGACGATGCCGATCTCGACGCGGCCCTCGACGGCGCCATGATCGCCAAAATGCGCAATGCCGGCGAAGCCTGTACGGCTGCCAATCGCATCTACGTCCAGTCCGGCATCCACGATGCGTTCGCCGACGGTCTTGCGCGGCGCATGGCTGCGCTCAAGATCGGCGCCGGCACCAAGGCGGACACCGAATGTGGACCCATGATCACCAAGAAGGCGGTCGACAAGATCGACCGGCTGGTCAAGGACGCGGTCAGCCGGGGGGCCAAGGTACTGTGCGGCGGCTCGGTGCCTGAAGGGGATGGCTTTTTCTATCCGCCGACCGTCTTGTCCGAAGTCTCGCCGGACGCCGACATGGCGCATGAGGAGATCTTCGGCCCGGTAGCGCCCATCACCCGCTTCGAGAGCGAGGCGCAGGCCATCCTCCACGCCAACAACACCGAATACGGCCTCGCCGCCTATCTCTACACCCGCGATGTGGCACGCGGCATGCGGGTGGCCGCCGAGATCGAGGCCGGCATGATCGGCCTCAACCGCGGCCTGATGTCGGATCCCGCCGCGCCCTTCGGCGGAGTCAAGCAGAGCGGCCTCGGGCGGGAAGGGGGCCAGCATCACGGCATCGCCGAGTTCATGGAGGCCAAATACATCGCTGTAACCTTCTGAGCGGACACCATGTCGAAGGACCCTTTTCGCACCCGTGACCACGTTGCCGATTTCGATGACATCGTGGCCGACATCGTCGCCCGCAGCACCGCGACGCGGGCTTCGCTGCCGATGCTGGCGGACATCGCCTATGGCCCGCACGAGGCCGAACGCCTCGACCTGTTCTTTCCGAAGGGACCGCGCAGGAACCTCCCGGTGCACATCTTCATCCATGGCGGTTATTGGCGCATGTTCGCCAAGAGCGACTATTCCTACATCGCCGAAACGGTGACGAGCGCCAGGGCAATCGCGGTCGTGATCGACTATGCGCTGATGCCCGCCGTCAGGATGGCGGCAATCGTCGACCAGGTCCGGCGCGCGAGGCAATGGGTGCTGGATAATATCGCCAGCCATGGTGGCGATGCCGGTCGCCTAAGTGTCAGTGGTCATTCCGCCGGGGCGCATCTGGCGACCTTTTTGTTCGACGAGGGATCGGCACATCCGCCCTCGGCGGCACTCCTGCTCGGCGGGCTCTACGATTTGAAGCCCCTCCAGAAATCCTTCCTGGAGCCCTTGATAGGCCTGACCGACACGGAAGTCGGGGCGTATTCGCCGATGGGCAAATCCCACTCGTCGCGGACAAAGGTCACGCTGCTGGTCGGCGCGCGGGAAACGGAACCGTTTCACCTGCAGGCCAAATTGTTTGCCGATCGCCTGACGGAGCAGCGCCTGACGGCCTCGATCGGCATCGTCGAGGGGCGCAATCACATGGACAGCGTCCGGGATTTGGGTGTCAGGCATACAAAAGCGGGCACTTGGCTGTACGACCTGATCCGAGCCGCTTGATCGATCCTGTCTCAGCCGAAACCTTCCCCGTTAAGCCTTGCGCAACTCATGGCGCGTAATCTGCCTGCCAGATTGCGAGGCACCATGAAGCGCCAACCACTATTGCTTTTCGCCTTTCCTGCCTGTGTCCTGCTGATCCTCGCGGCGGAGCGAATGGCCACGCTCCTGCTCGGAACTTACCCCGCAAGCCCCGACATGTGGAAGATCTGGCTCGCCTTGCATCCCTCGTCGGGCATGGTCTGGCAGCAGGTCGATGTCTATCTGGGAGGGTCGATGGTCCTGGATTTCGCTCTGCTGGGCGCGGCCCTGGTGGTCTGCTGGATGGCAAGCCGGGCCAGAAGGTCGGCCGCATTCTTTCTTGCCAACCACGGCATCTTGGTCCTCGCGGCGTCGATGATTTTCATCGGTGGCCGTTCGCAGACCGCCAGCACCATTGCCGCGTTCACGGCGCCGAGTGGCTTTCGGTTCTCGCTGATGATGGACTTCACCTGGCTGAATTGCCTGCTGGCGGTCATCGGGGTCACCGCCTGCGCCTATTGTCACCTTGCCTATGTCCGTGAACTCGGCATGCGCGTTGAATCGCGGCGCGTCCGGATCATGGCACTGCAGCGGGATTTCTAGACCAGCGCAGCGCTACGCGGCCACGCCCAAGGCCCGACCTAGTTTATCTTGTGATAGGTGACCTTGCCTTCCGGCGATACGCTCCGCTGGTAGTTGGAGCTCGGCGCGGGAGGCGCTGCCGGTGCCGACCGCCTTCGCGTTACCCGCGGCATATCCCCGATGGCAGGCTCCGCGTCGGCGGCGCTGGCGACCGCCGCCATGTCTTCGGCGGGCGAGGGGAGTTCGACGACGCGCGGCTCGTCGCCACCGTGATTTCCCGACATCGCCGGTGGCTGCCGGGCGATGTTGGCGTTGACTTCGCCGAAGCTCGCCCGCAGCCGGTCGTCCAGCGCCTCGAACCGGCTTTGAAATCCATTGTTGACGGTGTCGAGCCGAGCGCTCATGCGCTGCTCGAACTGGCCGAGGTCCTCCAGCCGCGCCTCGATTGCGCGCAGATCGTTGATGCCGCGGTAGAGATAGACGGCCGTGGTGGCGTTCAGCAGGGCAAACAGCGCCAGGCCGACAGAGACGGCAATGGCGAGCCTGGACCGGCTCTTCTCCCTGTCGAGCAACAGCGGTTCGACCGCTAGCACAAGGTCGTCGGGATCGCTGATCGTCGTCATTGGACCACCACCTTGGTGCCGACAGGCACGCGCCTGAAAAGATCGATGACATCGGTATTGGTCAGGCGAAAACAGCCCGACGTGCCGTCGAAACCCACGCCCGAAGGGTCGTTGGTGCCATGGATGCGATAGAGCGTGTCGCGGCCATCCCGAAGCAGATAGAGCGCCCTTGCGCCGAGTGGATTGTACGGCCCCGAGGGCACCATGTCAGGCAATTCCGGCCGGCGGGCGCGCATTTCCCTGGGCGGCCGCCACGCCGGCCACTCGGTCTTGGCTCCCACCTGGACCGTACCCGTCCAGCCGAAGCCGTCGCGTCCGACACTGATCCGGTAGCGCAGGGCCTCGCCCTTGCCGGTCACCAGATAGAGCGCTTTTTCCTGCTTGCGGATGATGATGGTCCCGGTCTTCTCCTGGGTGGAAAACGCCACCGTCTTGCGCAGGCTGGGACCCATGGCCGGCAGAGGCGGGCGGCTGTCCGCCAACGCGATCTGTCCGGCCGCTGGCGCCAGCGCCAGGCCGAGCAGGCAGGCGGCTGTCAGCCGCAAGCGATGGCCGCTAGCGGGCCGCATCGTCGAGCCGCTCGCGGAACATCTTCTTCAGGTCCTTGTTGAAGCGCGCCCGCCCATCCACTTCGGACGGCAGCATGGCGCGGTTCAGCGCGTCGGCCAGCAGGGCGTTGTCGAGGCCGACCGACTTGATGTGCGGCGCCTTGAAGATCTTCTCCAGCTCGCTGCGCGAGAAGTGGTTGCCGAACCATTTGCGCTTGTGCTTGTTGGCCACCAGCGTGATTGAGACGGCATTGCCGCGCAGCTCGCGGATCTTCTTGTAGAGCCGTTTGCCTTGCCGCAGCGAAGCGACATTGAGCTCGAAGACGATGAAGATCTCGTCGCTCGTCGACAGCACGGAATTGTGCCAGGGCGTTTCGATGTTCGGCAGGTCGATGACGATGTCGTCGAAACGGTAGGCGACGAGGTCGAGCAGCCGGAAGACGAAATCGGCGCCCTGCGGCTCGAACGGCAGCTGCGGCCGCTCGAAGGCATAGAGCGTCAGGCCGGAAGGCCGCGACAGCTTGATGACATCCATCAATTCGACGTCGAGCCGTTCCGGCTGGCCGATAATGCCGGCAAGGTCGAACTGGTTGAACAGGTTGAGATAGGCGCCGCAATTGGCGCTCTGGAAGTCGAGGTCGACCAGGCAGGTCGAGGCCGCGCGCTCGGTCGATTTCGAAGCCAGGAACTCGGCCGCCGACAGCGCCAGCGTCGTGGCGCCGGCGCCGCCGCTGGCGCTGATGAAGGTGATGATGCGGCTCTTGGCGCCCTGGTTGCCGCTGTCGTGGAAGGTGACGGCGTTGAGCAGTTCCTTGCCGTCGAGCGGCTTGTGCAGCCAGTCCGAGGCATTCATGCGCACCAGGACGCGTGTCTGCTCCGAAGTCAATTCGTCGGAAACCGCGATCAGCGGCACACCAGCCCACAGCGCGCGCGCCTCGACGATGCCTGGATTGCCAAGCAATTCGCCATTGCCGAGATCGAGGATGACGATGCCCGGGCGCGTGTCGGCCGGCGGCCCCTTGAGGAAGTCGCCCGTCTCGGCAACCCGCACATCATAGATCGCCAGCGCATCGAGCCGCGTCGCCACATCGCGCTTGAAATTCGGATCCGAGGAAAACAGCGCAACCTGCTTTCGCTTGGTGGGGGTAACCTTAGTGCTGATGGCATTCATGGCCAGGTGCTCTTGATGTCTTCGCCCGTAACCGTGCTCAGCATGGAGGGCATGTTGATGTTGGCGAAACCCATCAGTCCTTGGAGGAAGAAGAACTGGAAAGTCCTGTTTTGCAGGCTGACGGCGATTGTCGGCACCGGCCCTCCAAGCCGGGTCTGATATCCAAGGCCGCTGGCCCTGTAGGTGATGACGACGTTGCTGCGCAGCAGGCCCGGGAAGAAGTGGCACATTCCAGCCCGCTGGTTTGCAGCCAGATCGGGGCAGGCGTCGTCATTGGTGTTTGCGGTGTCGCCACGAAAGATGCGGCTGAAATTGGCGGCGCTGAAGCCGCCGCTATTGCTGCAGGCGCCCGTGCCGGCGGTGTAGGTGCAGACGAAAGGTCCATAGGCGTCGGCGATAATCGGGGCGCCGGGAGACGAGATCGGGCCCGCGGTCGCGAGGTTGGTTGCCACCGCATCCGATATCGAAGCCAGCCGGGCGCCGACCTGAACGGCCTTGGTTGCTGCGTTCCATTGGTAGAACGCGTAGCCGAAATCGACGAAGCCCAGGACAAGTGAGAACAGCAGCGTCGATACAATGGTCATTTCCACCATCGCCGCGCCGTCTTCTGACTTTGTGAAACTCTGGATCATGGTCAAAACCGGATCAACCGCTCGTCATGGGAGCCTTGCAGCGTTATCGGACCGACACCGATGAATGCCAGCATCCCGACACCGGTGTATGGGTAGGTGCCGGACGCGCGCACGGTGCAGACTTGTGCCGTGGTGGAGCGATATTGGGTAACGCCGGCCACCACGGTGTCCTGGCACCCATAGTTCGTGGTCACGGTGACATTCGAGGTCTGCCAGCCGGCGACACGTGCGGGCGCCGTCCCTGTCGGGTTGCCGAACACCGCTATATTCGCGGCAATCGTCGCACAGTTGATGGCTGCCAGCCCGGAGTCGGTATACAATTGACTGTTGCAACGCGCGGCATAGCGGGCGGCGTCGGTAAGGCCGGCCTCCATTAGCAACTTGTCATGGATCAGATTGCCGAACTCGAACACCCCGGCCGACAAGATCAGCATCAGTGGCGTGATCAGTGTCATCTCAACAAGCACCGCGCCACGTTGGTCGTGCCTAAATCGATCGAGATATCGAGACAGCATCGCGAACATGGTGGTCACCGGTAGAGCTGCGCTTCATCGCGCAGGTAGTTGTCGAGCGTGCCATTGCCGCCTTTTCCGGTGATGTCGACCAACTCAACGTAAATATTCTTACCGTCCTTGATCGGTTCGGTGATGAAGAAGCTGCCGAATCTCCTCACCGGAATACCCGTCTGGCGGCCGCTGAAATTCGTACCCGAAGCCTGCAACGCATTGCAGTCCAGGATTGCGCCGTAAAGCAGCCGGCGGTCGGGCGTAGAGATAGGGGTGCGGGCTTCTGCGGGCGGTGTGCCTCTTTCACCTCCAACCGCGGCATCGCCGGCAATACTGTCATCGGTGAGAGGGTTGCCGTCGGGATCGTTCTCATAACGATAGACCTCATACCGCGTCGGCAGGTTGGCACCGGTTCCCGACAGAGCAGCAGGCACAGCACGTGTGGGATGATTGGCGGCCCAGTAACGCGCGAAATTCCAATCTCCGGCGCCCATGCGACCGCCCATCAAGGTGCAGTTGCCGGCGATCTGGCACGAGTCACGTTCAAGGCCGACCCCCTTTGTCGGGTCCGTTTCATAGGTGACCTTGTTGCTCTTGACGTACTGGTCCCAGTTTGTGGCACCCTTGCGCACATTGGTCGCAGGACCATCCGAGTAGCTTGACGAATCGATGCCGAAACGCGAGTTGATACCGTTCTCGACAGGGCCAGCGTTCTGTCCCGGCTCCGTATCGACGCCGTCGCGCGAATAACAATTCTGCGGCTTGGAATCGGCGAGCATCTTTTCGAGCTGATTGGCGCCGTTGCCAAATGGCGAAGCCAGGAAAGCGAAGTTGCCGGGAAAATAGGATCCGTCTCCGCGCAGCATGATTTGGCGGCGACGATATTGCCTGGTTTGTGCCGCCTGCTCAAGCGTGACGCCGCCGGTGATGGTTGTGTCCTCATACGGGTTGCACATGAAAACGGGCGTGTAATCGCAGACGCCCGACGTGAACCCTGCCGTCGCACGGGCAGCAACGTTGAAGCTGTTGCTGGCCGAATTGCTCGTCAGAAACGACGCCGGGAATATTGCCGCGAAGCCGGTCGGAGCCACCCTCACTTCGATGAATGCGGTTTCATCTTCGCCGATGGATTGCGTTGCATTGGCATAGTTCGCGCTGGTGACCGGCGCTCCGTCAGACGCGGGCAAGGTTTTGAGGAAACACCACGAAATGTTGGCGGCGCTGTTGCATTGTGCGGTGCCGCCCGGCTCCCCGGACTTCAAGGTGAACCGGCCGGTAGCGCCAACGGTCGAGAAAGTAGCATCGTTGGCGACCAGTTTCGCCATGGCGCGTTCGGCTCTGGCCCATGAACCGGGCAAGCCATCAAGCTCGGCGGCGCCAGCCAACGCAAATGCGTCCGCTGCCTTCTGCAGATCGTTGTGCAGATTGTTGACCCGGCTCATATCGATTGCCAGCAGCGAAAATCCGATGATCGCCGGCAGCGTAACGCTGACGAGGATCAGCGCTATTCCCCTCTGATCGTGCCAGAAGGCGCGAATGGTCCGCAACATGGCCTTACTCTTTGCTCCCCTGACGCCAGGTTTCCTCGTACAGCCTGGCGCACTGAAACCGCATCCTTCTATTCAGTTCACTGCGTCGTAGTCGTCACACCCGACCCGCCGACATTGACTGTGATGGCCGGCGGCGGCGGCGGCGGCGGCGGATATTTGTAGTTGTTGGCGAGAGCTGCAGCGCGCGTGCCGTCGCCTTCGATATGCGTATTCCGCGAGGCTGGATTGAGCGGATCGACCGTCTGCAGCATCGAGTTGTATTTCTGCGTGTCGCCGGCGGCCAGCGTCACCGAATCATAGTGATTCAGATAGTCCGCGGCGCAGCCCGTCAGCAGGCCGGTGCACAGAGTGAGGACCAAAGCGCTATTTCTTGACATAGAGCATCTTGTCCTTCGATTTAAAGTTGAGCATGTGGCCATAGGGGCCGGTGACGCCGTCGCCCGTTTCATATTTCCGGATCATGTCCTTGTTCACTTCGAGCTGGCCGAGCACGAAGAATTCCGGATCGTTGGCGGGCCGTGTCTTGTCAAACGGCGTCTCGAGCTGCTCACCCGGCTTCACCGGCCGCACGATGTGCGGCGTGACGATGACCACCAGCTCGGTCTCTTCCTTCTGGTTGCTCGAATTGCGAAACAGCGTTCCGATCACCGGCACCTGGCCAAGCCATGGCACCTGATTCTGCAGCTTGGTGGTCTTGGTGGACAGAAGTCCGCCGACCGCGAAACTCTGGCCGTCGCGCAACTCGACGACGGTCGACAGTTTGCGGTTGGTGAAGATCGGGTCGCCGGCGGTAGTGAAGCCGGTCAGGTCGCTGACCTCCGGCGCCAGGTTCATGTGGATCTTGCCCTCGTCGAGTACGACCGGCGTGAACACCAGATTGACGCCGAACTGCTTGTACACGATGCTAATTTCGTCATTTTTGTCGAGCGTGCGAATAGGGACTTCGCCACCGGCGTTGAAGCTGGCTTGCTCGCCGGAAAGCGTGGTGAGATTGGGGTTGGCGAGCATGCGCACCGCGCCCTTGGCTTCAAGCGCCTCGATGTACAAATCGACTTTGATGTTGCTGTCGACAACGCGAGTGAGCAGTGCTCCGAAGGGCGTGGAGGTGGACAACAGGTCGCTGAGAAAACCTCCGGTGCCGAGCACCACCTTATCTTTGTCGACGGCGGTAATCCCGGTTCCAACTAGAGTTGTGCCGTCGCCGTTGGAGCTCCTGATCGAGACGCCAAGATCCCGGCCCGCGTTGCGCTTGGCTTCCAGCACGCGTACTTCAAGATTGACCTGCTGGCTGTCATCAACCGACACGGAATTGATGATATCGTCGGGACCATATTGCTTTGCAACTTCCAGGATGGCCGCCAGCGTCGCGCCGTCCTTGACATGACCGCCAAGCCTGACTCGACCGTTGACCGATCCGACTTCGATGCGCGACCTTGGCGCCACCTGACGGATCGCTTGCGCCATGTCGCTGACGTCGACGCCGACCTCGATCTGGATGACGCCGAGCGAACGTTTGTCGGTGGAGAACAGATTGACCGTGGTGGTGCCTGCGCTCTTGCCGATGACATAGAGCGTGCGGTCGGTCATCGGCTGGGCATCGGCGATCTTTTGGTCGCCGACGACGATATCGCCGAGGGTGGCATTCACCTGGATTGTCACCGATTGCGATGCCGGCAGGAAAACACGGTGGACACTCGGATTGGACACGTCGATAAAGCGGTCCGCCGCCTGCGTTGCGGATGCCGCGAGCACGCCCAATATGACCAGTAGGGCGCCCGCCAATCTCTCCAACATTCCAACCATTCCCTCACCTCGTTGCCCGCATCGGGCAGTCCCCACCTGGTCGAGCCGATTGTTATTGCTGTCTCGGCACGTCATATGATTCGAGCACCACACCCCGATACACGCCGACCGTGGCGCGCACCGGTGGTGGTGGCCGCTCCGCCGCTACATATTTAACCACTTCCTTCACGACCTCGCGCGCCGCCGGTGCTGGGGCCGATACCACGACGGGAGCCGGCTTCACCTTGCTCAACTGATCGAGTTGGCTTCCCACTCGGTCCACGGCCTCGGCCAACCCTGTGATCTTGGCGTCCGCGCGTTTGCGCTCATCCTCCGCGCGCTGACGTTCGGCCGCGGCGGCAGCGTCGGCTGCAGCTTGCCTGGCCAGTTCAGCCTGCTTTTTGGCAACGTCAGCCGGCATTTCACCGGTCAGGTCGGAAAGCGTTACCCGCTCGGTTGCCTCGCCCTTGCTGGCGGCCGCCTGGCGAAGGGCCAGAGACAACTGACCGGCGCCGGCTGCTAGAGTGAGTTTTTGTGCATCTTTCGTGCTGGCTTCCAGCGTTACCGATTTGACGACCGTCGGGCTATCCTTGCTTTCGTCGGCCACCTGGTCGACCGCGAGCACCTTCATGCCCTGCAGCAGCACATCGACAAAACTCTGGTCCGCGCCCTCTTCGCTGCGCACCGTTCGCGTCAACAACACATCGACCCTGTCGCCAGGGAAGACGAAGCCGGCGACGCCAAGCACGTCGTTGACCCTTATCGACACGGCTTTCATGCCCTCGCCGAGCACAGCCGAAAGCGTGGCGCGCTGGCCTGGGCCGGTAATTTTGCTTGCAAGGACGGGTTCGTTGACACCGATCGCCTGCAACGCCTGCTTGGGGCCTCCGCCAGTGGGAACGTCTTTGGTCAGGAGCTCTTCCGTCGTCTTGAATGCGCCTACCGGAACCGCTCCCGCTGGCCATGCGACTTCGCGCAATTTGTCGGCGGACAGCGTGTCGCCGAACTTCAGCGCCACCGCGGCCACCACCACCGTATCGCGCTGGACATTATTCGTCTGCGCGATCGCGCTGCGCTGATTGGCCAGCCAGATGTTGGCGAGCACCACTGCAAGCACGCCGAACACGCCGGCAAGGACAATCATGATGACAGTATTTGCACGCATGACCCCAACCCACCCTTTCGACTACGTGCCCCAAGGGGTCGCCTGTCTGTGGTTAAAAAGAGGCAGGCCATGCATTTGCGCCCAAGCCTGCCAGAGTATCACTAAGCAGCGCCAGCAAGTGCCGTGTTAAGTGTTGTCCACTGGGTGCCAACCCATGCGCCGACCGTAATCACGGTGCCGATGACCGCTACCGTGATGATACCGAGCAAGATTGTATATTCGACCATGGCAGCGCCGTTCTCATCGTCGCGGAACTGCCGGGTCATCGTGATGAACTTCCTCACGCCATTTTCTCCCTTTGGAGGTTGAACCCGACGAGACGAGCTGAGGATGAAATTCATACTCAAGCATCATCCGTCATCCTCAAGTCGACGGCCAACACGCCAAACAAACATCGAGAGCGATTACTATGCCGATATTTGAGCGTATGCTGCCTGTCAACCGACTGCGATTGCACCGGAGGCCGATCGACTTCTGGTGAGAGCGACTGGCCCAAACCTTTCGGCTCGGGCCAGTCAGAGAATTACGCCGCCGGAAGTGCACCAGCGAGCGCGGTCCATCTGCCGCCGACCCACGTGCCGACCGTAATGACGGTGCCGATGACCGCTATCGTAATAATGCCGAGCAAGATGGTGTATTCGACCATAGCAGCGCCGTTTTCGTCGTCGCGGAACTGCCGGGTCATCGTCATGAGCTTCTTCATGTCAATTTCTCCCTTTGGAGGTTGAACCCGACGAGACAGAGCCAAGGATGAACTCCATACCCAAGCATCCCCCGTCATCTCGATCCTAGGTCCCAAGAAATTGCGGAGTCAAACGGGATTAACGGTTCCTTAACTTTCCAATACATGATCTTTCGGGTTCTGAGCGCCCTTAAATTTCAGCAAGAGCTTGATTCGTTTAATTTTTCAAGCGCTCTTAACCATTCGTTCACAATTATGCCTATCTTCTAATGAAGTGAAAGCTACTTTAGTCATACCGCATATCCCTTTATATCTAGGGGGTTATAGCCAAATATGGAGGGGATTCCGATGTCGCAGCACGCAAGGGCACAGACGCCTCCAAAGTTACTCATGTTTGGCAGCGTAAGAATCGAAAATAAAAACGATATTTTTCAGGCGGGCTCCTTAACTATGTTGAAAGTATTGGCCGCAAGTGAGGCGCCCCGGCGCTTGTGCGTCGCGTGGTTAACGTTTAGTTTCCGCTAATATGCGCTGGAAGGGGTATAAGGGATTATGCTGGGACGGTTTATCAAGGGAGCAAGCGAGCAGCAGGCGGCGACAAAGGCCGAGCCGCTGACTGTACTGCCCATCGTTCCGGCGGTTTCTCCAGTTGCTGATATTGAACCCCACGGCGAGGACTTCCTCACGCTGAAAGTCGAACTGCATCGTCATTTGATAGACAGGTTCAATCTCTCCGCGCTCGAAACCGCGTCCAAGGATGAGATACTGAACGAGATCCGCCCCATCGTGCGCGAGTTCGTGCGCAGCCACAGCGTGCCGCTGAATGCGCGCGAACTCGATCAGTTGACCAGCGACACTGCCGACGAAATGCTCGGCCTGGGACCGATCGAGCCATTGCTGAAAGACGATTCGATCGCCGACATTCTGATCAACACCCACAAGCGCGTCTTCATCGAGCGATATGGCGTGATCGAGGAAACCGCGATCCGCTTCCGCGACGAGGCGCATCTCTTACGCGTCATCAACAAAATCGTCTCGGCCATAGGTCGGCGTGTCGACGAATCGGCGCCGATGGTCGATGCCCGGCTGGCAGACGGGTCACGCGTTAACATCGCGGTGCGGCCGATTTCGGTGGACGGGCCGCTGGTCTCGATCCGCAAGTTCTCCAAGAACCCTTATTCTCTCGAACGTCTGATGGCGTTCAACTCGATCCGACAGCCGATGGTCGATCTGCTGCGCATCGCCGTGCAGGCGCGCAAGTCGATCCTGGTCTCCGGCGGTACAGGCAGTGGCAAGACGACGTTGCTCAATGCCTTGTCGAGCTACATACCCTCGAAGGAACGACTGATCACCATCGAGGATGCGGCCGAACTGCAATTGCAGCAGCCGCATGTCGGCCGGCTGGAGACGCGGCCACCCAACGTCGAGGGGAGGGGCGAGGTGCGCCAGCGCGAATTGCTGAAGAACGCGTTGCGCATGCGGCCGGACCGCATCATCGTCGGCGAGGTTCGCGGCGAGGAAGCTTTCGACATGCTGCAGGCGATGAACACCGGCCATGAAGGCTCGATGACCACAATCCACGCCAACACGCCGCGCGACGCGATCTCGCGGCTCGAGCAGATGGTCGGTATGGCCGGCATGCCGATGACCAACGATTCCATTCGCGCGCAAATCGCCTCGGCCATCGATATCATCGTACAGACACAACGGCTCTCGGACGGCGGCAGGCGTGTCACCTCCATATCGGAACTGACCGGCATGGAAGGCAATGTCGTCCAGCTTCAGGAAATCTATCAATTCGTTCGTCGCGATGTCCGCGCTGACGGTGCGATTGTCGGTGAATTTCGCGCCACCGGTGTGCGGCCGCGTTTTGCCACCGAAGCTGCGGCAATGGGGTATCATTTCGCAAAAGATGCGTTCAATCCGCAGGTTCCACTCTGATGCCGACCGGTCAGACCCTCCTTTACTTCATCTATGTGCTGGCGGCGGCGTCGGTCATTCTCGCCGCTGAATCCTTCTTTGTTTCGATCGCCGGGCGGCGAGCACGCGCAGGCATCATAAATCGACGCTTGCAGCGACTGGGGAAAGAAAAGCCGGCCGAGCAGAGTTTGCAGGGACTGCTGCAGGAACGCGGGCTGACCGCATCGGGGGACTTCATTTTCGGCGCAATCGCGCTCAACCGGCTCTATACGCAATCCGGCATCACCGGCAATCCACTAACTTTCCTGGCAGTTTTCCTGCTCGCCGGCTTCGTGCTGGCACTTCTTTTGCCGTTGCTTCTGCACTTATCCGTCATTGTCGCCGTCGTCGTCTTCCTGATGGTCGGATTTGCCCTGCCGATTCTCGTTTTGCGAAGAGCCAGGAACAAGCGCATCAATAAATTTGCACTCCAGCTTCCAGATGCACTCGATATGATCGTGCGTTCTTTGCGCGCCGGTCACCCAACCACCGTCGCGATAGGACTTGTCGCGCGTGAAATGCCCGATCCGCTCGGCACAGAATTTGGCATCGTTTCCGACGAAATCAGTTTTGGCCTCAGTCTGGAGCAGGCGGTTCGAAAATTGTCGGAGCGGGTCGGTTTTGAGGGCCTGCATCTGCTTTCGGTTTCGCTTTCCATTCAGGCCAAGACCGGCGGCAATCTCACTGAAATACTGTCGAATCTGTCGACAGTATTGCGTGAGAGGAGGAAATTGCGCATGAAGATCAGGGCTCTTTCCGCCGAAGGCCGCATGTCCGCCTGGATAATATCGCTATTCCCACTTATAATGCTTGGGGTGCTGTCAGTTCTCGCTCCGAGCTTTTACGGCGATGTCTGGGGTAGCCCAATTATCATGCCGGTGTTCGTGATCTTTGGTGCGTGGGCATTGTTGGGCGATTTTGTAATGTACCGAATGGTCAATTTCGATTTCTAGTGTGGGCATGGACGTGTTTACCAACATAGGGAATTCGGCTGCGCTGCTCTCTCTCGCCATCTTCCTGGCGGCAGGGGCATTTTTCTTGCTAGGCGCCTTTATCCTCATCCCGGTGTTCCAGACAAGGAAGCTCGTCACTCAAACCCTTTTAGCCGAGGGAATCACCAGTCGCCGCTCGCTCCATGCCCAGCAGGAGCTCAACAGGATTTCCGCGCAGCGGCCGGTCGATGCCTATTTCCGCGGCCTGGAAAAGGAACGTGGCGAGCCGAATGCCCTGGAAGCGAAATTGTTCCGGGCGGGGTTCTATCAATCAAGCGCACCGGCAATTTACACGATCACTCGCCTCGGCGCGGTCTGTGTTGGTTTCCTGGCCTGTTACGCCGTTCTATCGCGTATTTTGCCGACGCAATTGCCTGGTTTCCTGGCATTTGCGGGTTCAGCCTTGATCGGGCTTGGCTGCCTGGTCATTCCCAGCATTGCTCTCGACCGCTTCGAGAGCGGGCAAAAACAGGTTTATCGGCGCGGCTTTCCCGACTTCATGGACATGATGATCACCTGTGCTGACGCTGGGATGAGCCTCGAAGCGGCCGTGGAGCGTGTTGGCGCTGAATTGGCTGGCACCCACAAATGGCTGGGCATTCAACTCTCGATCGTGACCCTGCAGTTGCGTGCGGGCAAACCGTTGCGCGAGGCACTGCGAGAACTCGCGGACCGCATCGGGCTGGAAGAGGCGCGCGCCTTGGCCGTCCTGTTTCGCCAATCGGAAGAACTGGGCACCAGTCTCACAGACGCCTTGCGCATTTATAGCGACGAGATGCGCACCCAGAGAATTATGAACGCCGAGGAGCGTGCCAACGCCTTGCCGGTCAAGATGATGATCCCGTTAGGGCTCTGCATCTTTCCAGTCGTGATGATGGTCGTCATGTTGCCCGTACTCATTCGCATGAAGGGCATTTTCTTCTGAGTAGGTATATGCTTTGGTTCTAAAAAACAGAGTCGGAGGACTCTTGGGGGATAAAATGAAAAGGCCAATGTGCCTCGCAGCCGTAGCCGCAGCCAGTCTTTTGATGGCGCTTGCCGGTTGCCAAACCAATAGTGCGGACACCACCGGGGGGGTCGTCCGCACCAACGAGCCGTCGAAGGGCGACGTGACGTCCTTTGGCGATGCCTTTGACGGGCTGAAGACGGTCAGCGATGTCGAATATTACGCCTCGGACCAGGCAGTAGGAGAAGCCACGAACCAGTTCCGCGCCGAAAATTACGGCAATGCCGGCGCCTTGTTCTTCAAGGCGACGCAACTGGCCCCTAACGATGGTGGCGCCTGGATGGGGCTGGCCGCCTCCTGCGACCGCATCCGCCGTTTCGACCTTGCTGACCGTGCCTATGCCAGGGCATTCAGGCTAGTTGGCGCGTCGCCCGAATATTACAACAATGTCGGCTATTCCTACCTGCTGCGTGGCAAGCTCCAGGACGCGCGAACGAGTTTCCTCAAAGCCTATGAACTAGCGCCAAAAGACCCGACCGTGGCCAACAATCTGAAGCTGCTGTCGTCGAGCGTGCAGAACGTCGAGCGCTAGCATGCTGCTTGTTGAGGTGCTGCTGCTGAAGGCGCTCGCGATACCCTTGCTCGCAAGGGTTGCCTGGCTGGACTTCACGACACAGAAGATAGCCAATCGCGACGCGCTGCTGCTGCTCTGCCTGGGGGCGGGGTCGCTGCTGCTGTTGTCGCTGCAGTCCGGATCGTGGTGGAACATGGGGCTGAGCGCCATCGCCGCGCTTGTGTTGTTCGTGGCGCTCTTTCCATTTTGGGTGCTGCGAAAGGTCGGCGCGGGGGACGTCAAGCTGATGGGGGTGGTGCCGTTTCTAGTCGGCGGCAATGATCTCGCCGGGTTTTCCATCTTGCTGCTGCTTTTCGCCCTCGCCACGGCCATGGTCGTGAAAAATCCGTTCTTGCTGCCGCAAGGTGCGTTCCGCCTCTACGTTGAACACCTGGATCGCAAAGGTGTCGTTCCGTTCGGCGTCCCGATCTCGGTGGCGTCGATTTGCATGATCGCCTTGCAAGTCGGATACGGCTTTTTGGTTCCTGGCTCTCTGGTGATGTGACAGCGACGGACGCTGGGCGGCCGATGCGCTGCTTCGTCTGGCTTATGTTTCGGCCGCCGGCTTTGCGATGGCATCCGCTGAATTTCGGCGTTGTTGGCCCCCACGCACGAACGGATAGCCGTGCTGGCCGATATAGTCCGCCGGGATCGGCTCATCGACCCCATATTTTTCCGGCATTTTCGAGCCCGGAACATGGAACGTTCCAAACAGCGCATCAATGACGGCAAGATGACTGGCGAAGTTCTTGTCATAGGCGTCGCGTTGATCCGCATGATGCCAGTGATGAAATTGCGGCGTTGCGATCAGCCATTTGAGCGGCCCGAATTTCATCCTGACGTTGGCGTGCAGCAGTAGCGCATGCCCGGTAGCAATAATGAAGTACACTGCGATTGCCTTTGACGAAAATCCCAGAAAGAACACCGGCAGAAGCGAGACGGCCTTGGTGACGATTTGGTCTACTGGATGGGCCCGGAAAGCAACCATCCAGTCCAACTCCTCGACCCCATGATGAATTGCGTGGAATCGCCACAGCGCCGGGATTGCATGGAACGCTCGATGTGAGGCGTAGACGCCGATATCGGCCAAGACAATGATCTCCATGACCTGGAGCCATGTCGCCTGACTGCTCACCGTCACCGTTATCCTCTGCGGAACCAATATCGCCGAGGCGCTCATTGCCGCTGCCGCGATTAGGACGAGGCAGATCTTGAGGAACGCGCCGTTCACCACCGCGTAGATCACATCGGTGCCGAGACCCTTTCGGAGTATCTTTTGCTGCGTCCGGAGCGCGAGGATGTGTTCAAGCGGCACGAAGATCAGAGCACAAATAAGCAGCGCTTGCAGACCAAAGAGGTCCATCGGCTCCATCTCTCTGTTATCCACGACATCGTCCTGGAGAGGAGTGAACCACTTCGTGATCCGGCACACAAGGCAATGGTGTCCAAACAGTTAACTGGCGCGCCATGACCTTTAGCCCGGAGGCTTTGGCGGCTTCGAAGTACATTTCGACTAAGGGTCAATTTGCCGTTAACGCTCAGGAAACCATTTGCTTGTCGCCGCGCGCAAGTAGTGCTTCAGTGCCGCTTTGAGGGGAGGGCGAAATGTTGAATGAGGATTTTCTCGGCCGTATCGCGATCGTCTGTATCATGACGGTCCTGGCGGTTCTCAGCGCGATTCCTCTGTTTGCCTATTTCCATCAGAACGTATCGGCAAATGCGCTTGCAGTCCTGAATCAAATTCTGGCGACCGTGTTGTCTGCCTTGCAGGTCTTCCTGACTATCAGCCGACTCCCGCCAAAAGGAACCGCTCAGGGAATCGAACCGAGGATCACAGCGATGGCCGGGACGTTCATGGTCGTCGTTGCAATGTTTCTGACACCGGCATTGGAAAGCGACGCCGTGCAAATGGTGGCGCTCGGCTTGATTTTCATCGGGATGGTCAGCTCGGTGTTTTGCCTCTATTGGCTGGGCCGCTCCTTCTCGATCATGGCTACGGCCCGACAGCTGGTCACCTCCGGTCCGTACTCGGTTGTTCGCCATCCGCTATACGTTAGTGAGTTGGCATTCGTTCTCGGGATGATCCTCTCGCATTTTTCAGCGCTGATGGTGGTCCTCGGTGCGCTTCAGTTTCTTCTGCAGTACCGGCGCGCCCGCAACGAGGAAGGTATCCTTCGACAGACCTTCCCTGAATATGAGGCATATGCCCAACGCGTCCCAATGCTGCTCCCGCGTTTCCGTCGAGCGGCGCCTGCGCCCGGCCACTGATGTTCGGTCCTCCTGAACGGAGCCGCATAGCGCATTAAGGCGCGATCGCGCGCTTGATCTGCGTGGCGATCCAGCGCCCGTCGCCGACCCCTGGACGCAAACCCAGGCGCGCCGAAAGCGTTCGCATCGGCACAAGAACCCATCCATGAGAATTTGGCTGAAGAGCGTTTCACTCGGAACATATCCGGGAAAGACAGGTTTGGTGGAAGCAGTACACAACCAAAGGAGATGCTCCGATGATCACCAAACTTCTCTCCGCCACCGTGCTTACGGTCGCTCTGGCCACGTCGGCAATGGCACAGTCGAACGGCACCGGATCCGGCAATGGTTCAGGCTCGACGTCCGGCGCCACCAGTGGCGGCACCACGACCGGCACTGGCGTCGGCACAGGCTCCGGTGCGACGACCACGCCCGCCGACCCGAGCACGACAAATTCGACAACCAAGTCGAACGGCATGACCGACCGTTGCAAGGATGCCGCGGGCAACGACATCGACAACAACACCGCCAGCGGCAACACCACGTCGAACATGCAGAACTGCAACAAATGAGCCAGTGGCTCGGCGCGCCGCCCGAAGTCGCTCTTCTCCCTGGGGCGACTGATCGGGCGGCGTTCTTGCTGCCAGGTCGCCGATGAGCCGCGATGGCGTCGGGCAACGCCGTCCGCTCGATCGGTTGGCAGGCGCGTGCCGGACCTGCATTCCTTCATCACAAGAAATTCGTGACATGCTGGAAAACGGCCGCCGGGCGCCTTGTGGGAGAACCGGCTCATCATGACCAGTCACGCAAGATCATGGACGGTTCCGGAGGCCGGCAAGCTGGTTCCGGTAGGTCGCTGGACATCAGGTATGTTCAGGCGTGGTGGAACATCGGCGATCAACTGTCGTTGACACGCTCGTGAGAGAAAGGACACCTTCCATGTCAAAATTCCAGGCTGCCACTCCGGATCGTCTGCGGCAACTCAGGCTTGAAGCGTCGGCTTACTTCACCCCGATGATGCTGCACGAGGCATTGCTGCGCCTTTCCCACGCCTGCGGCGGTGAAAGCCTTGGGCGGTTCGAGAAGGCCATGGTCGATCAGATAGAGGCGACGAAGGACGATCGGCCCGATTTCGAAACGATCAAGGAATTCGCGATCGAGCAGCTTTATGCCTTGATCCGCGAAGCCAATGAGTCACCAAAGAAGAAACAGTCGCTGGAGAAGATGGATACACGCAGGACGCCCGGCCGCTCCGAAGAACCGCAGACGCTCGAGGATCAACTGCAGGCAGGGTTGGAGGATTCTTTTCCGGCAAGCGACCCACCCGCGGTGGTGTCCACAGCAATTCCAGGCGGAGCAAAGAAGGTGGTCGGGACGGACGAGGTCCTGAAACAGCAGCGAGAACAGGCCGCCAGAGAGGCCCACCAACCATAGGGCCTAGGCATGGCTGCATACCGGCCTTGCAGCCATGCGCCGGTGTGACAGCGCTTGCTCTCCACATCAAAGCTTGACGGCGGTCTCCCGTGCCCACAGCCGCAGTTTGCGGCACGCCTCTATAAACGTCTTCACGGAACCTGCGGTATCAAGCCCGATCAGCCCCTCATCGGCATCGGGCGCCACGCCCGCCTTGGCCAGGAGAGGTTGGGCCGCCGCTGTGAAGCCGATGAATTTGCAATGCGCGAAGGCATCTGACACGAAGTCCCTCGCGGCCGCCTCGTCGAGCAGCATCTCGGCACCCTCCTTGGAGAGGAGCAGCACCACGGCGTCGAACAACACAGACGGGCCGCCGTCGATCATGTGCCTGGCCTCGATGTGAGTGCCGTCAGCCGCGTCGACGCCGCCCACCTTGGGCGCGATCACCTCCATCACGGCCCCTTCCGTTTCGATGGCGGAACGGAGCTCTTCGAACAGCGCGGTGTCGGTTCCATTGCTAAGCAGGACGCCGACCTTGCGGCCCTTGAAACTGTCAGGCCCGTTCTCGATGATGCTGAGCGCCGGCGAAGGCGGCAGGTCGTCGCGCGTCGGAACGGCTGCCTCCGCGGGGTCGGGCATATTCCGAATGCCAAGCTTGTCGGCGACGGTGGTCGCCAGGGTTTCGTCGATGTTCAGCAGATGCGAAACCATGCGTTCGCGGATCGCAGGTGCCTGGACCTTGCTCAATTCGAAGGTCAGCGCCATGGCGATGTGGCGCTGCTCCGGCGGTGTCTGGCTGTTGAAGAATTGCCGGGCCTGGCTGTAGTGATCGGCGAAGCTTTCCGCGCGCAGACGCACCTTCTGCCCTTCCTCGGCATCGGCGAAGGAACGGAAGCCGCGTTGCGGATCCTCGCGCGGTCCCAGCCCCCATGAATTCGGTTCATAGTTGGCCCGACCGACCGGATTGCGCATAGCCATGTGTCCGTCCTGTTGGAAATGGGCGAACGGGCACTTCGGCGCATTGATCGGAAGATGGGTAAAGTTCGGGCTGCCCAGCCGTTTCAACTGGGTATCGAGATAGGAGAAGTTGCGGCCCTGCAGAAGCGGATCGTTGGAGAAGTCAATTCCGGGCGGCACATTCTGCGTCATGAAGGCAACCTGCTCGGTCTCCGCGAAGAAATTATCCGGCATCCGGTCAAGCACCAGCCGCCCGACCGGGATCGGTTCGAGCACCTCTTCAGGAATGATCTTGGTTGCGTCCAGAATGTCGAAGTCGAAGCTGTCGGCAAACGCCTGATCGAACAATTGCACCGTCAACTCCCATTCCGGGAAATTGCCGGACTGGATGGCGTCCCATAGATCGCGACGGTGAAAGTCTGGATCGGCGCCATTGATCTTGACCGCCTCATTCCAGACCACCGATTGCATGCCGAGCTTTGGCTTCCAGATGAATTTGACGAAGGTGGATTCGTCTTTCGCGTTGACCAGGCGGAACGTGTGGACGCCAAAGCCCTGCATGAAGCGGAAGGAGCGCGGGATCGCGCGATCCGACATGATCCACATCACCATGTGCATCGATTCCGGCATCAGGCTGATGAAGTCCCAGAAATTATCGTGAGCGGTCTGGGCTTGAGGAAAGGCCCGGTCCGGCTCCTGTTTGGCGGCATGGATCAGGTCGGGAAACTTGATCGCGTCCTGGATGAAGAAAACCGGGATATTGTTGCCGACCAGATCCCAATTGCCTTCCCTGGTGTAGAGCTTGACCGCGAAGCCGCGGACGTCGCGGGCGAGATCGAACGAGCCCTTGTTGCCGGCAACCGTCGAGAAGCGCACGAAGGCCGGTGTCTTTTCGCCGGCCCTCTGGAAAATATCGGCACGCGTGTATTTGGCCAGAGACTCGTAGGTTTCGAAGTAACCATGCGCGCCGTAGCCGCGGGCATGGACGACCCTTTCGGGAATGCGTTCGTGGTCGAAGTGGAAAATCTTCTCGCGAAAATGAGAGTCCTCGATCAGCGCTGGTCCGCGTTCGCCGATCCGCAATGTGTTTTGATCGTCGGAGACCGGTGTTCCGAGCGCCGTGGTCAGAGTGGGCGTCTCACCCCCGGCGATCTGGTGCAATTCCCCGCCGTTTCCGCGCGCGCTATCCGGTTCCTGACCACTTGCCGATTGGCGAGCGGAGCGACGGGCGGATTTGGCCATGACATATCCTCGTTTTGATGCCGGAGGGGGGTGGAAGTACTCAGGACGTCAAACTGCCGGTGCGCGGCTTTGTTCCCGTGAAAGAACCGCTGCGCGCGTGCATCGCCCAAGGCGCCATCCCTATCGCGGCGACGGCATGGGCCGATTGGGTAAGATGCCCCCGCTGCGCGGAATTTCTGAAGAGTTGTCTTCAGCGCGAGGAACGAACCAAACTTCCATGCATTTAGCAGGGGCTGCGTTCATACACTCTTCTTCTGGGAGCTGGACCATTGTCATCCGGAGGCTACATTTTGGCCGACCAAGAAACCAATGAAGTTTCCATCGTTGAGCTCATACCCGCCATGCGGGCTTTCGCGCGTACCTTCTGCCGCGTCCCCGACGATGCCGACGATCTGGTACAGGAGACACTGACCAAGGGTCTCGCCAACATCGACAAGTTCGAACCCGGCACACGCATGAAGTCGTGGCTCTTCACCATCATGCGCAACACGTACTACACCCGGGTCAAGATCGCTGCCCGGGAAGCGCCAGGCCTGCTCGACTGCGCGTCGTCCCGACCGATTTCGGAAGCCACCCAGGAATGGAGCGTTCAAAGCAAGGAAGTCCACGCCGCCATACAAAAGTTACCGGAACACCAACGCGAGGTTCTGATGCTGATTGGCGTTCTGGGGGTGAGTTATGAAGAAACGGCCGAGATATGCGGCTGCGCGGTGGGGACGGTAAAAAGTCGGCTGAACCGTGCCCGCGCCAATATTCTCGAGTTGCTTGGGGAGAGTTCGTTGCAGACACTAATCGAAAGACGAAATCATCTATCGGATGGTCAACTCGATATGGAGGGTGACAGCCGCAGATAATCAGTTCTGCACGTCACGTCGACGTTTCTCAACCAGCGCGTTTTGCAACTCCATGGCCAGCCTGGTTAGCCGGTCTGGAATTTTTTCCTGCTCTATGGCGTCCAGGAGAGAAGTGATCTTCTGATCCATGGCCAGACCGAATTGCGGGTCCGCGGTATCGTCGCTCGAGTGAGACATCCATATTCTCTTGATAACCAGCAGTCCCTGACTTTAGTGTGGTGACAAACGCCGGACATTACAAGGCGATGTCCGCCCCCGGCAGGGTTGCCGCCAATCCTTGCACAGCTTTATTTCCTTGGCCTTACGCTGCAGGCAAAGGACATGGGGTGACGGCGTTCTTCGGCGCCTGGTCGGCGGCATGATCCTGATATTGATCGGACTTGACGAGATTGCGGTCCAGCCCACGCTCATCGCCGTGCTGCTTCCCGCAGCCGATCTTTCTTGCCGCGGGTGCCATGATTTCCTCCTTCGGGTCGGTGCCGATCTTCGGCGCCTCTGGTTCGACGTCCGAACTGGCGGCGCGCAGTAATGTTCCGCCGCCACGAGCAAGTAGGAAAGCCTCGCCATCCCATGACCGAAACGGCTTCTCGCCATTGATGACGACCCGCATTTGGTGAGCTTCCGCCAGGCGGCCGATGTCGGCGCGGTCCCACGAAAGCGATCCGCGATAGGAATAGTTCAGCAAGGCGAGCCAGCCAGGCCGTTTCAGAACGCGTGCGATCTCATCGAAATGCCGCTCGGCCATGCCCGCCAGAACCAGATAAGGAAAGCTGTCAACCGCCAGCACGCAATCGAAACTGCCGTCGTCGAATTCGCTCAAATCGAGACCGGAGGTTTGCCGCAACTCGACATTGCCCAGCGCGGCGCACCGCTCGGAGGCGATGGAGATCATCCGCGAGGATATGTCGATGCCGATCATGCGGTTGAAGGAGTTGGAAAGCGCATGCTCGAAACGGCCGATGCCACAACCAATGTCCAGAATATCCCGGCGGGTTCCGGAGAAGTCCTGCTGCTTGAGCCAGGCGACGACTTCGTCGGTCGTGGCTGAGAGCCTTTCCTCATCCCCTAGGGATGCGAGCTGGACACTTGCTGTCTCCGAAATCGCTGCCGCCGCATCGAAGCTCGAGGCCAGCCGCGTGACGACGGCGGCACCGGTCTCCCCGTCGTCGCGTGTGTGCCGAACGGCCGCTCCCGTCGCTCGCAACGTTGCAAAAACATCTGGCTTGCGGCGAAGCAACCCGGCTATCTCTTGCAGCCTTTCCGCGTCTCGCGCATTCGACGGAACGATATCCAGCACGATCTTTGCCAGTTCCGCCGCCCTGATCCCCGTCTGCAGGTGAAGCGCCAGCCTGGCGACGACTGCTTCGGCGCAGACACTATCCGCCATGCAGTCTTCAACAGCCGATCTGATCGTAGTGCGGCGCGGAGCGGATTTTGGCTTGGTTGCAGGCATGGTATCAACTCCGCGTCCAGACCCGGCGCATCGTCCACCTGTCGATGGCGCCCCAGCCGTATTTGTAGGCTTCCTGGCCGCGCAGGAAATCGAACTCGCGCGCACCTTCGCGGATCGATTCCGCGATCGCGTGGCCGATCAGGATCGCCCCTGGGCTCTCTTCGGCATAGGCGGGGTCGAAGCCCCCGAGATAGGCATAGGCACGACCGCGATGGTGGAAGCCGTAATAGGCCCCGACCGTCCTGCCATCGATTGCCAAAAGCCAGCATCGGACCAGGCCGCGAGTGTCGAGCAAGGGAAGTGAGCGCCTGTGGAATTCCTTTGCAGCCGCGTCGGCCAACACGCCACCTCCGTGTCCGGCCCAGCGCGCGTCGTGCAGGCGGATCAACTGATCGAGGAAGGTTTGGGGATCGCCCCGTGCCGACGACAACGCGATCCGGCCGCGTCTGGATGCGGCCTGCCGCGCCCGTCGCAACTGGCGCCGGCGCCGGGAGGGTACACAGCCTGCAAGGGTATCGTCTCCGGCGATGGCGAGCACGGGGCAAGCACCATGAGCGGCTGGCCGCCCCGCCTTCAGATCGGGATGCGCAATCGCAAGACCGGCGCCGCCTTCCGGCAAATCCGACAGGATCCACTGCGACCAGCCGACCGAGAGGATCTTTTCGGCAACAATGGCCGCGACCTGGTCTTCGGTGCCGGGAACACACAGGATATCCAGATAGTCGCTGAGCGAAATGCCGACCGGAAGCAGTTTCGAGCCGGCGGTTCGGTGCTCTAGATAAAGCGGCGCTAGCCCTATCAGGTCGCTTCCGCGCCAGACCGCGACCGTCGCCAGGTCGCCGGGCCCGAATGTGCGCCACCATGGCACCAGCCACGCAGGAGATTGAAACGGCGTCGCCGAGGAACTCTGCTCCCACAGTCCCCACCAATCCGCCGCAAGCGTATCGAATTGCGCCGGATCATCGATGATCTCGCCGCGCAACACAGGCTTGCTCACGGTGTGACGGCGAGGCGCCCGGCATCGGTGCCAAGTCGTGCCAATGCTTGATAGGCATCCATGTAAGACGAGATCATTCGCTCCAGCGAGAACCGCCGTCGCGCCTCGGCGCGGCATGTCTCGGCGTCCAGGCTTGACGCCGCAACGATGGCTTGTGCCATCTCGTCGACCGTATTGACGAGAAAACCGGTCTTGCCGTGCTCGATCACGTCGGGAAGCGCACCATTCGGAAAGGCGATCACCGGTGTGCCGCAGGCCAGCGCCTCCATGGCGACGAGGGAGCTGGTCTCGGCGGCAAGGCTCGGGATGACCAGACAGCGTGCTGCGTTGAGAAAGCGCCGCTTGGCGGTGAAACCGAGCGGACCAAGAAAGCGGCGGCGGCCGTCGAGGCGAGGTTGGACCTCGTCGCGAAAGTAACGCGTGTGCGTTTCATAGGGATAGACCTGGCCGCCGACCACCAGCGGCACCCCTGCCTGCTTGGCCGCGTCCAGCGCCAGGTGGATGCCCTTTTCCGGGCAGATACGGCTCAGGGCCAGTGCGAAGTCGCGCTTCGGCTGCAGCAGGCTGAGCGCCTCTATGTCTACTCCATTCGGAATTGGCGGCGCCAGTTTGGCGCCGGGTGGCGCGGTTTTCTGCTGGGCGGCCGAGACTGCGTGAAGCCACAGGTCGTCGCGCGTCGGCCGCAGTGCCCCGGCCGGATACCAGTCCAGCGGCAGGTGAAGGGTCACCAAGGTCGGGCCATCGTCGGGCAGATAGGCATCGAAATCGATGCCATGCAGATGAACCACATCGATCGGCCACCTGGCGCGGGCAGCGGCGATCGCGGTTCGATGAGCCTGTTGCGCGCGGCTCTTCGCCACCTCGTCGAGCACGCCGCCTTCCGCTGGCGTTTCCACAAGCGTGCCGCTCGCGCTGGAGCCCCGGCAGCCGACGACGATAGACCGATGACCCGCGCCAACCAGCGCCCGATCGAGCATCGACAGGACCTGTTCGGCACCCCCGACCGCATCCGGTCCGACAGGCGCGAGGGGATAGGCGACATTGAGGACGGTGAGCGTCATGGCCGGCCGAGCCATGGTGCGGGATGGACGAGGGCGGTTGCGCACGACCTGGCGCCGATCTCGAAGGGGCCGAGAGCCTTGACTTCGGTCAGTGCATCCAATGATCGCGGACCGGGTCGCATGAGAGCCTCACGCAGCCGAGGCCCGCTGCGTCGGGAGCGAGGCGGACATCATGCCGGGCGCGTAGCGGCGGATCATCGTTGCACAGAACTCGGCGAATTCCTCGGGCACCAGCGGAGGGCTGGTGTGGTGAGGCATCATTCCGCGATGCTCGGGCGTGAAGCAGAAGGTGACCGTGACGTCGAAAGCGGCGAGTGCTTCCATCTGTCGGTCGAACCAGTCCAACGCATTCGGCCTGAAGCTGTCGGCCCAGGAAAGCCCCGTGCGCATATTGGTCACGCCGAGCCGCTTCATCCAGGCGACGGCATCGTCCAGCCGCGGGTCCTCGAAATGAAACCACTGCACCAGGCCCATTGCGGGTGTGTAGCGTAGGAATTCTTCCAGCGCCGGTTTTGGCGTACCGTCCTGGCGCAGCAGCCCCATGTGGAAATGGCGGTAATAGGAAGATCCCTCCGCCTCGCGATGCCGCGTCGTTGCTTCCCATTCGCGCGGAAGGTCATAGAGGCTGTACCACTGGATTCGCGGTGCGTTGCCGAGCAGCAATTCGGCGGTGCGCTTGAGCCCCCAGACCTGTATTTCCTCGGCCCCGAAGGTCGATACGCCGACCTCGCTGACCCAGATGGGGAGGTCGGTGACGGTCGCGATCTCACCGATCTTCTGCGGCCATTCCTGAATTTGCCACAGGTTCCAGTCGAGGGGAAAGCCGTGAACAGCGACGGCGTCAACATGGTCCAGCACGCCGAATTCCTTCATGCGCGTGATAAAGCCGGGGTCTATCGGCGAGATGCCGCCAAGCACTTTTGTCAGAGCCGGGTTCTCGGATGCGATCGCGTCCGCCGACAGGATTGCCATCCTGGCAAAGCGGCTCCAATCGGGGTCGAGCTCGGGGTCCCAATGCGATTTGTTGTTGGGCTCGTTCCAGATCATCGCGGCTTCAATCATGGAGCTTTCCTTTCGACGGATATATCGCGCCACCGCCGGCCGGATCGCCGGCAGCGCGGCAGAAATAGACCTCCTGCTCGGGATGCAGAACGATCTCGAAACCGGCGCTGCGCAGCATCGCTTCGGTGCAGGCCCGGTTCGGTATCCACCAGTTGGTCGGATCGTCGGCATAGCGGTGTTCGATGAAATGCAGCTTGGGAAATTCCGGCTGGTCGAACAGATCATGCGTCCAGAAATGATAGTTTTCTTCCAACGCGGGCAGGTCCTTGCTGCCGCGCTGCATGGACTGAAAGATCAACAGGTCGCCGGCGACGTGCTCACGGATCAGGTCGAGTGCGAGCAAGGGGTGGCGCAGATGGTAAAGCACCCCCATGAACAGCACGACATCGAATGTCTCGCGCAGGGCACCGACGTCGTAGACCGACAGCTTCTGGAATTCGATATCACAGTCCGCTATCTCGGCGGCAAAGCGGGCCTGCGCCAGATAGGCCTCGTCGAAATCGATCCCGAGGACACGGGCGGCGCCCCGCCGTTTCATCTCGATCGAGTAGAAGCCGGCATTGCAGCCAATATCCAGCACGGTCTTGCCGGTCAGATCAGCGGGTATGGCATCGGCGAATTTGCGCCATTTGATCAGCGGGTAGTTGCCGAGAAAGTGGTCGGGCGCGGTTTCGACGCCGGCCAGGTCCATATTGTGGAACCACGGGCCGAGCGCGTCGATGCGCTGGCGGATTTCGGCATGGGAATGCAACATGGTCAGGCTCCTTCACCCGGAACGACAGGCACATGCGAATGCGCGCCGGGCATGATCGTTGCGGGCTGCTGATGAGCTGACGGGACGCCGTTTTCAAGCAACCGCAGAGCTGTGCGATACCCATTGAAAGTACCGACATCGACATAAGCGGACCCTGCCTTGACACCATAGGCCACCCCCCCGCCCGCAAGGTAGGCGTTGATCAGCGTGCCGATATATTCGTCACGACCATCCCGCTCGCGCCAGAGTGCAGCAAGCCGATGCAGGATATGGCCGGGCATCTTGAACGCGCCCCAAACCCAGTTCGTGGCGGCGTCCTGCCGCTTGACCTGGATTTCGATCACCCGCTCGTCATCATCGGTAACGACGGCGTCGAAGAATTCCGGGCTATCCACCGGGAAGAGCAGAAATGAAAGCTGATCGTCAGGCAAGTGACAGAAACCGTCCTCGGGAAACCAGATCGTGTCTGGAAGGCCGACGAGGACGACCTCGTCGGGCGCGACGAGGGGCGCTGCCCGGAAAATCGCATCGCAGAGACCTACGGGTTGGGGCTGCACCACGAAGAGCGCTGCCGCCTCACCATAGCCGGCGGCATAATATTCGAGGATGTCGGATTTGCCCGACCCGATGATGAAGCAAATCTTGTCGACGCCGGCCTGGACCATACGCCGTACCAGATACTCGCTCACGGCGCAGGGACGTTCGGTCTGTCCGTCGATCCGGCTGCCGACCGGCAGCAGCTCCTTCGAGAAGCCGAGCGGTTGAATGCGGCTGCCGCGTCCGGCAGCGGGCACGATGCCCAACATCAGACTGCTTCCTTCATCGGTTCGCCGACTGGGTTTCGCAAGGCATCGGCCAGGATTTTGTCCAGTTCCGCTGCGCGCTTGGCGGAAGTGTGCTCGCCCAAGACCCGTTCGCGAGCTCGCCTTCGGATGCCGTCCAGTTCGAACTCCGGCAATTGCAGTGCCGCGACCACATCATCCGTGTCGCGCGCCAACAGCACTTCGCGGCCGGGTTCGAAGAATTCCGCGAGGCCTGGCCATGCGTCGGTGACGATGGCAGCCCCACACGCGGCCGCCTCGAAGAGCCGTCCCGAGGGGCACCAGCCCTTTTGCGCCATCGCTTCGCGGGTGACGTTCAGTGTCAGTCGCGACGAGGAGAAGAACGCCGGATGGTCGGCGGGCGGCAGATGCCTGACGAAGAAGATGTTGTCGCTCCATGGGAATTCCTGCGGATATTGTGCGCCGCCGATGATGAAGCGCTGGTCGGGCAGGCGCGCGGCCGGGCGAACCAGAAGCTCTTCGACGCCGGCCTGGCGATCCGCCGCGTAGGTCCCGAGATAAGACAGATCACCGGCGAATTCGGCCCGCTTCTCTGCCGGCCGGTGCTGGTCCGGATCGACATGCCCGTAGAGCGGCATCACCTGGCGCGCGCCCAGCACCGTCTTCAGCGCCTCGATCGCCGGGCCGCCGGTGTAGCTCAGGACGAGGTCGTAGTCGGCAAGGCCTTCAGGTCCGAAATAGGGCGGCCGCTCACCTTGTTCGACGCGGGCAAGCGTGACTGGAGTATCGAGATCGTAAAAGACACGCAGTCCGCGGCATGCCTGCTGCGCGAGGCGCGAAGCCTCGACGGCGTCGGGACAATAAGAGGTGACGACCACGACATCCGCTTGCTTCATCGCCCGTTCCGCGACGCGGCGGATGTCCTCCCAGTCCGGATAGATGACGACGTTGCCTCCATCGAGCTGATCCAGATCGCGGGTCCCGGCATAATAGGGGGTGTCGCGTTCGAAAAAGGTGATCGACCAGCCCAGCCGGGCGAGGGCGCGGATCAGCCCACGCCACAGCGTGGCATGGCCGTTTCCCCATGAAGACGTGACGGTAAGACCGAAAATGACCATCCGCATGGGGAATTTCCTCGTCAGGCAGCTTCGTTCAATCGCAGGAGCTTCGAGCCCCAGTCGCCCGATACGATCGTCGTGATCGAGGCGGGATCGATGTCGAAGCGAAAGCAGTCGCCTACCGGCAAGCCAAGCACCTTGCAGACGGCGGCCTTGATCACATCGGCGTGGCTGATCAGGGCGACACATTGGTTCTGATGCAGCTCGCGGATGCCGTTCATCAGCGAGACGATGCGCTCCTGGACATCCAGCATGGTCTCGCCGCTCGGTGTCCGGGCCTCCTGCCGCTGATCGTTCCACGCGCGCCAACTGGCATCGCCGTTCAATTCGTCGAAAGTCTTCCCCGACCAGTCGCCGAAGTCGATCTCGTCGAGTTCGGCGCGGATCGCGATTTCGCCGACACCGCAAGCGAGAGCGATCGGAACCGCCGTCTCCTGCGTGCGCTCGCGCGGGCTGCATAGAATGGCTGCAATCGTCTCACGGGCCATGCGGCCGCCAAGCTGCTCGGCTTGAGCCTTGCCGGCCTCGCCGAGACATACACCGGCCATGCGGCCCGCAAGGTACGAGCCGACATTGTCGTGCGCCGCATGGCGGATCAAAAAGAACGTCGTCGTCATTCCGCGGCATCCAGCAATGGCTCGTCCTTGCCGGCGATGAAAGCGAGCGTGCGCTGGCGCGCTTCGGCGTCGGTGAACTGTTCGGGTGGCGATTTCATGAAATAGCTGCAAGGACCCGTCAGCGCCCCGGCAATGCCGCGGTCGAGCGCGAGCTTGGCGCAGCGCACCGCATCGATCACCACGCCGGCTGAATTGGGCGAATCCCACACTTCCAGCTTGAGCTCGGCATTCAGCGGCACGCCGCCGAAGGTCGTGCCTTCGACGCGGATGTAGGCCCATTTGCGGTCGGTGAGCCAAGGCACGTGGTCGCTGGGTCCGACATGGATGTTGCCCGGCTCCAGGGGAACATCGAGCTGGCTGGTTACCGATTGCGTCTTGGAGATCTTCTTCGATTCCAGCCGCTCGCGTTCGAGCATGTTGAGAAAATCGGTGTTGCCGCCGAAATTCAGCTGATAGGTGCGATCGATGCGCACGCCGCGCTCGCGAAAGAGATTGGCCAGCAACCGGTGCACGATGGTGGCGCCGACCTGGCTCTTGATATCGTCGCCGACCAGCGGCAGCCCACGTTGCTCGAAGCGCCGGCGCCATTCCGGACGCGAGGCGATGAAAACCGGTATGCAATTGACGAAGGCACAGCCGGCCTCGAGCGCGCATTCAGCGTAGAAGTGCGTAGCCTCTTCCGAACCCACCGGCAGGTAGGAGACCAACACATCGGCTCCGCTGTCGCGCAGGATCTCGCTGACATTGGCAACCGGTCCGGGCGCTTCTTCGATTTCGTCGCGCAGATATTTGCCGATCCCGTCAAGCGTCGGCCCGCGTTCGACTAGAACGCCGGTCGTCGGCGCGTCGGCAAAGCGGAACGTGTTGTTGGGGGGAGCGTAGATCGCATCCGCGACGTCACGGCCGACCTTGCTTCTGGCGACATCGAACGCACAGACAATTTCGATGTCGTCGACGTGATAGCCACCGAGATCGGCATGCATCAGCCCCGGGATTGGTTCGTTGCTTTTGGCATGGCGATAATAGGAGAGGCCCTGCACCAGGGAGGATGCGCAATTGCCCACTCCAACGATACCAACACGAACTTTTTTCGATCCCACGAAACTGCCGCCTATGCTGTTCAAAGGTAAGTTCCTTGCGCCGAACCGCCACCGTGCCGGAATGTTCCTTGGCTTGGTCAAAAATTGCGCGAAGCAGCATGGATCGAAGCTGCGCGCGCCGCGTTGCCCGCACGGCAAGCATCGGAAATCGACCAATGATCGTCTACGGCGACCACAAGCGGACCGAGAACGCACGACAGCTTCAGAAGGCGGCGATCGAAATGGCCCAAGGCCTCGATCGCATGCTTTGCGGCATCCGGCGCCATGCCGCATTGGTCGGGCTGTTCGTCAGCGTGTCGGAACTGGTCCAGGGGCTCGCGGATGTCGACTTCAAGGCCCGGGGCGTCGACACCAATTCGCCTTCGCAGCAGCAAGGCGCCAGGCTGCTGGTCGGGCTTGCGGCAGAGGTGGCGAGGTCGTGGCGAAACGGGTTCGCTGTAGACGGTGGCATCGACCCGCGACTTCTCCAAATGCTGGCCGGGCTCGATTGCAAGGCAGAGGTTTTGACCGGCTCGGCCGAGGGCTACGCGCACTATGCGCTTTATCCAGAGAGTTATCTCGGCGCGGCGCGGATATCAGGTCTCGATGCGAACACATGCGTGATCGGCATCCGCAGCATCGGCCTGGGGCTCGCGGCCATGGTGGCGGCCGCGATCGGTGCGCCGGCGCCCATCAGCGTGCGCCCGATCGGGCATCCTTTCGATCGGCGCCTCAATGCCGATCCGGGTTTGGCGGCGGCCTGGAGGAACGAGCCGTCGGCCCGTTTCGCGGTCGTCGACGAAGGTCCCGGCCTGTCGGGAAGTTCGGTCCATGCCGTCGTCGCGTGGCTGAGAAAACAGGGCATCGATACGGACCGCATTCACCTGTTCCCCAGCCATTCGGGCGATCCGGGCGCCGAAGCCTCGCCGGATGTTCGGGAGACATGGGTGCGCTGCCGCAGGCATGTGGCGATGACGTTCGAACGCACCTTCCCCGAAAGCTCGCAAAGTCCAACGCTGCGCGATTGGGTAGCCGAGGCGGTTGGCAGTCCGAAATTGCGCTTGACCGAAATATCCGGGGGCGCGTGGCGCTCCCTTCACTACGCCGACGAAAAGCGCTGGCCACCGAGCACACGCGGCACCGAACGGCGAAAGTTCCTGGCCTCCGCGGGTCAAGGTCGCTGGCTTGTCAAATTTGTCGGCCTCGGCGAAACCGGGCTGCGCAAGATGCAAGCCGCCAGGATGTTGCATCAAGCCGGATTCGGACCGCAAGTCATCGGGGTCTGCCACGGTTTTCTGGTCGAACGGTGGACCGATGGAACCACGATGGATCAGCTGCCGCTGTCCAGGCAGAGACTTGTCGCGGCGTTCACACGCTATCTGGCCTGGCGTGCGACCAATCTGCGGACCTGCGAAGCCGGCGCATCATTGCTCGCCCTCGCGGAGATGGCGGTTCACAATGCTTCCGAAGCTTTGGGCGAAAGCCAGGCGGCTAGACTGCGGACCTGGTTCTCGAAGCAGACGCCCGCAAAGGTGTTGGAACGGGTCGAGATCGACGGCAGGCTTCACCCCTGGGAGTTTCTGGTCGGTTCCGATGGTACGCTGATCAAGACGGATGCAGTCGACCATTGCCGAGGACACGATCTGATCGGCTGCCAGCCGATAGAATGGGATATTGCCGGCGCCTGCGTAGAATATGACTTGTCCGAAGCCGAGGCGGCGACGTTGATCGGCGGCATGGATAGCAACATCGACACCAGGCTCATCGATTATTTCAAACCTTGCTATTTGACGTTCCAGCTCGGTCTGTGGAGCATGGCCGCCCAATCCGAGAATGGCCGGGAAAGAGCAAGGCTGGAGGAGACGGCAAACCGATATGAGGCAGGACTGACACGGTTCCTGGGCCAGGCCAGGGCCGATTAGTCTGCGTCAATCCAGCCTGCGCAGCATGTCTGCTTCCTGCTCGAGAATACTGGCCACCTCCTCCCGCTGCAGATGCGTCATCATCAGGCTGACACAGCACTCCAGATAGGTGATTGAGGCTCGCCGCAAATACGCAGCCGTCTCTCGTTCCGCCATCCTGTCGATATCGGTCCGAGATCGCTTGGGGTGCATGAGGAGGTCCTCCATATGTGGTCCTCCCGTCAAACCAAAAGCTTGCCTGGATGTTCCCGCGGGAATCGATGCGAAGATGTGACCGCGGTCCGGCATCAGGCAGGGAGGTTCTGCAGCCCGCCTGACGTGGGTCTCGCCCTTGTGGAGCGTCCTGCCATTTGATCGCCGATCGAGCCGCCTTCAAGCGTGGCGAAATAGCTGATCGTCCGCGCGAGCCCCTCGGTGAGAGGCACTCTTGGCGTCCAGCCGAGCAGCGTTTTTGCGCGCGAGATGTCGGGCTGCCGGCGTCGAGGATCATCCTGCGGCAGCGGCAGGAACGTCATGTCCGATTTGGTGCCGGTCATAGCCTTCACCAATGCCGCCAGTCGCACAATGGTGAATTCGCCGGGGTTGCCCAGATTGACGGGCTTGCCCGGATTGGGATTGATATCCATAAGGCCCATCAACCCATCGATCAGATCGGAGACGTAGCAGAAGGATCGCGTCTGCATGCCGTCGCCGAAAATCGTCAGCGGGCGCTTCTCCAGGGCCTGCATGATCAGGTTCGAGACGATGCGGCCGTCCGCCGGATCCATTCTCGGCCCGTAGGTGTTGAATATACGCGCGACACGAACGTCGGCCTTGCCGGCTCGCAGATAGTCGAAGCAAAGTGTTTCGGCGGTGCGTTTGCCTTCGTCGTAGCAGGCGCGTGGGCCGGTGCAGTTCACATGGCCGACATAATCTTCCCTCTGCGGATGTTGCTCCGGATCGCCATACACTTCACTCGTGGAGGCCTGCAGCAATCGCGCGTCGTTGCGGGCGGCGAGTTCGAGCAGGTTCAACGTTCCGATGACGCAGGTTCGCGTGGTGTGGATCGGATCGGCCTGGTAACGCGGCGGCGAGGCGGCGCAGGCCATGTTGAAAATGCGATCCACCGGCTCGCCCAGGTCCAATGGCCGGCAGATATCCTGCTCGATCAGCCGGAAACCCGGCTGGTCCATGATCGCGTTGATGTTCTCCATGCGACCGGTAAGAAAATTGTCGGCGCAGATCACACGCCAGCCATCGCGTAACAATGCTTCGCAAAGATGCGAACCGAGGAAGCCCGCGCCACCGGCGACGAGCACCGTCTTTGCCCTTTGCGCTTTTTTTGTTTGTCGCATCGCGATTTTCTCCTGTCTGCCAGTCATGCTGCACTTCCGATATCGAGATCGACGACCACCGCCCCCTTTTGCGTAAGCGCCGTGATGAATTCGCGAGCCCTGGCCGCACCGGTGTGGGAGGCAAGGACGAGTTCGCGTGCCCGGTCGGCCATGGCGAGACGTGTACGAGCCGATTCCCGGGACAGGATCGCGACGACCTCGTCCGCCATCCTGGCCGTGTGGATCGTCGATGCGGGAAAGAAGCTGTCGAGGCCTGGCCAGCGGTCGCTGATGATCGGCGTGCCGCAAGCCGCGGCTTCGAAAAGGCGCACGCTGGGCGACCATCCCGCGGCAATCATGGAACTGCGTGTGACGTTCAGGGTGTAGCGCTGACGGCTATAGAATGCGGCATGATCGGCCGGCGGCAAGTGTTCGATGCGCTCGACATTGTCGGGCCAGTCGATGTCGGACGGATATTGCGAGCCGGCCACGACGAAACGCCGATCCGGCATGCGCCGTGCAGGCTCGAGCAGGAGCGCGTTGAGCGTGGCTTGCCGGTCGGCGCTGTAGGTGCCGAGATAACCGAGATCCCAGCCGATCGGATCGGCGGTGCGGTGATGCCGTTCCGGATCGACCGAACAGTAGAGCGGCTCGGCGCGGCGTGCGCCGAAGGTCTGCGTCAGATCGGCAAGCATCGGGCCGCCGGCAAAAGAGAAATAGATGTCGAAGTAGGGGATTTGGCGCCAGCTCAGATAGTCGCAATCGTCCGCCGACAGCTTCGCCAGGGTCACCGGCGTGTCGATGTCGTAAAAGCAGAGTTGTCCTTTGCAAAGTGAAGCGACGGTATCGATCACCGCGCGCCCTTCCGGTACGAAGGAGCCGATCACCACGACATCGGCCTGTTGCAGACACCGCGCGTAGTCGCGTTGCAGTTCCTGCACGGTTTCGTAGTAGCGCAAGGCGCAGAAATCCGGGTCACGCAAATCGCGGTGATTGGCGTACCACGGCACATCGTGCTCCAGAAAAGTTACGCGATGGCCGAGTTGGTGGAGGCCTTTCAACAGACCTCGAAAAGTGGTGGCATGGCCGTTTCCCCAGGACGAGGAAAGCGACAGGCCGAGAAAGACGATGTCCAACTGCCTGGTCATTCGGCTGCCTCCACGGTCCCGTGCGTCAAATGCCGTTTGAAGACCGCATCAGCCACGGCCGCCCGCAATGCGTAGGTATGATCGGCGAGAACGCGTCGAAGTGCGGCCTGGCCGATCGCCTTTGCCCGAACTGGGGTCAGCGCCTGCATGATTTCGGCGACATCGCCGCCGTCGCGCGCCACAAGGATCTCCTCGTCGGGCTTCAGGAACAGCTCGACGCCGAGCCAGGCATCGGTGATCAGGCAAGCGCCGGCGCCGGCCGCCTCGAAGACACGCGTGGCGGGTGAAAAACCGTTCGCGGCCATGCTGTCGCGGCTGATGTTCAGCACCGCCTTTGGCGTGACATTGAAGGCGTTGTGATCGCGGGTGCCGACATGGCCGAGCCAGCCGACATTGGCGGGGAGCGGCTTGTCGCCCCACCCAGATCCGCCGAGCAGAAAACGTTGTTCCGGCAGCTGGGCCGCGGGATCGAGGAAGAACGATCCCACCCGCGCTTCACGATCCGGCAGCCTGTTTCCGAGGAACGCCAGATCGCAGGCAAAACGCGCATTGCTGGCGACCGGGTGGTGCGTTTCGGGATCGAGCGCATTGTAGATTGGCACGCACTCGTTCGCGCCCATGGCACGATAGGCCCAGACTACGGGATCGCCGCCACCATAGGTCAGCACAAGGTCGATTTCTTGCAGCGCACGATGCAGCGGGTGGTCCGGCTCGTCGCGCAGCTGGGCGAGTGTGGCCGGCGCGTCGACGTCCCAGAATACAATGAGCGCATCGCTGCGGGCGTGGTCGAGCACGGCGCGAAGCAGCGCCTCGTCCTCGAAGCCGACGCCACTCGCCTTGACGACGATATCGGCTTCGGCGGCACGCGCCGCCACCTGCATCAGGGCATGGTGGGTTGCCTCGTAGACGACGACAGAGCACCAGTCCGGCGCCTCGATGTCGCGGTTCTTCTGCCGGTCATAGACGTCAGGCTCATAGAAGGTGATTTCGTAGCCCAGTTGCGAAAGCGCCTTCAGCAATCCTCGGTAATAGGTCGCGGCGCCGTTCCAGTAGGACGACAAAAGGCTCGATCCATAGAATGCGATCTTCATGCTGCGGCTTCCTTTGCGGCGGTCAGCTCGGCGGTGTGCAGGGTCGTGCATTGCCAGAGCACGTCGAACAACTCGTCGACGCGGTGACGACAGGTGTGCCGCGAGCGGATGGTCTCAAGACCCGAGGTCACCAGGGAGGCCGCAAAATCGGGATCGGCCAACACCGCCTGGAGGTGTTGCCGCATTTGCGATCCATCCTCGGCAAACAGGAAGTCGATGCCGGGCCTGAAAAGCTGCTCGACGTCGGACCAAGGCGCTGAAATCAGCGGGATGCCGCAGGCAAGTGCCTCGAACATGCGGATCGTCGGAATTCCGGGCAAGCCTTCACGATAAGGACGCCGCGGGATGTGCACGGTGACACGATGCGCGGCGAACGCCTTCGGCACGTCGGCATTGGCGATCCACCCTTCGTAGCGCAGACCCGCGGCGGCCAGTTCAGCAAGTGCCGGCTGGGGATAGCGGACACCGTGAACAGTGGCCTGAAGACTGAGATCGCGCACGGGTTCGATCAGGAACTCCTGGATTTCGGCCGTCCGCTCGTCGTCGCCCCAGTTTCCGATCCAGACCAGGTCGGACGTCGCGTGGATTTCCGGGTGCGGTTTGAACAGCCGATCGTCCGCCGCTTCATGCCAGGTGAAGACACGCTTGCCCCACCCGGCGCGCAGATAGCTCTCGCGCAGCGCTTCGCCAAAGGCGAGAACGCCATCATAATGTTCCAGGCGGAGCGCCGAGATTGCCTCGGTGGCCGACACGGCGCGGTGATGGGTGTCGTGAAACAGCAAGGTGAATTTGCCGCCATCGGCCCGGGCACGGCCGATGCGAGCGACAAGCTCCGGGTCGGTCCATTCGTGGACGATCACCACGTCGGCCTCGGCGATCCAGGCTTCATGGTCGAACCCGGCATCGTAGGTCACCGGCATCAATTCGGGGAAATCCTTGCGAAAACGTTCGATCGCGAAGGATCCCCTCTCGGCCAGTAGGTTCGATCGGCTCCAGCCGTCCGCCGGCTCCAGAGCGATGGCCTGATGCCGGCGCGCCACCAGTTCGCGCATGACGCCGCGAAGGAAATGGGCATTGCCGTGGTTCCAGTCGGAGACGAGCGAGTGGGTGTAGAACAAGAAGCGCATGATCAGCGCTCCGCCACGGCCAGCGCCGCCTTTTCGTAGACATCGCGCATGGCCGCTGCCTGTCTCGCCAGAGTGAACCTGCGGCTTCGGCGGAGGGCGGCGTGGCCGAGCTCCCGCCTATGCCCCGCATCGCTGGAAAGACGATTGATGCAGGCAGCGAGATCATGCGGGTCGCGCCCGTCAAAGAACATCGCGGCCCCGTCCCATAACTCGCGATAGGTCGGGATGTCCGAGAGCACCAGGGGCGTTGCCGACATGGCCGCTTCCAGAGCCGCCAGACCGAACGGTTCGTAGAGCGACGGAGACACGAAAATACCGGCGCGGGCCATCAGCGAGCGCACCTCGCCATGCGGCAGTGCTCCGAGAGGAACGGCATGGTTGACGATGGCGCGCTCGCCGTTAGGGCCGTGAAGCGAACCGGCTGTAAAGAGAGGCCATTGCGTCAACGAGGCGGCCTGGTCGACCACCACCACATTCTTTCCCTCGTCCCACCAGCGGGCGGCGGCGAAGACGAGCGGCTGGCGGGTTTCTGCTGTCGGGACGGGGCGTGCGGCATTTCCGACGACGTGAAGGCGTGCGATCGGGCCATAGCAGGTCTCGAGCATCTCGGCATGGCTGCGGCTTGGAGCGATGACTGCGTCGGCCCTGTCGAAGCCGCGCCTGTTGCGCTCTTTCTGCCAGCTCCATGCGCTATCCAACGCCTGTCCCTTGACGGAATGGAACCATGTCGTCACGCATGAATGCGAGACGGCTATGACTGGGCAAGGCGCGTCCAACCCCACGGCCTGCGTCGGTCCGTTGAGATGGACAAGGTCGATGGCGTAGTCGCGTATCGGCGCACGCAATTCCAGCGGCAGACGGTCGAGCTCGCCGGCGCTGCGGGTCATCCAATCCAGTGGCGTATTCAGCCAGATGAGCGTCGCGAAGGACCGTGCCTCTTCGGCCTGTTGCCTGGATGGGTGCGGCCCCAGGCCGGCGAACACAACGCTGTCGCCGCCATTGACCAGTTCCCGGCCGAGATCAAGCGCATAGCGCCATACTCCGCCCATGGCGTCGACGGTCATCAGGATGCGGCGCTTGCGTGGCGTCAGTGTCCGCAACATGCCGCCTCCAGTTCCGCCAGCGGGCGCGGGCGCTTTTCCTGGATGTCGCTGAACTTCTGGAACGATGCGAGGTAATGATCATGAGCGCGCTCCCAGGCGAGGTCGTCGGGTTCGCCCCAAAGCTCGCGATAGCTGGGCGAACTCGGATATGGATACAGCGGCACGGGTTCATTGGCCCACACGCCATTGTCGATCAGGTGGGCTCGCCAGTGATCGACAAGGGCAGGATCGTCCTCGACGACGCCGATCAGATTGGCCTGGACGAAGGGAACGTGGCGTCTGGCCTTGACCAGCAGCGCGGCAAGCTCCTCGGTGCCCAGCCGGCAGCGCTTCGCCAGCATGGCCCGCCCTTCCACCGTCAGGCTTTCGAGGCCGGCTTCGATGGACACGCAGCCTGCCGCGCCCAGCAGTTCCAGCAGCTCGGGTTTCCACAGATCGATGCGGGTCTGGACGCCGAATTTCACATCGCGGCCGACCAACGCCTCCAGCAACGCTTTTTGGGGCAGGAAGATTTCGTCGATGAAGTAGATGTAGCCGACACCCTGGGCGATCAGCCTATCGATTTCAGTCACCACCGCTTCGTGGTTGCGGCGGCGATAGGCATCGCGGAAATCGATCTTGGCGCAGAAGCTGCAATTGTAGGGACAGCCGCGCGACGCCTCGACCTCGGCGCCGAATCCAAGCTGTTGGTCATCGAACCGGTGATGGTGGTGTGAATGGGCGGCAATCCAGTCGGACGGCCATTCCAGCGGCGGGTGATCGACAAACGAACTGGAATGGACGCCGCCGTTCGAAACCAGCTTGGCATCCCGCAGATAGGCGGTTGAGGGTACCGCGCTCCAATCGTCGCGTCGTGCAAGTTCCGCGACGACTTCCTCGCATTCGCCGCGCACGACAATGTCGACGCCCAGCTTGCGCAAGGTCGGCGCCGGTGTCGCCGAACCATGTGGCCCGACCGCGACCGTGCGTCCGCCACGCCCGGCCAGGCGATTGAGGAAATCGGCCGGCACCCGCAATTCCGGCGGTGCGCAGCGCCAGAACAGATAGGTCGGCGCGGTGCTGACGACCGTCATTGCCGGCGCGAAATCAACCACGCGTTCGCAGAGTCCGGAATTGTCGAGCTTCTGCAATTGCCCGTCCAGCATCAGCACCTCATGGCCGGCCGCCTCGAGCAGGGCTTTCGAATAGCCGAGTTCCAGCGGCAGATGCGGTTGGCGGCAGCCGAAATAGATGCTGTCGTCATATGTCCAGGACGGGTTGACCAGCGCTATTCTCATGCGACGTACCTCACGGCTTCGGGGCGGGGCTCGAGCCGGTGGCGCTGCAGCCAGTCGGCGAGATCGCGAATGCCCTCACGCCACGCAACCTGCGCCTTCCAGCCAAGCGCGGTTTCGATCTTGCGGGTATCGGCGACGAAGAAGGGCTGGTCGCCGGTCCGTTCCCCATCATGGCGGACCGAGAGCTCGCGACCGGTCAGGCCGCCGATCTCGCTCAACAGCATACGCAGGCTGAGCGCGTTTTCAGGTCCGCCGCCAAGATTGAATGCCTGGCCCTTGGTGAGCTCGATATGGTCCAGCACGGCCCTGTAGGCGGCGACCGCATCGGAAACGTGCAGGATGTCGCGCACCTGCCTGCCGTCGCCATAGATGGTGATTTCCCGTCCCGTCAGGGCGCTGAGCAGGAAGTGCGCTACCCAACCCTGGTCCTCGGTTCCAAACTGGCGCGGTCCGTAGATGCAGCTCATCCGCAGCACCGCCGTCGGCATGCCGTAGGACTTGGCATAATCGAGCACATATTGGTCCGCCGCGCCCTTGGAGCAGCCATAGGGTGTGCAGAAATCGAGGCCGCGAGCCTCGTCGATCCCGCCGGCCTGGATCGCGCTATCGCAAGGTATGTAGCGGTCGTCGTCCGCGCGAACCGCGACGTCGGGGAGGCTGCCGTAAACCTTGTTGGTACTGGCGAAAATCACTGGGATGCGCTCGCCGCTCAGCCGCGCCGCTTCCAGCACGTTGAACGTGCCGCGAAGATTGATGTCGAAATCCTCGTCCGGCCGGACCAGGCTCGTGGTGACGGCCGTCTGCGCGGCGAGATGGAAAATCGCCTTGCATCTCATCAGGGCCGGCGCCAAGGCATTGGCGTCCCGCACATCGATGGTCTCGACCGTTAGGCGGCCACCGTGTTTCTGGGCAAGCCATTGCAGGTTCTGTTCGACGCCGGGACGGCTGAGATTGTCGACCACCAGCACTGGCTCGCCATCCGACAACAGGCTGTCGGCCAGGTTTGATCCTATGAAGCCGCTGCCGCCGACGATGGCGACCGGCGCTTCGCGTCGGTTGCGTGCGCCCGGGCTCATGACACCAACCCGCGCTCTTCGAGTTCGCGCTTCATTTCGGCGCCGCGATCGACGGCGGCCGTGTTGCGCACCCAGGAAACGAAATCCCCGAGAGAGTTCTCCAATTGCAGGGCGGGTTCGAAACCGAGCAGCTCACGAGCCTTGGAGATATCGGCGAAGCAGTTGCGAATGTCGCCGGAGCGCGCCTTGCCGAGCAGCTCGGGCGAACGGTTCGGGGTTCCCATGGCTTCGGCCAGCAATCGCGCGACTTCGCTGATCGCATAGGCGCGGCCGCTGCCGATGTTGATGACGTGGCCCTTTGCCTGACGTTGCTGCAGCGCAAGGCGAAAGGCGCGGGCGACGTCATGCACATGAACGAAATCGCGCTTCTGTTCGCCATCCTCGAAGATCATCGGCCGTTGGCCATTGGCGAGACGTGAAGCGAAATTGGCCAGCACGCCGGTATAGGGATTTGATAGCGCCTGGCCGGCACCGAAGACATTGAACAGGCGCAACGCGACCGCATCGATGTTGTACGCTTCGCCAAAGATCAGCACGGCGCGTTCCTGGGCGTATTTCGTCAGCGCGTAGATCGAGGCGAGGTCGACCGGCTTTTCTTCATCCGTCGGCAGCGGCGAAAGGGGTTCGCCTTCCGGCGACAGCGGATTCCACTGTCCGCTTTTGATGTCGCTTGACTTGCGCCTTGCATTGTCGATGCGCCGGCCGTCGGGCGTGGCATAGAGGCCCTCGCCATAGACGCTCATCGAGGAGGCGACGACGATCCGTTCGACCGGATGCTTGATCAGCGCTTCAAGCAATGTCGCCGTGCCGAGATCGTTGGTGCCGACATAGCGCGCGATCTCGTACATTGATTGTCCGACGCCGACTTCCGACGCCAGATGAATGACGGCGTCGACGCCTTCCAGCGCCTCGGCAACGGCTTCGCGGTCGCGAATGTCGCCCTTGATCAGTTCGGCACCTGCGGGAAGCGCGACCGCTTCACCCGCATGCACCTGCTCCAGCAGGGCGTCGAGAATGCGAACTGAATAATCCTGAGCGATGAGTTCTTGTGTGACGTGGCGGCCGATGAAGCCGCAGCCTCCTGTAACCAATATGCGTTTCACGACGACTCCTCGGACAAGTGACCTCGGCGCCCCGAACTTTTCGGCAAAAGGTTTGTTCCCTGTGCTTCAACAAAGTTCCCTTCGCGGGCTTCGCCTGAAAGCAAGCGCAACACCATCGGCCCGCGATGCGGGAACATTGCCGCCGGTATGCTGTTAGGGCGCTCGACAGCCGCCGTGACGCCGAAAGGCGAAGCCGATGATCAAGGGAGATTTCAATGTCGCAGTCCCAGACGACCACCAATCACGACGAAATTCGCAAATGGGCCGAGGAGCGGCAGGGCCGGCCGGCGGTGGTCCGCACCAAGGGCGAGGGCGGCATCCTGCGGATCGACTTTGGCGAGCCCGAGGAAGCATTCGACCCCATCGATTGGGACGAGTTCTTCCGGATATTCGACGAGAACGATCTGGCCTTCCTTTATCAGGCCAAGACCAGCGACGGAAAATCCAGCCGTTTCAACAAATTCGTCGAGCGCGATCGCAAAGGTTAAGAAGGCCTGGCGGCCGATGCAGCGGGCCCCAGAAAATCTCGAAAGTCGCTGGAACAATCGACTGCCCTATTGCTTCGGGCGCTGATCCAGAAAGGTGATCCAGCAGCCCCCAAGGGAAGCGCCTTGGCCTCGGCCCAGGAGAATTCAATGCATCAGCTTTGCGCCGCGGGCTTTGGCCACTTCTCGCATGACGTCGTTGAGCCAGTTTTCGGTGGACTGGCCAAGCTGCCGGTGGTCGACGTCCCGGATCGCTTGCTCGAGTGTCCTCTCGACCAGCCGGTCCGATGCGTTGACGTCTCCCAGCAGAAGACGCGCCGCGAGGCGCAGTTTGGGCAAAAGGGTGAAAACGTCGTCTGGCGGGGAGGGCACGGAGATGTCCGCTTGTTCGGACGCCTGCGGCGGAAAAAGGGCATTGAACACAGCCTTGCTGCCCGAGGATTTCCGCAAATTGCTGGCGTAACGGAGATGCTCGGGGATGGCGATCTCGTTGTCGCCGCTGAAGAATACGAAGGGGATACCGCGGCGCATCAACTTGTCGGCGATCGGAAACACACGTCGGCCGTTGAGATTGACGTCCAGGATTGCAGCTTCGGCTTGATCGGTATGTTCAGACGCCTGCTCGACGGTAGCGGCGGGCCCGAGAATGATAGCACCCATGTTGCTGAAAAACCTCGCAAGATCTCCAGCCATCGACCATTCGTCTTCGACAATCAGAAGATGCAACCCCCGCAGATCGCGCACGTCGTCATCCTTTCTTCGAACGGAGTTTAGGATGCAAAGAAGGCACTTCCACTTTCCTGTCATCCAGCGCCGCTTGCAACCGTTTCGCAAGCACCAGCATGCGATCCGGGATGGGCCCATCGAGACCTTCGATTAATTCAGGCGCCCCCGGCACCATTGGCGCCAGGAGTTTCAGGCCAGCAGAGCGTTTTGTCATTGAACCACCATGGATATCGGGTTCAACGTCATCCTTGCTGACTTGTTCCATCCTCCCTGCGCGCTATATGGTTGTGTCCTGTCCGATCCGACGTTGAGAGGCTTCATGTCGGTCGGGCGAAAGGGGGACAAGCCGTGACAGCCCGATCAATCAAGTTCCCCATCGTCGGCATCGGTGCGTCCGCTGGTGGCATTCCCGCAATGGAAGGGCTTTTCAAGGGCATCACCGACCGGCCCGGCATGGCGTTCGTGATCATCACGCACCTCAGTCCCAAGCGCAACAGCCTGCTGCACGAGGTCATCGACCGCTACACCGCCATGCCTGTCGTGGTGGTCGAGGACGGCGTGGCCGTCGAACCCGACCACGTCTATGTGATGCCGGAAAACGTCACTCTGGTCATCGAGAATGGCGTGCTGCACCTGCGGCGCCCCAATGGGCTTACCCAGGAGCGCAAACCTGTCGATATCTTCTTCAGCGCACTGGCCGACGACCAGGGCGAATACTCGGTCGGCGTGATTCTGTCGGGCGGTGATTCCGATGGCACCCTGGGCGTGAAGGCGATCAAGGAGCGGGGCGGGCTCACCGTCGCGCAAGCGCCGGACGGCTACGGTCCGCGCAACCCCGACATGCCGCAGAGCGCCATTGCCAGCGGGCTCATCGATGTTGCCGTGCCCGCCGAGGAGATTGGGGCGAAGCTCGAGGCTTACGCCAGGGGCTTCGACACGCTGGACGGGCTGAAGAACGAAGAGGACGACCATGCGGCCGACATAGATAAGGTCCGCGAACAGATATACGGCATTTTGCGCAGCCACTCCGGCCACGACTTTTCAGGCTATAAAACCAAGACATTCCTGCGCCGCATCAAGCGGCGCATGCAGATCGCCCAGATACAGTCCATCAATGGCTATATCGACTGGCTGAAGAAGGACCCTCGCGAGGTGATGAACCTGTTTCGCGATCTGCTGATCAATGTCACCAACTTCTTCCGCGATCCCGATGCCTTCGAATTGCTGGAGCAAAAGATCATCCCGCGGCTGTTCGAGGGCAAGACCGCGACCGATACGGTCAGGGTCTGGGTTCCCGGCTGCGCCACCGGCGAGGAGGTGTTCTCCATCGGCATCCTGCTGCGTGAACACATGGAAACGCTTTCAGCCGTTCCGCGCGTCCAGATATTCGCCACCGACATAGACGAGCCGGCCCTGGCCGTGGCGCGCGCCGCACGCTATCCCGAGGCCTTGATGCAGGGTCTTTCCCCGGAGCGCAAACAGCGGTTTTTCAACGGCGATGGCGAAAGCTACGTCATCAGCAACGAGATCCGGGAACTGTGCATCTTCTCGCCGCACAGCGTCATCCGCGATCCGCCCTTCTCGCGCATGGATCTGGTTTCGTGCCGCAATCTGCTGATCTATTTCGGCCCAGCCATTCAAAGCCGCGTTCTTCCTGTCTTCCACTATTCGCTGAAGCCGGGTGGCTATCTTTTCCTCGGCACGTCCGAAAGCGTCGGGCAGCACGAAAATCTGTTCGCCACCGTCGACAAGAAACATCGCCTCTTCCAAGCACGGGAGCATGCCTCGCCACATATCAGGCTGCCGGCGCTGATCGGGGATGTCCATTCCGGCGTCTTTCCCGCCGAAACCGCCGGCTTGAAGAAGGGCACGGTCGGCTATCCGCTGCGCCAGGCTGTCGAGGCGCAGGTGCTGGAGCGGTTCGCGCCGCCGCATGTCCTCGTCAACGCCGAAGGCGACGTCGTCTACTATTCGGCGAGGACCGGAAGATACCTCGAAGCGCCGCAAGGCATCCCCAGCCGGCAGTTGCTGACGATGGCGCGCCGCGGGCTTCGCCTGGACCTGCGCGCCGCATTGAGGGAGGCGACGACGACACGCCGCACTGTTGTGCGGGACAATCTCGCCGTCGAGGAAGACGACGAACGCGTCCAACCGATCAGGCTGACCATCGAACCCCTGGCCGAGAGGGGCAATGGTGAGCCGCTTTACCTTGTCCTCTTCGAGCCGTCGGGCCCGACCCAGGCCCGATCCGATGAGGACGGTGGCGGCCGTGACAGCGACAGCACCGCCGATCTTGAGCGGGAACTGCGCGACACAAGAGAGCGCCTTCAATCCACCATAGAGGAATACGAGACGGCCCTCGAAGAGGTGAAATCGTCGAACGAGGAACTCGTCTCCGTCAACGAAGAGGCGCAATCCACCAACGAGGAACTTGAAGCGTCCAAGGAAGAGATGCAGTCGCTCAACGAAGAGCTCAACACGATCAACGCGGAGTTGACCAGCAAGATAGAAGAGCTCGATCACGCCAACAGCGATCTGCGCAATCTGTTCGAAAGCACCGACATCGCGACCATTTTTCTCGACCGCAGTCTTGTGGTGCGGACCTTCACGCCGGCGGCCTCATCCTTCTTCAGTCTGCGCCCCTCCGACGTCGGCCGACCGCTGACGGATCTGTCGAGCCAACTCGATTATCCCGAGTTGAAGCAGCACATCGACAAGGTGTTCGAGACAGGCGAGACCCTGAACCACCATCTTGCGCGCGATTCCAGGGGCCTGTTTCACATGGTCCGCATCAATCCCTATCGGGACAAGGGCAACAGGATACAGGGCGTCGTGGTGACACTGGTCGACGTCACCACCCTGGCGCGGGCGGAAGAGCATCAGCAGGTGCTCATCTCGGAGCTCAACCATCGCGTCAAGAACATGCTGGCGGTGATCGCCAGCATCGCCAACCGGACGCGGGACAGTTCGGATACGAAAGAAGAGTTCGCGGAGGCCTTGATCGGCCGGCTGCATGCCATGTCCCGGGCCTACGGACTGCTGACCCGCGAGAGGTGGAAAGAAGCTTCGGTCAAGGAACTGCTCCACCAGGAACTCGAGCCGTTCGGCATCGAACGGATCGAACTCGATGGCGACGACGTTAGACTCGGCCCGCAACAGGGGCTTTCCCTCAGTATGGCCATCCATGAACTGGCAACCAACGCGGCCAAGTATGGCGCCCTGTCCAAGCCTCGAGGCAGGATTGGTGTCAGATGGGCGATGGACGGCGATAATTTCACGCTTGGCTGGCGCGAAAAGGACGGCCCTCCGGTCAAGGAGCCGTTGAACAACGGCTTTGGCCTGAACCTGTTGAAGGGGGAAATCGGCTACAGGCTCGGGGGCCAGGTCGACACCTCCTTCCACAAGGAAGGTCTTGAGGTCCAGATCGCTTTTTCGGCAAACCACAAGGACGCGCCGTGAGCGACAGACCGCGCGTTCTGGTGGTTGAGGACGAGTGGCTGATCGCGGAGGACGTCGCGTCTGATCTGCGTGCGGCGGGCTATCCCGTGGTCGGGCCTGTTTCGTCCGTTGCCGCAGCACTTCGGCTGGTCGAGGCCGATAAGGTCGACATGGCGTTGCTGGACGTTCAACTGAACGCCGAAACGAGCCTGCCGATCGCGGAGATATTGCTGACTCGCGGCACTCCTTTCGCGTTCGTAACGGGATATGGGCGGGGCGATCTTCCCGCCCGGTTCCGAAACTGCAAATTCGTGGCAAAACCCGCAAGCGAAGCGGCCATCCTCACTGCCGTGGCCGACCTGGCATCGCTTCGCGCCAAGAAACCGTGATCCAAAGAGCTAGCCTGTCGCGATCAATCCAGCGGCTTGTCGGTGGGCCGGGGCGTGGTGCTCGCCTGGCGTGGCCGACCGGCATTTCGGTTGGCGACCGGATTGTCCAATGGAACGCTTGACGGGCGCGACGCGCCCGCGGTCTTTGGCGTCAGCGGTTTTGCACCGGCATCCGTGTCGCTGGCATCCCTCCTTGGGTGCGGCAGGCCCTCGGCGTTGGGTGACCGGACGGCGGGTTTCGAGGCAGAATCTTCCTTGGCCATGATGGTTCCTTTCCTTGCACGAAACGATTTCAATCATCGGCACGATTGAAAGTTCCGCGACCGCGACGGCGCCATGAAGGGGAAGGCACGAGCGAAGACGAAACGGTTCTCGTGCCGATGAACGGCTCACCCATGCGGCCGCATGACCACCTTGATGCAGCCGTCCTGCTTGTCGCGAAACGTCTTGTAGAGATCGGGCCCGGCTTCAAGGCCGGCCCTGTGCGTGATCACGAAGGACGGGTCGATCTCGCCGGTCTGGACCTTGGCCAAAAGCGGTTCGAGATACCGCTGCGTGTGGGTCTGGCCCATACGGAACGTCAGGCCCTTGTTCATCGCGGCGCCAAAGGGGATATGATCGACGAGGCCGATATACACGCCGGGGATCGAAATGGTGCCGCCCTTGCGGCAACAGTAGATTGCTTCGCGCAGCACATGTGGCCTGTCGGTGCCGAGGAAGGCAGCCGCCTTGACCTTGTCGAGCATGGAGTCTGCACTGGCGCCGGCATCGGCTTCGGTACCCACGCAATCGATGCAGCGATCCGGCCCTCGGCCATCGGTCATCGCCATCAGGGCGTCGTAGATCTTTGAATTGCTGAAATCGAGTGTCTCGGCCTTGCCATGTTCGCGAGCCATGGCCAGTCGTTCCGGAACCTTGTCGATCGCGATGACGCGACCGGCGCCGAGCATCCATGCGCTCTGGATGGCGAACTGGCCGACCGGACCGCAGCCCCAGATCGCGACCGTGTCGCCGGGCTCGATGCCGGCGTTTTCCGCTGCCATGTAGCCGGTCGGAAAGATGTCGGAAAGAAACAGCACCTGCTCGTCATCCATGCCTTCCGGCACCTTGATCGGGCCGACATCGGCGAATGGTACGCGCAGATATTCGGCCTGGCCGCCCCAATAGCCGCCAACCAGATGCGAATAGCCGAACAGGCCGGCCGGCGATTGTCCCATCACCTCGGCCGCTTGCTTGGCATTGGGATTGGACCGGTCGCAAAGCGAGAACAGCCCCTTCTGGCAAAACCAGCATTCGCCGCATGAAATGTTGAACGGCACCACGATGCGGTCGCCCTTCTTGAACTTGGAATGACCGCGGCCGACCTCCACGACCTCTCCCATGGTCTCGTGTCCAAGCACGTCGCCCGATTCCATGGTCGGCATGTAGCCGTCCATCAGATGCAGGTCCGAGCCGCAAATGGCGCAGCAGGTGACCTTGATGATGACGTCACGGTCATCCTCGATGGCCGGATCCTGCACCTGATCGCAGCGTATATCGCCTTTGCCGTGCCATGTGAGGGCTTTCATCCTGTTGCTCCTGAGTTGACTATTTTGAGGTATCGGCAAATGCAGCTTTCATTCAGCCGAAGTGGGCGCCACCGACGATTACCTTGCGATACTCGCAAAGGGTCTGCGTCCGCAGACAGGAAGAGATCAGTCCCTGGACGCTGAACCCGGCTCGGCCATTTTGCGGTGCTGTTCGGCCAGCGTACCTGCCGGAGTGATATGCGCGGCGGCGACCTGCAGCTTGTTCTTCCAGCCGCTGATCACTTGTTCCTCTCCCGCCATCATCGCCTCATAACCGGTTCTGGCGACATCTGCCGGATCGTCCTTCTCGTCGGTGCCGACCTTGGTATCCATCATTTCGGCGCGTTCGAAGAACCGCGTCTGCGTCGCCCCGGGCATCAGCACCGTGACTGTGACGCCGGTGTCCCGCATCTCATGGCGCAGCGCGATCGAGAAGGAATCGATGAACGCCTTGGTGCCGTTGTAGACGGCCTGGAAAGTGCCGGGCATGAAGCCGGCAATCGATCCGGTGAACAGAATTCGGCCACGGCCGCGGCGTGCCATCCTGGCGCCGAGCTCATGCGCAAGGTAGACCGTGCCGGTGATGTTGGTGTCGATGACCCGGCGAACCTTCTGCCAGTCCTGGTCGAGAAAGCCGTCGCCGAGGCCGCGTCCGGCGTTCAGGAACAGAAGGTCGATGTCGCGATCGCCGACCCGCGCAATGAGTTGATCGACGCCTTCGACGGATGCCAGATCTGCCTCGACGGCTTCAACGGTCACATCATGCGAAGCCAGAGCCTCGGCCGCCTGTTGGACCGCGGGCTCGTCGGCGGCTATGACCAGGTTATAGCCGTCCTTGGCGCATAGTTTGGCAAGTTCCCTCCCGATGCCGCTCGATGCGCCCGTCACCACGGCCAGCTTTGCGTTGGTCATCATGTCCTCCGAAGTTCGTTCCGGCCGAACCAGCGGGGTCCCTGATTGTTCCGCGTGGACCGGATCGAATGCCGGGCTGCCGAAGGGCCATGCCAGTCGAAACCCTGGGCGCGTTCAAGCGCAAACAACGCGAAGATGACGACGTGGAACAACTGAGGCCGATCCAGGTTCGGTGTCGTGCGGCGTCGTCGCTCCCCTTGTTTGGCGCCGCGCGATCGGGTTCCCCTCAGCCTGATCAGCCCGCGCGCTCCCCGGCCGGGAGGCGCGGGCTTTCTCATGAGCTTGGCGATCGTGTTTCGAGTTCAGCTGGGAACAACCCACACACTCGGCAGTTCGGCGCGCAGGAGAAACGAAAATGCAATATGCCGATGAAATCGCGCTCAGGCGCGTGAAGATGCTGGTCGAACAATATGTATCCGCCAGAAGCAGGAGATATGACTTCGTCTCGACCGAGTTGGCGTGCAAGGCCATTCGTCAGCTGGTTCGCAGCCCCATCGACGATAGCGAGCTGGATCATTTGCTGGCTAAAAGTGCCGTCAAACAAGGGCTTTCCATCCGGTTCGATCGAATAGGTCCCTTGCAGGTTGCTTCACCCGAACTCATCCAGGAAAAGTCAGTATGAAAGCGATGTGGTTGATTTGGTCGGCATCGGCGTTGCTCGCCCTGGCGGCGTGCAACAACAATGCCGACCCCGTCAAATCCAAGACGGATACGATGAACAGCCAGCCGGTGAACAAGAATCCAACGACGGATACCAATCCGACACCGCAGTCCAGCACCGGCGGGGACCAGCAAGGCACGCAGCCGACACAGCCGGCATCACCGAAGCCATCTGGTGGTTAGGGTTTTGCCGTTGCTTGCCCGGGTAGTGACGCCGGCGAGAATCGTGAGACGCGCATGAGTTGCAAAGTGACGCCGCGTCTGGTTTCGATATGATCGCAACAGCAAGGGCGCACGTCGCTGGCGCGACCCGGCCGAGCTCGATCCCGTTGCGTTGCTTCGCGGCTGCGGTGACGGCCGGCGCCCGGCCTCGGTGCCACCTGGCTGTGGAACTATTTTCGTCAGTGGCTGTTCGGCAGGCGAAGGGAGCCGCAGGATGGAACGACGCAACGCACTACTCTCGCTGGTGATAGCCGCTGTCATCATCGTCGGTTTCCTGATCGGCTTTCTCTACGTCGATGTGGGGTGGCGCACCTCGCCCCTGAAACGAGCGCCTGAGCAGAACCAGGGCGGCAACGCTCCGGCGGACACCTCACCGGCTGCAGGGGTCAAGAAAGATCCCAAGGAGAATACCGAGATGCCGGGGCAGCAGTGATTCACGGCTAGCCAACAGCCGCAACTTGGGCACCGACGGCGCCGTCTTTCATATCATTTCAGCTCAACGCGTTGTCTGTCATCCCACCGTACTGTTTCTGATGTTCCTTCTGCTCCTGGTCTGGTTGGTTGCTGGTTTTCCCGGTCTGGCTCTGCCATCGCGCTTCGCATAGCTTGCGTGCTTCTCGGAACATCTCCGCAGGACTGACCATTATCGGCATGGAGAGCAAAGCTATGGAGCTTGGTGATGGGTATCCTTTCCGATCTGGACAAGAAGCTAACGGACAACATGTATGAACATGGCAGTGAGCTCACCGACGCGGTAGCGGACCTGCCGCGGCCGGTCGTTGAAACCGTCGACCGGCTGATGCTTTTCATTCAGCCCGAAGCGCGCGAGACAGTGAGAAATCAGGTTCTCGGCCTGGTCCACGAATACAGGATCGAGAACCCTGCAGATCCAACAGAGCAGGAGTGAATTAGCCGTTCTGGTCGATCGCGTGGGGCGCGGGCTGGCTGCCGCTATCGTTGCTCGTTCTATGGCTGCCGAGCCACAACCAAGCCGCAATGATGACGGCTGCCACGATGGCTATCCAGACTATGAGACGAGGCATTGCCGAATCCTGTGTGCAGCAGTCCATCACGTCGATGATCAGGACGGGTCGCCACCTTCCCGTGTTCCAATCCCACAATCGATGCTTTGTTCCGCTTGAATTGGGTCTCGTGGCCGGCGGGCCTCTGTCGCTGGTCCTTATGTCTCGCGGTCGGCGCCTGTCCGAGCGGTGGCGTTTGATTGACGGGCACACCGGGCGCTCTAGATCAATTCACGCCGACCGTGACTTCCATCGGCTCGGGAGACCATTCTCGTGGCGCACCAAACGCCGGCTTTGACCTTTAGTGGCCCTTATCCGAGGCTGAGTTGTATGCGCGTGCTGTTGCTCACGGGCGTCTTGGCGGGATGCTCGTCCTCCGACCAGATCGAGCAGCAATCAAAAACGGCGGCCTCCGCGGCACAGACCGTATCGGTAATGCTCGATGCCTGGATGGATGGGGCGGCGCCGTTCGCATACACAGCCGGCACGCTGCGGTCGACCGGCAAGACTCTGGCCGACGCCGAGGCACAAATCCGATCGGCCGGAACGGCTGAACCCGCCGAGCAATCTGCTTTGGCGGCAGCGATCAAGGATCTGTCAGCCGCGGTGGCTCGCGCCGAAGCGGGATTGCAGGCGGACAATCGAGCGGAGGTCCAAAACGCAAAGCAGGATCTTCGACGGGGCTCGCGCACGCTGGCCACCGCCTATGCCAGATATTTCGCGCCGAAGCCATGAAGAAGCTCGTGGAGATATCGCTTGGCGTGGTTACCAGCGTTGGCGGCTTCCTTGAAGTCGGATCGATGGCAACGGCGGCCCAAGCGGGCGCAACCTTCGGCTTCCAGTTGATCTGGGCCGTGGTCCTCGGCACCATCTGCATCATCTTTCTGGTGGAAATGGCCGGCCGGTTCGCCGCGGTGAGCCATCACACGATCTGCGACGGCATCCGCGAGAGATTTGGTTTCAACGTCTTTGTGTGGCCGTTGCTTGCCACCTTGCTGCTCAGTCTCATGGTGCTCTCCGCCGAGATCGGCGGCGTTGCCATCGCACTCGAACTTGCCACGGGCATAGGCTTCCAGTGGTGGGCTCTGCCGGTGGCTTTTCTGGCATGGCTGCTGCTCTGGAAAGGCACGTTCGGTTTCATCGAGAAAGGTGTGTCGATGCTCGGCTTGGTGACGTTGTGTTTCGTCGTCGCGGCCGTGATGCTGAAACCCGATTGGACGGCGGTCGCGGCTGGCGCGGTGCCTTCGCTGCCAGCCCACGATACCGCCAATTACTGGTTCATGGCGGTCAGCATTCTCGGCGCCTCGATATCGCCCTACCTGTTCATGTTCTATTCCTCGGGGGCTATCGAGGACCAGTGGGACAAGAGCTACCTCGGCGCCAACCGGGCCATAGCGGGACTGGGGATGACCTTCGGCGGCACTATTTCGATCGGCGTGTTGATCGTGGCCGCTCTCGTGCTGGCCACGCACGGCATCAACCAGGTCGACGACTATCACCAAATGCCATTGATGCTGATCCCGGTATTCGGCTTATGGGGTTTCATCCTGTTCGTAGCCTCTCTCGCCATTGCCTGCTTCGGCGCTGCACTCGAAGTCGCGCTGCAACAGGCTTACCTCGTGGCGCAAGGTTTCGGCTGGACCTGGGGCGAGGACCGCAAGCCGCGCGACAATCCAGGCTTCAGCGCCGTGTATACGATATCGTTGTTGCTTGCGGCCATCCCGATCATGCTTGGTGTCGATCCGTTGAGGCTCACCATATTTTCCATGGCGCTGACGGCGGCCAGCCTGCCGTTGACGGTGGTTCCATTCCTTTTTCTGCTGAACGACGAACGCTACGTCGGCGAGCATCGCAACGGCATTCTCTCGAATGCCGCGGTCATCTTCATCATCGCGCTCGGCTTTGTGCTGGCCGTGGTGACGATCCCGCTGCAGATATTCGGAGGCACATGATGGAGTTGCTGCGTGATCTCCTGGACAAGCAGGTGGTCGACCGCCGCCAGGTCAAAATCGGCAAGGTCGATGGGCTGGTGGCCGAATTGCGGCAGGGCAAGCCCCCAAGGATCGTCGCGATCGAACTCGGCTCCATCACTTTGGCGCGTCGCCTTGGCACGTGGCCGGGGCGATGGATGGCGCAACTCGCGGCAAAGCTGGGTGGCAAGCGCCACGGCGAGCCGCATCGGATCGCCTGGCACAAGGTGAAGGATATCGGCGTCGACATCGAGTTCGATATCGATGTGCGTCGCACGACGATCTTCGCCTGGCAGGACTGGTTGCGCGATCATGTCATCGGACGCATTCCGGGAGCTTGATGATGACCATCGTCAATCTTGAACATCTGGCTGGGCGACGCGTGCTTTCGCAGCGGGGCAAGAGCATCGGCTACATCGAGGAAATCCGCGCCGAACCGGATGGCGACGATTTTGTCGTTACCGAATTCCATGTCGGCGTCTACGCCGCTTTCGAGCGTCTTTCGACCTCGGCCATAGGCGTGGCCGTGCTCGATCTCTTTCGGCTGCGCCGCCGCGATGGCCTATACCGCATCCCTTGGGACAAGCTCGACATTTCTAACCCGGCGCGGCCGCGGCTGCTGTGTCCGATGACCGAACTTTCCGGCATGAAGAGCGCACCCGATCTTCGCGAATAGGCCGTCGCCGCGCTTTCTCGCAGACGTTTCACCGAAGCATGCTCGCCGCCAGAAAAACCGCGGCCGCTACCAAAACGACGGCTGCAACGACCAACAGCGGCCAGTTGCTGCGAGGTCGTAGTTCCGGCTCGCCTTCGACCGGCCGCATCGCATTGGCGAAGCTGGCGTCATTTTCGAATTTCGGCCGGCGGGAAGGTGGCGGCTCCGTAGGGATCGGATTTTGTGTGTCCGCCGCCTCGGCATCGGTCTCCATCGGAGCAACGGCAGGATCGAAGCCCGGCGTTTTGTCCTGCGTCTCTCCCCCCTGGATCTCGCCTCTGGCAGAGGCCGGTGTAGGAATTGACATCTTGGCACTCACCTCTCTCGTTCGAACCAGGCTCTGCCAAATCCGCAGCGGTGGTGCGCATAGCGCCAACGACTAGATTTGATCGCCGAGCAGAATCCTGGCGTCCTTGGCCGCAACAATGAACGCCCGTCGTGCAACCCTTGGAGGCTTTTCGCCACGCATCACCGCAAGGCAGGCCCTGATCGCGGCAAGACGCCTTTCCGACGTCGGCTTTGGCCAGTCCCGCAGCAGCACTTCGGCGGCATCGCACACAGAGACCACAACTCTGTCGCGGTCTATGCGGCCAGGTTGAATAACGATCGGTTTTCTGAAATGGCCTGTACGCACCCGCCCCTCCAAGACCTTCGCCTGTTGCTCCACGGAGCCTTCCGCGGACGGCCTCTAACGCCGCGACAGTCGATTTGTTCCAGTGCACCTGGCGTTTGGAATTTGGAATAACGACGCCTGAGCCGCTCGTCTCCACCCATGGTTTTCTGGCGCTGCCGGGTCTAGCGGCATGGGGCCTGGAGAGCGGAACAAAGCGCATCTTGGCTTGTTAGGACGCAGCGCAAATTCGCTCACCGACAAGGACAAAGCCGATGAAAACACGACACCTTCTCGCATCCCTCGCGGTTGCTTCCACGGTTCTCGCAATGCCTGCCTTCGCGGCCGACAGCGCCCAGGATTTTGTCGACAAGGCTGCCGTCGGCGGCAAGTTCGAAGTGGACTCGAGTCAGATTGCCTTGGGCAAGTCCCAGGACCAGCGCATCAAGGATTTTGCCCAGATGATGATCCGGGACCACGGCGCCGCCAACACCAAGCTGCAAGCGGTCGCCGGCGAACAAAAACTGAAGGTGCCCTCAGCGCTCGACGCTCAGCATCAGGGCGATCTGGATAAGCTCAAGAACGCGCAGGGGCCGATTGATCCGGCCTATGTCGACGCGCAGCGCAAGGCGCATGACGAAGCCGTCAAGCTGTTCGAGGATTATGCCAGCGGGGGTGACAACGCCGCGCTCAAGACTTTTGCCCAGCAAACGGTCGGCACGCTGAAGATGCACCAGCAGGCGATCGAAAAGATCGCCGCCGGGCAAGATTCCGTTACGGGAGCGACAACGCCGGCGGTGAAGACCGACAATACTCCCAACGCCGCCGCCCTCGTTCCTGGTGCAAACAGCTTCACTGAAGCCCAGGCCAAGAGCCGTATCGAGAACGCCGGATATTCGAACGTGTCGAAGCTGACCAAGGACGATCAGGGCATCTGGCGCGGCCAGGCGGCCAAGGGAGGCGAAAACCTCAACGTTGGCGTCGACTACCAGGGCAACGTGGTTGCCGCAAGCAAGTGAGCGTGGATCAGGAGAAATCACATGAAAACCGTAACTGGACTGTTCGACAATTATGACGACGCGGCCGATGCGGTCGGCGAGCTTGAGGCGACGGGAGTCCCGCATTCCAACATCAGCATCGTCGCCAACAACTCGGATGACTGGTACGACGCAAATCGTTCCGAGGCCGCTGAAGACGCTGGCAGCGGTGCCGGAATCGGAGCCGTGATCGGCGGCGCCGGGGGGTTGCTCACGGGACTTGGCGTCATGGCCATCCCGGGTGTTGGCCCGGTGGTCGCGGCCGGATGGCTCGCCGCCACCGCCGCCGGTGCGGTTGCCGGTGCCGTGGCCGGTGGAGCGGCCGGCGGCATCATTGGCGCTCTGACGGAATCGGGCGTGCCCGAGCGCGATGCGCACGTCTATGCGGAAGGTGTACGCCGCGGCGGTACCTTGGTGACGGCCAAGGTGGAGGACGAACTCGTGCCGAATGCCGAGCAGATTTTGGGGCAATCCCGATCGGTGGACCTGGCCGAACGCCGCAGATCGTACGAGGCCGACGGCTGGACCGGCTTCGATGCCAATGCAGGCGAATACGTGCCGGGCGAGATCGATCGCGACGGCGGACGTGCAATCAATCGACCCTGAAAGCGGCTCACGTTCCTCTGACTGGCACGCAGCGACGAGGTCGCGGAAATCGATCTTGCCGCGCATGCAGGGGCGCTTTGCGGCGTTTAAGCACCATCGAACCCATCTCGAGGATATCGGGCTGGGTTCGATCTCGTTTGAAGCCATGTTGCCTGCGGAATCTCCGCCGCTCGGAACGGATCGCTCCATGACGAAACCGACCCCGCCCGCAAGGCGGAACCATGGAGGGGTCGACGTTGTTGTCCCAGCGGCCGACTTGTCGGTTGGCGGCTAGGAGCCATCATTGATGACCACCGATCGATCACGCGAAGACGTCCTGGTTTCGCTCCCGTTGATCAATGCAAAGGCGGCGCCGACGCTTAAGCACGCCGGGGCGGAGGTGTTCTACATGGAAGCCGTCCGCGAGCTCACCGCCACGGACATTCCCTTTCTGGTCGCTGGAACCTATGCGGTAAGCGCCTATACCGGCGTCACTCGCCAGACTAAGGATCTCGATATCTTCTGCAAGGCCGGTGACTACGCGCGGATCCTCGCCCATTTCAAGGAGCTTGGATATGCCGTCGAAATCGTGGACGACCGGTGGCTTGGCAAGGTGTTCAAGGGCAGGCATTTCTTCGACGTCATCTTCGGATCGGCCAACGGCATGATGCCTGTTGGCGATCGATGGCTGGAGCACGCCAGACAGACCGAGTTGCTGGGCAGCCGTGTACGGATCATCGGCCCGACCGAACTCATCTGGTCCAAATGCTTCATCCAAGACAGGGGCCGGCACGACGGCGCCGATATCGCCCACACGATCCTCAAGGCACACGACCAGATAGATTGGCACCGGCTGCTTTCCTATCTGGAGGTTCATTGGGAGGTCCTGCTGATGCAGCTCATCAACTTCAGATGGATTTACCCAAGCGAGCGCGATCACATCCCGGCATGGCTCCTCGATGAACTCCTCGACCGCCTCGCCAAGCAACGGCAATTGCCGTCCCCCAGGATGAAGATCTGCCGCGGGCGGCTGCTGTCGCAAACCGACTACGAGATCGATGTCAAGGAATGGGGCTTCGCCGGCGTCGGCGGCGTGGGAGATTTTCGTGATGCCTGACCGCCTGGAGAACGCCGCGCCGAAGGATAACGCAGGGACGCTCAGAGTTGCTGCCATGGGGGATTTGCATGTCAGGGAAGATCCCCGAACCTCGTATCGCGATCTCTTCGGCGAGATATCGAGGGAAGCCGAGATTCTCGTCCTGACGGGAGATCTCACCAATCTCGGCAAGCCTCGTGAGGCGGAGATGCTCGCCGAGGACCTGCGCAACTGCTCGATCCCCGTGGTGGCGGTGCTCGGCAACCACGACTACGAATCCGGCGCGGTGGACGACGTCGCAAACATCCTGCGCCAGGCGCATGTTCACCTTCTCGATGGCCATGCGGTCGAAATCGAGGAGGTCGGCTTCGTCGGCGTGAAAGGGTTCGTCGGTGGCTTCGGATCGCGCATGCTCGGCTCCTTCGGCGAACCCGCGATCAAGGCGATGGTCTCGGAAAGTGTCAACGAGGCAATGCGCCTCGAAAACGCGATGCGCCAGGTACGGGCGAAGCGGACGCTCGTGGTCCTCCACTACGCGCCGATCGCTGAGACCGTCGAGGGAGAACCGCTGGAGATATTTCCGTTTCTTGGCTCTTCACGCCTTGCCGAGACGATCGATCGGTTCAGGGTCAGCGCCGTTGTGCACGGTCACGCGCATCGCGGCTCCTATGAAGGCCAAACGCCCGGCGGCGCCAAGGTTTACAACGTCGCCATGCACGTGGCCAAACCGAACGGCCGCCCCTATGCCCTGCTGGAACTCTGACGCCACGGCATCGTGCGAGCATTCAGTTGGAAGGCTCTGCCAGGAAGTGGCGGCGCGATAGTGCGAGCTGATCACGGTTGTTGGCCCGCGATATTATTTTGGAGTTCGTCGCCAGCGGCGAATTCGTCAAACCTCCGTCTTGTCGAAGCCCTGCCGGGCGATAATTTCTTCAGAAGGCGTGGGTGCTTCTCCCTCTCAGACAGGAGCCGACCATGAAACATCAGACACTCGACCAGCTCCAAACCGTCGCCAGGATTGAGCCGCTGGCGCCGTTTTCGGTAATGACACGTAATGAACGCATCGCGCGTTGGGCTGAACTTCTCGAGCAAAATCCCGAACGATGCCTCGGTGCGCTAACCGGCACGGAACATTTGCGTCCTGAAGCACGGGCCATCGCACGTGGGGAAGGATCGGCACTCGCGGTTGCCTTCGAAGACCCGATCTTGCGTGCATCGGGGCTGGGGGACGACACATACGGCGAGGCAAAGCGCTTCTTCGAATTGAGCGACTGGCAACTCCACGACATTGTCTGTGATTGCCACGTCGGTGCCACCATGAAAGCCCGATGGGCCGCGGCTCGGGTCCGTGCAACGATCAGCGGGAACAGGCTCTTTGCGTTCCTGAGGCGGTGCTTGATGCGGTGAGACCAAGGGGAGGTCGTTGCATGTCCGCGACGACCTCCTACACCGCCAATGCGCAAGCTATCGCCGATCGTCCTCGCGATAGAGCTGATCGGTAGCGCGGTCGCTTTCCCTGCGTTCAACCGGACCACGGTTACGGCGGGTTACCAGGACATAGGCAATCAGTATGACCAGCAACGCTGGCCCGCCGGCGACGACGATTAGCCACATGATACCGTCTGACATGGGAAATCTCCTTTCCTTCACAACCGGCAAGAAGACGATCCGTTCCGCTTGGAGCGGTTCGCGGTGCGGACCGGCCGGCGATCGGTTCCTGTCATCCAGGAGGTCCAGACGCCTCCCCGCTATTGCCGGTCGGGTTTCCTTGCGAAGACCGCAGCAGAAGGGCGAGAGGAACCAGCAGCGCCGTTGCCACCGCGCAGTAACGAAAGACGTCGATATAGGCGAGCAGTGAAGCCTGGCGGGCGATCAACTGCCCGATCCAGCCAATGGCCTGCTGCTTGGCCTGGAGCATCGAGGAACCCTCGGCGACGAAGTGCTCGGTCGCCTGCCGTACCACCTGCTGGTAGGCGGGCGACGATTGCGCGGTGTGGCCGACAAGGTTCGCCTGATGGAGTTGTGCGTTCTGGGCGATCACAGTGTTGGAGAGCGACACGCCGATGCTGCCGCCGATATTGCGGGCAACATTGATCAAGGCCGAGGCCTGGTTGGTCTTTTGCGGCGCCAGACCGACATATGCCGCGGTCGAAATCGGGATAAACAGGAACGGCAATCCGATCATCAGGAAGATGCGGGCAAAGGCAAAGAAGCTGAAGCTGGCGTCGGGCGTAAGCGAAGTCATATGCCACAGGCCGATCGCCACCACCGCCATGCCCGCCATGATCAGGTATTTTGGCTGGACGATGCCGGCGGCAAATCCCGAAATCGGCATGAGCATCAGCATGGCGATGCCGCCCGGCATCATCGACAGGCCCGATAGCGTCGCCGTGTAGTCGAAGGCGGTCTGCTGCAGCTGGGGCATCAGCTGCGTGGTGCTGAACAGCACCGCACCGACCGCCATCATCACCAGGAAGGATGTACCGAACTGGCGGGTGAACAGCAGGCGCATGTCGACGATCGGATCGCGGTGGCGGAATTCCCATGGGATCAGCAGGGCGAAGGAGATCGCCGAGATAATGGCGAAAGTCGTGATGAAGCTCGACGCGAACCAGTCGTTGCGCTGGCCCTCGTCGAGAAAGATTTCGAGGCAGCCGAGCGCGGTCGCCACCAGGATGAATCCGACCCAGTCGATCCTGGGACCTCCTTTCAGCCGCTGCTGGCGTTCGCGTTCGAGTACCTCCGGTTCGACCAGCAGCCACTGCACCAACGCCAGTGACATGATGCCGAACGGCACGTTGATGAAGAAGATCCAGTGCCACGAAAAATTGTCGGTCAGCCAGCCGCCGATGGTCGGCCCGACCGTCGGCGCGACGATGACGGCGATGCCGTAGAGGGCAAATGCCTGCGAGCGCTTTTCAGGCGGAAAGGTGTCGGCCAGGATGGATTGCTCGCTTGGCGCCATGCCGCCGCCGCCGAGGCCCTGCAGGATCCTGAAGACGATGAGCATCTCGAGATTGGGCGCCAGCCCGCACAGCAGCGATGCCAGGGTAAACGTCGCGACGCAAAGCATGTAGTAGCGCTTGCGGCCGATCACGCTGGCCAGCCACCCACTGATTGGAATGATCACGGAGTTGGCGACCAGATAGGTGGTGATGACCCAGGTACTTTCATCCATGCCGGCAGCCAGGCTGCCGGCGATGTTGCGCAGCGCCACATTGGCGATCGAGGTGTCGAGCACCAGCATGAAGGTGGCAATGGAGACAATGATGGCGATGAGCCAGGGATTGCGCTCACCGGCCGCGGATCGGCTTTCGCCCTGGTCGCTGGCGTTGTCGCGGCTCATCGCACCTTGACCGTCGGCACCACCGACAGGCCTGGGCCGAGCAGCACATCGGGCGGGTTGTCGAAGACGATCTTGACCGGCACACGCTGCACCACCTTGACGAAATTGCCGGTGGCATTTTCGGCGGGCAGCAGGCTGAAGGCGGTGCCGCTGCCGGCCTGCAGGCTGTCGACATGGCCATGAAAGGTCTTGTCCGGATAGGCGTCGATATCGATGTCGACCGGCTGTCCGGTTCGCATCCTGTCGAGTTGGGTTTCCTTGAAGTTCGCCTTTACCCAGACTTCGTTGGGAACGAACATCATGAGCACCTGACCCGGCTGGGTGTAGGTGCCGATGGCGGCCGAAATGCTTGTCGCGCGGCCGGCGACAGGGGCTGTAATAGTGGTACGGGTCAGTGCCGTGCGGGCTTGATCCCGGCTGGCCTGTGCCTGGTGAAGCTTGGCTTCGCCGCTTTTGGTCTGTGCCTGCAGCACTGTCACCTGGCTCTTCGCCGCGGCCACGTCCGCCTCGGCGCTGTCCAGGGTTGCCTGGTCCTGTCGAAGGGTCGATGCAGCCTGCTGCGCCTGCTGCTGCGTCACCGTGCCCTTCGTCAGCAATTCGCGATTGCGCTGGTCTTCGGCCTTGGCGAAGTCGAGCGCTGCCTGGGCCAGCGCCACCTGCTTCTGGGCGGCGTCGATCTTGGCATTTTGCGCCTCGATCTGGGCCGCCACATTGGTGATGTCGGCCTGAGCGGCGGCTACGCCGGCATCCGCTTGGCTGAGCGATGCCCGGTAGTCGCTGTCGTCGATGCGCAAGAGAACGTCACCCTTGCGCACCGGCTGGTTGTCGGTGACGGCCACATCGGTGATACGCCCGGCAATCTCGGCGCTCACCGTTACCGTGCGGGCATCGATGAAGGCATCATCGGTGGATTCATACTGACGCGTATTCAGCCACCAGATCGCTACACCCATCGCAACAAGCAGAAGCAGGAGGACAATTGCCGCTGTCCAATAGGGATGGCGCCTGGGAAAGCCCAGCAGGTTCGATTTCTGCGGCCTGTCGTCCATTTGCCGATCGTCCGATTTGTCGTGCCGCGAACTTGGCTGGCTGGCGAGACGCTTGCTTTGTCCAGCCCTGTCGTCGGACGGGTCCGGCTCGCTTTTCTGAGGCTTCGTATCCACGGAACTAGCTTTCAGCAGACTGAAGGGTGATGTCCGCGATGGCGAACGCGGTTTCAACGGCAAAGCCTTGGCAAAGGTTCCTGTTTTGACTTCCCGCCAGCGCCATGGGCAGCGACGCCCTTCAGCAAGTCGGTGTGTGGCTGCTCATCCTCTTTGGCCTGCCCGATTGGGCAATAGGACCCCCCTCCCATCAACCTGGGGCGCTGAGTACCAGCATTCCCGTTTTATAGACGATAGCCGCACTTGGTGAGAGTGGCTCGAACCTTGTCGCTCGTGCAGGTGACGATGGGACATCTACCTGAAAGTTTCATCAGTCCGCAGTCTTGCCCAATGTGTCGGCGACGACCGCGCCGCGCTCACCCATGGGAACCGCCGGGCCTGTGGTCGAGTCACAGGCTGTCTGATGTTCCATTTCCGCGTTGATGGCGGCGCCGGCGATCAGGATGATGACTGAAATCCATGTCCACATCATCAGGCCGACCACGGCACCGAGCGAGCCGTATGTCGCGTTATAGTTGGCAAAATGCTGGAGGTAGAACGAGAACAGCCACGACGCGATAATCCATGCCGCGGTTGCCGCAAGCGCTCCCCAACTCAACCATCGCCATTTCGCATGTTCCCGGCTCGGCCCGAAGCGGTAGAGCAAGGAAATGCCGGTTAGGATCGACACCACCAGGATGGGCCATCGAGATACCGCAACCACGGTTTCTGTCCAGGCATCAAGGTAGAAAAAGCGCAACAGCGCCGGGACAACACCCACCGTAAGCAGCAGCACAATGCCGATGAGCAGGGCTCCGACCGTGAACAGGATCGACATCAGATTGAGGGTAATGAACGAGCGTTTCTCACGCTCTTCGTAGGCGATGTTCATCGCGTCGAAGAGCGCCTTCATGCCGCTGTTGGCGCTCCAGAGGGCGATTGTCAGGCCTATGAAAAAGCCTGTGCCGAGAGCGCCTGCTTTCTGGCGGGCCAAGGCCTGCAACTGATCGCGGATAAGATCGAGCCCGCCCTGCGGTAGCAATCCCTGGAGGTAAGCGACATGGTCGGCGACCGTGACCGGGTCCGCGACGAAGCCATAGATCGAGATGAAGGCTGCCAGGGCGGGAAACAAGGCGAGCAGGAGATAGAAGGTTGCGCCGGCAGCCACCAGCAGAACCCGGTCCTTGTTGAACTCTTCCCAAAGTCGCCAGAAGATGTCCTTCCACCCCAGCCCAGTGATTTGAGATGGCCACGTGGCGTCGCGCCCACGGCTTCCTGGCTCCCGCCCTGCCGCGGCGTTGCTGTCCTTCGTTGTCGAGGCCGCGCGGCCGGCTGCTTCCTCATCGATCAGCGAGGGCTGCTTGTCGTTCGGCGGAGAGCCTCGTTGTGGTTTCAAAGCCATTACCGGGTTCGCTGATGTCCAAAGCGTGGCTGACAACGCGGGATGAAGACACCCGTTCCCGATGCGCGGCCGATCACGATTTTCCTCCTTCCCTGCATCTTTTGCGGCCCATCGGCGTTTGAAATTGGTCAAGTGAACGGGTGTGTCCGATGAGAACGACAACCAGGGATAAGCTCAGGGGCGAAGCGGAGTTGTCCGAGGACGCCGACCTGATCGTCAATCGAACAGCCCACTTCATTTCGGATTGGATCGAAGAACACGTCGTTGACGAGCCTACCCCTATGTCCGGCATCGATGCCGCGGAGGAACTCGCAAATCAGTGCGTGGCGGATGCGCAAGATGAGGGGATCGCGGCGCAGGACATCCAGGATGAGGTGGGCGATCTTACTGAATACATCGCGGAAACGATCGATGAAGGGAACGGCTCCCCCTTGGAAGGGGTGGCCACGGCGGCAACCAAAATCGCGGAACCTCGTTTGTCGAGTGTCAACCCGAGGAGATGGCGATGACGAGGTTCCTATCCTTTCTGATCCTGGCAACGGGTCTTGCGCTCACCGCATGTGACAACAACACCGAGCCGACGAAGGCCAACACCGACACCGTCACCAAGAACCCACCAGTCGACCAGGACGCCAGACCGAAGTCGACGACCGGTGGCGATCAGCCAACTGCCCCGGCGACCAAATGAACGTGATTTCCTATTGCTATACGCCGCTGCCGCTTGCGTGGCTGGCCTGACGGATGAGGCTCCGGTCATTCCCCTGGCGCGGCTAGGCTGATGACTGCGGACGCCAGGATTTCCGGAGGGACCGGAACCTCAATCCACTGCCGCGCATTTCGACTTCACGCGTGGAAGACAAATGTCATCCAACCATCAAGACGCTGGCCAAGGAGAATTCAGATGCAAGGTTCAGAAGCGATTTCCAGGCGCCCTATCGGCGGCATGAGCATAGAACCATTCCTCGGCACGGTGACGGTCCGGTTCTCCGACGCGATAGTCGCTGCAAGCGACCGTGCGAAAATTCTTCGGGAGGAGGGCCATGAGCCGGTCTTCTATATCCCCTTCGAGGATATCTATTTCGACCTGTTCGAGAAGACCAACACCACCAGCGAGTGCCCGTTGAAGGGAACAGCGAGCTATTGGCGTGTTCATGCTGTCGGCGGCTCGGCCGATGACTTCATGTGGGCGTATGAGACGCCGGATACCGCGGCCCTGGCCATCGCGCGTCATGGCGCCTTCGATCCGAAAAAGGCACGTATTGACGTCGATCCGAAGGAGGATAAGCGGCACACTCCACATGTCATGGAGTAGGATGCCGCCTCGACCGTCGTTCTTCTTGCTTGCCGGCATGCCGGCAAGTGGCCGCCGCCAGGGTCAGCGGCACCGGTGCGAGTCCGAGCCTTCCCCTCATCGATCCACCCCTCCACCAAGAAGCCTCGTTGCGGCCGCTTCGATCGGGTTTAGCCGCGCCTCACCGCCATGCCGGAGCAAAATCACTCTTTCGCGATCAGGCAGGGTTTTGTCGCACTGCATTCGGAACAATGCCCGGAGTGAAAGGTTAGCGGCGAAAGCCAGCCCAGGAGCGAGCCATGTCCGAAACCCTCGTCCCAAAGCCAATTAGCCTCAGCCGGAGACTTTTCATGACGGGCACGGTTTCGGCCGCTGCGGTCGCACCGCTCCTGCCTCCCAAGGCCGAGGCGGAGGAAGTGGCCGCTTCCCGTTCCAAGCTGCGGGAGCCGGTCGTCACCTCGCTTCGTATCAACAGGCAGGCTTACGAGCTCTCGCTCGACACCAGGACCAGCCTGCTCGACGCCTTGCGTGACCACGTTGGGCTGACCGGGACGAAAAAAGGCTGCGACCATGGGCAATGCGGTGCATGCACCGTGCTCGTCGACGGAAAACGGGTCCTCTCCTGCCTGAGCTTCGCGGTGATGATGCAGGGCAAGGACGTGACGACCGTGGAGGGGCTCGCCTCGCGCGACGGCGCCCTGCATCCGATGCAGCAGGCCTTTATCGACCATGACGCCTTCCAGTGCGGCTATTGCACGCCGGGCCAGATTCTGTCGGCCATCGGCTGCGTCAACGAAGGCCACGCCGGTTCCGAAGCCGATATCCGGGAATATATGAGCGGCAACATCTGCCGGTGCGCCGCATACCCCAACATCGTGGCCGCGATCGTGCAGGCCCGCGACGAAACCGGGAGAGCCTGACATGCGTCCTTTCGTTCTCGAGCAACCGGCCAACATCCCGGCGGCTATCGCCCTCGCTTCGAACTTTGCCGCGCCGGATCGGCCGCCGACCCAGTCAGACATGCAATTCATCGCTGGCGGCACCAATCTGGCCGACTACATGAAGCTCGACGTTGCCCGGCCGAACCGCCTGCTCGATCTCAATCGTCTCTCCGAGCCGGCGCTTCGGCAAATCCGCGTCACCACCGAAGGGGTTCGTTTCGGCGCGCTGGTGCGGATGGGCGAGGCGGCTGACGATAACGACGTCAAGCTCCACTATCCGGTCATTGCCGACAGCCTCAGGCTGGCAGCCAGCGGCCAACTCCGCAACATGGCCAGCCTTGCCGGCAACGTGCTGCAACGGACGCGGTGCGAGTATTTCAGGGAGACCTCATGGGCCTGCAACAAGCGCCAGCCGGGTTCGGGCTGCGCGGCAATGGACGGTTTCAATAGGCAACACGCAGTGCTGGGCGTCAGTGATGCCTGCATCGCCACCTATCATGGTGATTTCGCCCAGGCACTGATTGCCCTTGACGCCAACCTCTATGTCGAGGGTTCTGGCGGCGCGCGCGAAATCCGGTTCGCCAACCTGCATCGCCTGCCCGGCGATACGCCGCATGTCGAGACCGGCCTCGCCGCTGACGAGATCATCACCGCCATCGACGTGCCCGCGGGTCCTTGGACCCGCCGTTCCCGCTACCTTAAGGTTCGTGACCGCGAATCCTATGCCTTCGCCCTGGCTTCCGCGGCGGTCGCTCTCGACCTCGACGGCAACAACGTCCGCGAGGCACGCATAGCCCTTGGCGGCGTCGCCACGGTGCCGTGGCGGGCGAGGGAAGCGGAAGCGGTCCTGCACGGCAAGATGCTGGACGAGGCAATGGCGCGGGCGGCCGCGGAGACGGCTTTCGCCGATGCCAGGCCGCGCGGCCACAATGCGTTCAAGATCGAGCTTGGCAAACGGACGCTGGTGCGGGCGCTCCTCGAAACCCGTGACATGAAGGTGTGATCATGAACGCAGCCGCTCCGCAGCCCAAGGAGAACATGGGTGCCCCGCTGCCGCGCATAGACGGGCGGCTGAAGGTGACCGGCCAGGCGAGTTATCCGGCGGACCTCGCGGCGGCCAATGTCGCCTATGGCGTGCTGGCCACCAGCAGTATCGCCAGGGGCACGGTGACGGCACTTCACCTGGACAATGCCCGAGCGGTGCCGGGCGTGCTCGACATCGTGACCTATGGCGACATGGACGCGGTGGACAAGCCGAAATTCGGCAATACCGCCGCCGCCTCGATCGCGCCGCTGCATGACCGGAAGGTCTTTCACGATGGGCAGATCATTGCCTTGGTGGTCGCCGAGACCTTCGAGGCGGCGGAGGAGGCTGCGCTGCTGATCCGTGCCGACTACGCCGAGGAGAAACCGAGTGCGGGCTTCGACAGCCCTGGAGCAACGACCATTGCCGCCGCGGGCAAAAGCCCGATGTTCAAGGAAGACGTCAAGGTCGGCGATTTCGATGTTGCCTATGCCGCTGCTCCGGTCAGGATCGATGCACGCTATTCGACACCAACGCAGCACCACAATCCGATCGAACTGTTTTCGACGACGGCAATGTGGCAGGGCGATCAACTCACCATTCATGAGCCGTCCCAGAACGTCACCGGCTGGAAGGCCGAACTTGCCAGGCAGTTGAAGATCGATCCGGCGAAGGTTCGCATTGTCAGCCCATACGTCGGCGGCGCATTCGGCTCGAAGGGACCGATGACGGCCCGCACGGCGATCGTCGCGGTTGCGGCAAGGCGTCTCGGCCGGCCGGTGCGTTGCGTGGTCAGCCGCATGCAGGCGTTTGGTACACAGACCTATCGCGCCGAGACCAGGCACCGGATCCGCATGGGCGCCGACAAGGACGGCCGCATAACCGCTTTCGCGCATGAGGGCTGGGAGGTGACATCGCGCCCCGATCCCTACGTGGTCGGGGGAACGTCGGCGACCGGCCGCATGTATGATTACGGCGCGGTGCTTACGCACGTGTCGCTGGTCCAGGCGGACCGCAACACGCCCGGCTACATGCGTTCGCCTCCCGAGACGCCTTACGTCTATGCGCTGGAGAACGCCATGGACGAGATGGCGGTGGCCCTGGCCATGGACCCGGTGGAGTTCCGGAGGGTGAACGAGCCAAAAGCCGAGCCGATCGGGAGAAAGCCGTTCTCGAGCCGCTCGCTGATGCAATGCTACGATCAGGCGGCGGACGCGTTCGGCTGGACGAAACGGGACGCCAAGGTCGGATCGATGCACGACGGCGACTGGTTGATCGGCATGGGTTGCGCGACGGCAGTCTATCCGACCTCGTCGGCTCCCTGCGCTGCGCGCGTATGGCTGACCGTCGACGGCGATGTGCGCGTCCAGAGCGGCTCGCATGAAATCGGCACCGGCGTGCGCACGGTCGCCGGCCAGATGGCAGCAGAGCGCCTCGGTGTCGCCATGGACAGGGTGAGCGTCGAGATGGGCGACAGCACCTTGCCCCCGGCGCCCGTGTCGGGAGGGTCTATCTCCACGGCAAGCGTCTGTTCGGCGGTGCTCAAGGCCTGCAACGCGATCAGGACGAAGCTGTTTGCCGCGGCGAGCGGCGAAGGTGGTGCGCTTGCCGGCGCCCACAATGAGGAACTGGATATCCTCGATGGCAAAATCATTGCCAAGGGCGGCGCTTCGGCAAAAGTCGGGGACGTCTTGAAAGCCATGCGGGTGGGGGCGATCGAGGAGTATGCCGAGTATGCGCCCAAGGGGGCGAGCCCCGAAGCGCTCAAGAAGCTCTATGCCGGCCAGCCGGAGTTTCACGGCGGCGAGCAGGACGAGGATTCGGTGAAATATGCATTCGGCGCGGAATTCGTCGAAGTTCGCATCAATCGCCTTACCAGGGAAATCCGCGTGCCGCGCATTGTCGGGGCCTTTGCCGCCGGCCGCATCATGAACACGCGCACGGCGCGCAGCCAGCTGATGGGCGGAATGATCTGGGGCATCGGCCAGGCGCTGCATGAGGCGACCGAGGTCGACAGCCGCTATGCCCGCTACGTCAATCGAGATCTGCAGGACTACCTCGTGCCGGTCAATGCCGACATCAAGGATCTCCAGGTGGTTCTGGTTCCGGAGATTGACCACGAGGTCAATCCGGCCGGCGTCAAAGGCCTCGGAGAACTGGGCAATGTCGGCACGGCGGCCGCCGTTGCCAGCGCGGTCTACCATGCGACTGGCAAACGCATCCGCGATCTTCCGATCAGGATCGAGCAGCTTATCGTCTGATCCGGCCTACCCCATAGGCGGTCCGATTCACGAAATATTACGTGAGGGAACGTCCGGGCCGCCAGCGTCTTTGACCCTTGAGGCGGTTGATCGCCTCGCATAACTCAAAGGAGAAGAAGATGCCCAATCAAGGTGGTAGCCATGAGCAACATGTGAAAGCAGGCCAGCAGAGCCACAAGAACATGGACGATAAGAACCGCCGTCAGCAGCAGGCGGCCGGTGACAACCATCGCCAACAAGGCGGCGACAGCGCCGGCACGACGCGTGGCGGAACCCATGAACAGCATGTGAGAGCTGGCGAGCAAAGCCACAAGAATCGCTAGCAAACCTGTGTGGCTCCGTGCCCGTCCCGAGCGCTCGGGACGGGCTCTGCATGCGACCGTGCTGGGCAGAGCCGACCCGCACAGCCGAAAGAGAGACAGATTTGATGCCCGATCCGAGAGAACCCGACCCCAACCGCGACGTACCCATGCCGGCTCCCAATTGGAAGCCCAAGCCGATCGGCGAACCGGAGCCGGAAGGATTGCCCGATGAGGCGCCGTTACCCAATCCTGACGAGAACGAAGAGCCCCCAATGCACGCGGTCGGCTGAGCGGAATCCGCCCGTAGTTTGGTCACTCCTCGTCGAAGCGGCCGCCTTCCCTTGAAGGATCGCGTGACAGGACCGCTTCCTCGACATCGTCGGGCAATGCCTCGTCGCTTTCCTGGTAGGCGTTGTCGTCATCTTCCTCGGGCAATTCGCCGTCGGCCTCGTCTTCCACCTCGACGTCATCCGGAAGGATTTTCGCGCCTGCTAGCGCGTCCCAGTCCTGCTGCTCTACCGTGGGACCTTCAGTCTCCGTCGGGTCTTCCGTCTGAACTGCGGGTTGCTCTCTTTTGCGGGGGTCCATTGTCGTCCTCCGAAATCCGGGGAGTTTGCCCCGGATCGCCTGAAGCGCCCGGGGCAACAACTCGCCAGCTAGGCGGCCTGTTCCAGGGCACGCTCGTTGACGCCACCCTCGCCAAGGCTGGAAAGTGCCTCGTCGGTCGCCGTCTCCTCCTCGAGGGTCTCGTTCAGGAGTTTGACCACGTCGCTCTTGCCTAGCTGTTCAGCCCAGGCGATCAGCGTCCCGTAGCGCGCGATCTCGTAGTGTTCGACGGCCTGCGCCGCCCCGACCAGCCCAGCATCCAGCGCGGGGTCGCCCTTGTATTCCTGGAGGATTTCCGAACCCTCCTCGATGATGCCGTCGATGGCCGGACAGGTCTTGCCCCGGGCCGGCTTGTCGAGGAGTTCGAAGATCTGTTCGAGGCGGTCGACCTGGCCCTCAGTCTCCTGCAGGTGTTTCTCGAATGCTGCCGAAACATCTTCGGATTCGGCGCCTTTTGCCATTTTCGGCAGCGCCTTCAGGATTTTCTTCTCGGCGTAGTAGATGTCCTTCAGCCCGTCGAGGAACAGGGCTTCAAGCCCTTTCGTTGCCGCTTTCTTCGCAGTCGCCATGATTGTCATCTCCAATTGTCGTGAAGCCCACCAGCGGTGTAGCTGGAGCACAACTTGCCGTGAGGACGGTTGTTCCAGCCATCTCGCAAAGAGGCGACCGCTGCGTAGGCTCTCATCGCGACCGGGCTTCGCAAGCGCGTCCGCGGCACGAACTCCATCACTGGATCTGTTGCATGGTGCATTGACGCGGCGCCTTGTCCGGCCGCCAGCGCAACAGTTTGGTGCCATGCCGGAACCTGTCGCCGGTGACATGGTCGAAGCGGACCTCGACCACCAGTTCCGGCCGCAGGGGCTCCCATTCGCCGCTGCGCTGCGTGCTCCAGCGGCTAGGCCCGCCCGGCGCCTTGCCGGTGAAGCCGGGTCCGCCACGCAGCTTTTCCAGCTTTCGGGTGACGCCAGCCCGGTCATCCCTGCCGATGGTCGAGGTAAAGCCGACATGGTCGAGCTTGCCCCTATCATCGTAAAGGCCGAGCAGGAGCGAGCCGACCTCCTTGCTGCCGGTCAGATAGCGGAATCCTCCAACCACGCAGTCGGCCGTACGCAACCGTTTGACCTTGACCATCGCGCGTTCCCCTGGACGGTAGGGGTCGGCCAGCAATTTGGCGACCACGCCGTCGGTGGAACCATGACCGGCTTCCTCAAGCCAGCGTCTGGCGGCCGCCGGATCGGTCGTGCTGGGCGAGAGCCGCAAGCCAGGCTCGGCGTAGTCCTGAACGAAGCCCTCGACCGCCCGGCGTCGTTGCGACAACGGCTCGCCGAGCAGGATCGTGCCGCCCGGCGCGACCGGCATGTCGAACAGGATCAGCCGGGCAGGCGTTTGCGCGCTCAGCTTGCGGATGCGGCTTTCGGCTGGGTGAAGCCGCATCTGCAGCGCGTCGAAAGAAAGCTGGCCTTCGATCTCTATGACGATCTCGCCATCGACCACGAAATTGCGGGCCTCGACTTGCCGCAGCATGGCGACGAGCTCCGGGAAGTAACGACCGAGCGGTTTGCCGGATTTGGCGCGCAAGTCGACATCCGTGTCGCCTTTGAAGGCGAGGCAGCGAAACCCGTCCCATTTGGGCTCGTATTGCCAAAAGCCCTCCCCATCCGGCAGGGCGTCGGCTGCCTTGGCCTCCATGGGGGGCGTGTCCGGAGGTAGGGCAAAGCTGTCCGTCATTGCCTTACGTCGCTTTCTGGGGCACGCGCCGGCGGCGAAGCCCGCCAACCGACACCCGCGGCAGCTTCAGGCCCCGAGATCGATCAAAGCCACGCCGAATTCGGCTCTCTTGCGGCGGCGCAGGTGACCCGGCGCTTCCACCACGGTGATTTCCAATGTCGGCCGAACGGTGCCTTCGAGCAGATGGCCGCCTTTGGTCGTGCCGTCGCTCAAGCCAAGCACCGCGTGGACATGAAGGCTTGGCTTGCCATCATCGTCCGTCGCGACATCACCGATCGCGCTCAGGACCTCGCATTGTTCGTCGATCGGGATTTTTCGATAGCTCTTCGCCTCCAGGTCGAACCAACCGACGGTGGTCCGTTGGAACGCGCCGATCGCCGTCAGGGAGGCGCTGCCGATCTTCTGCTCGACCGCGAAGCTGGTCAGTGCCGCGAACGCTTCCTCGCCCGGGTCGAGCACCACGACAAATGTCCGTTGGCCATTGGCCTCGTTGACGAGTCGCGATTTCATGCCGGCGTTCCAATCCTCGCGGTCGGTCAGTGGGCGTGGTGTTCGGCGTTCCTCTTGCGGGTCGCCGCCGCCTTCTTTGCCGATTCGGACCGGCTGGCGGCCGATCGGGAAGCGGACGCCTTTCCGCCGCTTTTGCCGCCCTTGTGCGCCGCTGGGTGACCTGTGTGCTTGCCACGCCCGGAGCCGCCTTCCTTCTTGCCGCCACCATCGTCCTTGTTGACCGTCGCCCATGCGCGCCGCTCGGCTTCCTTGTCGGAGACGCCACGCTTCTCGTAGCCTTCGGCAATATGGTCGGCCTTGCGTTCCTGCTTGTCGGTGTATTTGGATTTATCGCCTCGGGGCATGATCGTTTCTCCTTCTCGATGGAGGTTGAACGCCAAGTCGGCGCCCGGGTTCCAATCGCGGTCAGCCTTGCCCGACACACCCTGTCGCGGGGCTGTTGCAACAAGGCAGGTTCAACCGATCGCGAACCTGACCACCGCCGCCAGGATCAGGATGCCGACCAGTCCTGCCACGAAGATGATCCGGCGCGTGCGGGTTCGCAGGATGATCTCGCCTTGCGAAGCCTGGCGCGCAAAGAAGACAGGTCCATTTTCGCCGCGTCCGTCTTTGTCGTCTTTGCCATGCCGGTCGTCGCTCATGACCGCCTCCTGTCGGGCTGTTACGCCTCTGGCGCCGTCGCGGGTGCCGTGTAGCGCCGCCGAACGGCATCGAGCACCCGTTTGCGGCTCTCGTCCGCCGAAAGCTTGCTGTCCTTTTCCGCCTCGGCGGTTTCGCGGGCGAGGTCCTTGTCCCTGATCTGGTGGCGGAACCATTTCGAATAGTCGCCCGCGCGCAAATGGAACTCCCAGGTCTTGTCGTCTATGCCTTCGGCCATCTGAGCAAAGATCATCAGATTATGGGCCCTGAGGTTCATCGCGTCGTCGGGACCGCGGAAATAGAAGCTGCCGGTCTCATCGAGTTGACCCTCGGCATATTTACGGCTGTGGCGCTTGAGCGACTGGCGAGGTTCTATGACCTTGACCGTCGTGAGTTTTTTGCGCGCCCCCGGCCGCCAGAACAGAACCCGATCGCCCTTGGGCGTGGGAATGTCCTTCGGCGGCTCGATGCCGGTCTCATGGCAGAAGGTCTTCACCACGTCCTTCGCCTTCGGGCCAAGGGCGATGACGGCCGTCATCAGGCGCAGGGCGTCGGTCGAAATCGCCTCGGGATGGACGGTGATCAGGATCGTGCCCGGCAGTTCCAGGGAGAGCACGGCGCGGGTGTCGTCGCGCCGCTTCGGAAGAAGATGGTGCGCTTCGTCGATGACCAGCCAATGCGGCCTTGCGGTGCGGCGGCGGAAACTGCCAAGGCCAGGCAGCAGGTCGGCAAAGAAGTCTGGCCGTTCGTTGACACGCAGCGCCAGCCCATTGACGACAACATTGCTGTCGGCCTTGGCGATCAGGTCGAGCACCTGCGCCTTTGTCGGCGCGCTCGATGCATCCCCCAGCCGAACGGCGCCCTCGAGGCCGTCATAGTCACCCTCCGGGTCGAAGACGCAAAACTGAAATTGGCTGTCGACGAAGCGTTCCGTCAGTGCGGTGGCCAAAGTGGATTTGCCGATGCCCGAACTGCCGGCGATGAGCACGCTTTCGGTCGGCGACAGATAGATGTCATCGCCACCGGACGATCCCAGAACAATCCCGCCATGACGCTTCGGCACGATCCCGTGGTCGCTTTTTATCAGCTTCGCGATCAGTTCCTCGACGCCTTTGCCGCGTGCGCCGCGCGTGACCAGGTCCGCGGTGCTTTTGACTGCGGGAATGGCATTGTCGACCGCAACGCTGCAGCCGCAGGCCTTCAAGAAGGCGTGATCGTTCTCGGCGTCGCCGATACCCACAACATTGTGCGGCGACAGGTGAAGGTCCTCGAGCGCGGCCGCCAGACCGGTGGCCTTGTTGACGCCGCTCGGCAGGATCATCACCGCGCCCTTGTTGAAGATGATTTCGAGTTCGAGCCCCATCTTCTTGATGACCTCGAGCACGGTCGCCTGATGCGGTTCCCAGGTGGCGACGATCGACCGCCCCACGGAAAGTGGCTTCACCCCCTGCTTTTTTAGCCTGGCGACGAATTCGGGCTCCGGCGATGGTGAGATCGCCCGCTCTTCCTCGCTAGCCGGTGTGTAGATCAAGGCGCCGTTTTCGGCGACGACCTTGTCGAACAGGCCGACATCGGGAAACACGCGCTTGAGGTCGGGCAACTCGCGGCCAGTGACCAGAAGCAGTTTGCGGCCACTTTTCTTGAACCGCTCCAGTGCCGCGAGCGTCTTGTTGGAGACCGTCCCGTCATGTGCGAGCGTCCCGTCATAGTCGGTCGCCAAGGCAATGAAATACATTGCGCTGACCTCAGTAGCCGCCGACGATCGGCAGGATCTCGCCGGTGATGTAACTCGAGCAGTGCGGGGAGGCGAGGAAGACATAGGCGGGAGCCAGTTCCTCCGGTTGGGCCGGCCGTTTCATCGGCGTGTCGGCGCCAAATTTCGAGACGTCGTCGGCTTCCTTGTCGGACGGATTGAGCGGCGTCCACACCGGGCCAGGCGCGACCGCGTTCACCCTGATGCCCTTGGCGATGAGGTTGCCCGAAAGCGCGCGCGTGAAGGCATGGATGCCGCCCTTGGTCATCGAATAGTCGACCAGCTGCTTCGAGCCTTCTATGCCGGTAACCGAACCCGTGTTGACGATCGCCGAGCCCGGCTTCATGTGCGGCACGGCTTCCTGCGCCATATGGAAATAGCCATAGAGATTGGTCTTCAGCGTCGTGTCGAAATGTTCTTCGGTCAGGTCGCCGAAGTCGCTGGAATGGATCTGGAAGGCGGCGTTGTTGACCAGCACGTCGATGCGGCCGAATGTTTCGACCGTGGTCGCCACGGCATCGTGGCAGTCCTGGCGTTCACTGACGTCGGCCTTCAACAGGATGCAGCGTCGGCCTTCTTTTTCGACAGCGGATTTTGTCTCCTCGGCATCCCTGTCCTCGGCCAGGTAGACGACTGCGATGTCGGCGCCTTCGCGAGCGAACAAAACCGCGACCGCGCGGCCGATACCCGAATCGCCACCAGTGATGAGAGCCACCTTCCCTTCGAGTTTCTTTGATCCGACATAGTAGGGTGCATCGTAGAGCGGAGCAGGCTCGATCGCCGCTTCATGCCCGGGTTTCGCCTGATGTTGCTTGGGGAAGGGCGGCTCGGGATAGGGGCGCGCGCCTGCCTGCATGGCGTGCTCCGCCTTTCCGTTGCGCTTCGATTTGTCCTTGGCATCGATGCCGCGCTGGATATGGCGCTGCTTGGCGACTTCACCGGCCGTTTGTGACTTCGTCTGCATGGTCGTCTCCTCGGCTGAAGAAAGTTCAACGCGCGGCAGACCGGCGGTCTGCGCGGCGCATGGCTTGTCAGAAGGTATCGCCCCCGTCCGCGTCAGTCCTTGACATAGGCGCCGGGTTGGCGGCCCGACCTTGGAGCCTTCGCGTCCTTCGAGTGCTCGGAGATCGCCGGGCCCGCGCCCGATGTCTTCTCCGTTGCGGGGCTGGGCGTCGCCTTGCGAGGCGGGTTCTGTCCTTCTGACTGGTGTGTCTCTTCATTTGTCTGATCCGCCGGTCGCGTAAGCCCCATTCCGCCTGCCGGCGGCTTGTTGCCCGCTGCGTCAACCGAGAAATCATCGTTCGGATCCGGGCCGGTCCTGGCGGGATACTTCCGTGCGCCCGTTTCATATTCGGTTCTGTCGCGTGCCATGGCTTCCTCCGTATTTGGCTGAACGGAAAACAGCCGCCGGGCGATCAGGTTCCGAACAAACGGTGATGGTCCCCCTTTTCGCCACCGGTCGCATCGCCCTTCGCGTGCGACGGCTGCCAAGTGCATCTGGATCGGGTGACGTCATCATCCGGCATGCAGGCGGGCGATCTGGCTCCCCAGGAGAAAAATCTTTTCCGATTTCGTCCCACGGCGACCGTGAATTCCTTTTGTTCGGCGGCAATGTCTATAAAAACTATGGACATTGGCAAACTGGTTCGAAAAGATCACAGGGCATCCATCATGACCAATCCGGCCATTGTCGGCTTCTCCGGCAATTTCACGCGGCCCTCCAAGACCCGTGGCTTCGTGGACCATATCGTGACGGAGATCGCCGGACGATACGGCCTCGCCGCCAGCACCCATGACATCGTCGATCTCGGTCCCAGCCTTGGCAATGCCAAAGCCACTCGGGACCTGGACGAGCAGGCCCGCGCCGTCCTCGAGCGGATCCTGACCGCCGATGTCCTGGTGGTCGGCTCGCCCACCTACAAAGGCAGCTATACCGGGCTGTTCAAGCATTTCTTCGATCTCGTCGATCCGGCGGCCCTCAGGGGCAAGCCGGTGCTGCTGGCGGCGACCGGCGGCGGCGATCGCCATGCATTGATCGTCGAGCATCAGCTGCGGCCGCTGTTCGGCTTTTTCGAAGCCTTTGCGCTGCCGACGGCCATATACGCCTCGGAGAAAGATTTCGCTGATGGCGTGCTGGCATCCGAAGCGATCCAGGCCCGCATTGGCCTCGCCGTGGACGATGTCGGTCTGGCGCTCTTCGGCCGGCAGCACGCCAGGATAGCCGCCGAGTAGCGTGCTCGGAACATATCCCGCTCCGACCGCCGGCGCGCTGAGGCGCTTGGCTGAAGCCGGCCGTTGAACGCGCCTGCGCGCCGCAGGGCGACTTGCAGTGCACGGTCGCAAATCAGCGGGCGCTGATGCTCCGCATGCATGGACGACCACGCCCGAAGATTGTCCGCTGCCAAGACCGGAGCATAGCGGCGTGCTTTTCCGTTACCGGCCGAACCAGTCCTTCACCCGGCCGGAAAGGATCGCCGCTCTGACGCCAAGCGGCCAGAAGCGGTGGAGCCGGATCGGCTTCAGCCCCGATATCGGCATCGGGAAGGGAATGGTCTCGTCGCCGCGAAGGCGGTTTGCCAGCGCATTGCCCATCGCCGAGGCCATGGCAACACCGCGGCCATTGTAGCCAAGGCAGATCAGCACGCCGTCTTCCGGCTCGTGAACGTGTAGAAGATGGTCCTTGGTGACCGCGACCCGGCCGTTCCAGCCATGTGTCCACCCCGTTCCAGCAAGCGCCGGCCAGAGCCGTAGCGCATAGTCGGTGAGATAGCGGATGGCCGAAGCATCGCCGATGGGCCTCATCGGTCCCCGTCCGCCCATTAGGAGCCGGTTCTGGACGTCGATGCGGTAATAGACGGTGATGTTGCCGGCTTCGTAGACGACCGGCCTTTCGGGAAGAATTGCGGCCGCGACCGTGGGCGACAGCGGTTCGGTCGCCGCGATGGCGCTGAACACCGGAACCAGCGACTGCTCCAGGCCAGGCCACAAGTTTCCCGTGTAGCCGTTTGTCGCCACAAGGACCTTCTCGGCGCTGACGGATCCGTTTGCGGTCTCGAGGAGCCAGCGCCCGGCCTGCCTGCTGAGCGAGAGAACCTCGCTGCCGCCAAATATCCGCGCGCCGGCCTTCCGCGCGGCGGCCGCCAGGCCAAGCGCGTATTTCAAGGGATGGAGGTCGCCGCCGCGAGCATCGAACATGCCGAACATGTATCTGTCCGTGCCGGTTCGCGCCGCCATCGCTTTTGCGTCAAGCAAGCCGACCGGCATCCCCCGCCGCTCGCATTGGTTGGCCGTGGCGCGCACCGCGGCTGCCGGCTGCGGCCGGATGGCCGCGCGTATGGTGCCGTTCTGCCGGACCTCGCAATCGATCGACAGGCGCTTGATGAGGCTGAAGGTGAAATCCGGAGCACCGTAGGAGAAGTCGATCATCCGCGACCCCAGCTCGGGGCCGAACATGGCTTCGATCGTGTCGGGATCGTATTTGAGGCCGGGATTGACCTGGCCGCCATTCCTGCCCGAGGCTCCCCATCCCGGCTGATAGGCCTCGAGCACGCAGACGTCGTCGCCGGCTTCCGCCAGATGCAAGGCAGTCGACAGGCCGGTCAAGCCAGCGCCGACAATGGCGACCCTTGCCCGCTGCGCGCCGGCAAGGGAGGGGTAGTTGCCGGTGCCGCCAGCCGTATCGCGATAGAGGCTCCGGGGCGGGCTGCTTTCGTTCATGGACGAGGCTCTCACGACAAGGCGGCCGGCTCGAGGGGCACGATAGCTTTCAATGGCCGATATCCCGCACGCGCGGCAGACCCAGACTTTCGTGTCGGGTACGCCAGGCAATTCTGCTTGCTTTCGGGAGGTTACGACATTTGCGACAGGGCTGCCGCCCGTGGCATCTCGTATGAAGAGCCAACTACGCGATCCCGGTGCGGCGGCTGACCTCTCGTTATCGCAATCAGCTCTGTTTGTATATGCTTGTATATGTAAGTCGATCTGGTAGTCTCTGGGCTATGGAGCGGCCAAGGAGGATCACATGCGCGACGCTTCTCTTTTCGACCTCTCCGGCAGGAAGGCGCTTGTCACCGGCGCCAGCCGTGGCATTGGCCGCAGCATCGCCGAGGCGCTGAGCGCGGCCGGCGCCGACGTCGCGGTCACGGCGCGTAGCCTGGACTCGCTTGACGAGACGACGGCGGCCATCCGCGCGGCCGGCGGGGTTGCGCACGCCATTGCGCTTGACGTGACCGATGTCGACCAGTGCCGCACGGTCATCGCCGAGGCAGCCCGCCTGCTTGGCGGCTTCGACATTCTCGTCAACAATGCCGGAGTGGAAGAGGTCCGGCCCTCGCTCGACGTTGACGAGCCGCTGTGGGACCGGATCGTCGATACCAATCTCAAAGGGGCGTTCTTCTGCGCCCAGGCGGCGGCACGGCAGATGCGGGACGCCGGGCGGCCCGGCGCCATCATCAACCTCTGCTCGTTGACTTCAGAAGTCGGCATTCCGACGGCGGTGCCATACGGCTCGTCCAAGTCGGGCCTGCTCGGCATGACCCGGGCGCTGGCAGCGGAATGGGCGCAGCTTGGCATCAGGGTCAACGCCATCGCCCCGGGCTATTTCAGGACGGCGATGACGGAGGTGTTCTACGCCGACGAAGCGTGGCGGCAATCCATGCTCGCCAAAATCCCGCAGCATCGTTTCGGCGATCTGCGCGACTTGCACGGCGTCGCCGTGTTCCTTGCTTCGGATGCCTCAGCCTACATTACCGGCCAGTCCATTCCGGTGGATGGCGGTTTCCTCGCATCGATCTGAGGCGGCTCGCCCAGGTTAGAGAACAAAGTCTTCCGCAATGTGACCGGCCGGCGCATTGCTCTGAACAGAAGGAGCACCCATGTCCGACATCAGCTTCCACGATCTGTCATCCCTCAATACCACGCAACGGGCCGGTCTGCTGAAACGCGCCGAAGGCGATCTGTCGGCCTTCGTCGAAAAGGTCCGCCCGATCATCCAGGCCGTCAGGGAAGAGGGTGACGCCGCCCTGATCCGTTTCGCCAGGGAGTTCGACAAGGCCAATGTGAGGGAAGGCGGACTGAAAGTGTCGGAAGCGGAGTTCGATGCGGCCTTCGACAAGGTCGAGAAGGAAGTCGTGGAGAGCATCAGGTTCGGCATCGAGAATATCAGGCATTTTCATGAGGAGCAGAAGCCGGAGACCATGTGGCTCAAGGAGATCCGGCCGGGCGCCTATGCCGGCGACCGGTATACGCCCATCGCATCGGTCGCGCTCTACGTGCCGCGCGGCAAGGGCGCCTTTCCATCGGTGACGATGATGACGTCGGTTCCGGCTGTGATTGCCGGCGTGCCGCGGATCGCGATCGTGACGCCGCCAACTTCGGATGGTTCGGTGGACGCGGCCACGCTGGTCGCCGCTCGCCTTGCCGGCGTCGAAACCGTCTATAAATGCGGCGGCGCGCAAGCCGTTGCCGCCGTCGCCTACGGCACCGAGACGGTTAAGCCGGCGCTCAAGATCGTCGGCCCGGGCAGCCCCTGGGTGGTGGCGGCCAAGAGCGTGCTGTCCTCAATGATCAATACGGGCCTGCCGGCCGGACCGTCGGAGGCCATCATCTTTGCCGACGACAGCGTCGACGGAGGCCTTGCCGCGCTCGACCTGCTGATCGAAGCCGAGCACGGGCCGGATTCTTCAGCCTATCTGGTGACGCACAGCCGAAAGGTCGCCGAGGCAGCCCTTGCTGCACTTCCCGACCACTGGTCGCGGATGACCGAACAGCGTGTGGAATTCTCGCGCGCGGTGCTGACCGGAAAGCGCGGCGGCATCGTGCTGACGGCGTCGCTGGAGGATAGCTATCGCTTCATCAACGACTACGCGCCCGAACATCTGGAAATCCTGTCGAAGGAGCCGTTCGCGCATCTCGGCCACATCACCGAGGCGGCCGAAATCCTCATGGGCCCGCATACGCCGGTAACCATCGCCAACTTCGTCCTCGGGCCGAATGCGGTGCTGCCGACCAGCCGCTGGGCGCGAACCTACGGGCCGCTTTCGGTGACGGATTTCGTCAAGCGCTCTTCGGTCGGCTATGTCACCTCGGCCGCGTATCCGGAACTGGCGCAGCATGCCCGCAGGCTCGCCCGCTACGAAGGCTTCAGCTCGCACGAAAACGCGGTCTCGGAAATCCGCGACCGCTATCTCGCCGGCTGAGCGGAGACGATCGCGATGAAGGCGGCACGACTTTATGGACCGGGCGACCTGCGCGTCGAGGACATCGCCGCGCCGGGTATTCCGGATGCCGGCTGGGTAAAGCTCAGGGTCGATGCCGCCGGCATCTGCGGTTCGGACCTGCACAATTTCCGCACCGGCCAATGGATAAGCCGGGCGCCCTCGACGGCGGGCCACGAGTTGACCGGCACGGTGATCGCGCTGGGCGAGGGCGTCGATACCATTGCCGTCGGCGACAGGGTCGTCGCCGATTCCCGTTTCTGGTGCGGAGACTGCGCGCAATGCCGTGCCGGCAAGCGGCATCTCTGCGCTGCGCTGGGCTTCGTCGGCGAAATCTGCGATGGCGGCTTTGCCGAACAGGCGGTGTTGCCCGCACGTCTGCTGCATGTCATCGATGCGAGCCTTGACGAGAGCGTCGCGGCGATGGCCGAGCCGCTTGCCGTCGCGCTGCACGCGGTGCGGCGTCTGCCGAAGACGGCAGGTTCGGTTCTGGTCATCGGCTGCGGGCCGATCGGCGGTCTTGCCGCGCTGTTGCTTTCGCGAACCTTCGCCGGCACGGTGCTTGTCGCCGACCGCAACCAGGCGCGCTGCGCCCGCGTGGCGCGGGTGACGGGCGCCACGATCGTCGATCTCGACCGCGAGGCCATTGCAGCCGCGACCGCCAATGTCCCGTTGCTGGCGGCCATCGAGGCGACCGGCAGCATCGCGGCGTTCAGCCAGTTGCTCGGCGTTCTCGATCCTGGTGGTGCGATAGCGATGGTCGGCATCTTCCATGGCCGCCTCGACATCGACCCCAATGTTCTTGTCGAACGCGAGATCGCGTTGCTCGGCTGCCATGCTTTCGCGGACGAATTGCCCGACGCTGTCCGGATGCTGGGTGAGCTGAGTGAACCGCTGCTGGCCCTGGTCGATTGCGAGATCGGTCTGGACGACATCCCAGCCGCCTATGAGCGGCTGTTGGCGGGAAGCAGCGATGGCTTGAAAACAATCATCCGCATGCGGCAACCTGCCGGAAAGGATTTTTGAAATGATCGATTTGCCCGACACGGCAAGCCCCCTCTACGAGAAGGTGAAGGACTATATCCTGACCAATATTGGGACGGGCCGGTGGGGCAAGGACCGCAAGCTGCCGTCCGAGAACGAGCTGGTGGCGTCACTGGGCGTGTCGCGGATGACGGTCCACCGGGCTCTGCGGGAGCTGACCTCGGCGGGATTCCTGATCCGGCTGCAGGGTGTGGGAACATTCATCGCGCCGCCCCGGCCGCAGTCGACGCTGATCGAGATCAACAATATCGCGGCGGAGATCGTCGAGCGCGGCAACAGCCACCGCTCCGAAGTCCTCGTTCTCGAAACGATGATGCCGAGCAAGGAATTGGCACTGTCGTTCGAGTTTGCGAAGCGGGTTCCGATCTATCACTCCGTCGTCGTCAATTTCGAGAACGACTTGCCGGTGCAACTGGAGGAGCGTTTCGTCAATCCGGGCCTGATCCCCGACTACGACAAGCAGGACTTCACCAAGACAGCGACCTATGACTACCTGATGCAGAAGACGCCGGTGACCGAGGTCGAGCATATCATCTCCGCCATCCCGGCCGATAAGGAGGCCGCACAGCATCTCGGCATCGATGTCGGCAGTTGCTGCCTTCTCCTGCATCGCCGGACATGGACGGGGGCCATCGTGGCCACGATCAGCAAGCTGACCTATGCCGGCAGCCGCTACTCGCTCGGCAGCCGCTACTCGCCTTCCAAAGCGAGCTGAAGGCGACGGGAGCGAGCTGAAGGCGACGGGCCAATGCAAGCCGCCGAGCTGGATCAACCTGAAATTTGAGTCTCTCCAACTTGTATATGCATGTATGTATTTCAGCCTTGACATCCGCTGCCGCTGCCGCTGAAATATGTCAGCGCTTCAACCATGAAGTGGCGGGCAAGACGCCGAGGCACAGTGCCGCAAGAGCAGAACCCCGCAGTCTCACCAGACCGGATGCCTGGGTAAAAAGCGGTCTGATCATCAAGGGGAACGAAAGATGACGCTTAACCTAGCAGGACAATTTCGCGCGCTCGTGATGGCCGCCGCGATCGGGCTCGCCACCGCCCCGGTGGCCCACGCAGCCGATGCTGCCATCCCGACGACACCTGAAGCTGGATCGTTCAAGATAGGCATCGAGCCCTGGCTTGGATATGGTCAATGGCACGTCGCCGAGGCCAAGGGACTGTTCAAGACAAACGGTCTGTCGGACGTCCAGATCGTCAATTTCGCCGAGGACAAGGACATCAACGCGGCGCTCGCAAGCGGCCAGCTCGACGCCGCCAACATCGCCACCCACACGGCGATGGGCATGGTTGCGGCCGGTCTGCCGGTGAAGATCGTGCTGCTGCTCGATGTCTCCATGACCGCCGACGCCATCGTCGCAGGCAAGGATGTCACCTCCGTCGCCGATCTCAAGGGCAAGCAGGTCGCTTTCGAGGAAGGCACGACGAGCGACATCCTGCTCAAATACGCGCTCGCCAGGAACGGCATGTCGGTCGCCGATATCCAGCCGGTTCCGATGCCTGCCGCCGACGCCGGCGGCGCCCTGATCGCGGGCCAGGTGCCGGTCGCGGTCACCTACGAGCCGTACCTCACTGTCGCCATGGCGCAGAACAAGGACGTCAAGCTGCTGTTCACCGCCGGCGAGGATCCCGGCCTGATCAGCGACGTGCTGGTGGTGCGTGACGAGGTGATCAAATCGCGACCCGGCCAGGTGCTGGCCATGATCAAGAGCTGGGACGCCGCGCTCAAGGATTATAACGCCGACACCGCCGGCGGCCGCGCCATCATCGCCAAGGCGGTCGGTTCCGACGTCAAGGACCTCAACACCGCTTTCGACGGGGTGCGCTACTATTCGCTCGCCGAAAACAAGACGGCGCTCACCGGCGAGTTTACCACCAAGACATTCGCCGATGTCGAAGCGGCCGCCAAGAACGCCAAGCTTCTGCAGGCCGATGTGACGCCGGAGCAGATGATCGATCCGTCCTTCGTCAAGGCGGCGCAGTGACGAGATCCGGATCGCGGTGGTAACGCGGATGTCCGGGGAGCCTCCCGCGAAAACCGGCTTGGCCCGCCCGGCACGAGCGCCCGCCGCAACACAGGCAAGGCGACGCCGATCCTCCGGGATCGGCGTGCCCATCGCCCGGTCGCGTTTCCTTGCGATAGCGGTGGCCGTCTTTGTTGGCCTTGGCCTTGCCTGGTGGGCAGCGACCGGGCTGGGATGGGTGAAACCCATCTTCCTGCCGTCGCCGGGCAGCGTTGCGACCCAGATCGCCAAGCTCGCCGCCGACGGCACCTTGTGGCTCGACCTCAGGGCTTCGATGTACCGCATTTCCATCGGCTTCCTCCTCGCCTCGGCACTGTCCATACCGATCGGCGTGCTGATCGGCAGTTTCCGTTCCTGGGAGGCGGCCATCGAGCCGCTGGTCGATTTCATCCGCTACATGCCGGTTGTCGCCTTCGTGCCGCTCTCCATCCTGTGGGCCGGCACCGGAGATACCCAGAAATTCCTGATCATCTTCATCGGCACTTTCTTCCAGCAGGTGCTGATGATCATGGACAATGTGAAACGGGTTCCCGCCGACTTCATCGGCCTTGGGCGCACGCTCGGCCTGCCGGACCGCAAGATCCTGACGCGCATCGTCGTTCCCAGCGCCTTGCCGGGCATCTGGGACACGCTGCGCATCAGCCTCGGCTGGGCATGGACCTGGCTGGTGCTGGCCGAGCTCGTCGCGGCGACATCCGGCCTCGGCTATCGCATCACCGTGTCGCAGCGCTATTTCCAGACAAACACCATCATCGGCTACATCCTGCTGCTTGGCGTGCTTGGCCTCATCACCGATCAGGTCATGAAGGCCCTGGAGAAGGTGCTGTTTCGGCAGGAAGGCCACCAGCAATGAGGAACCGCCGGTGACTGTTCCCAAATTGCGCATCGCGGGTCTCGACAAGAGCTTCGGCACCGGCGAGCGGCGCACGCAAGTGCTGCGGGACATCAATCTCGACCTCGCCGACAACGAGTTCGTCTCCCTCGTCGGCACGTCGGGCTGCGGCAAGAGCACGCTGCTGTCGATCGTCGCTGGACTGCAGGATTTCGACGCCGGCGATCTCAGCATCGATGGCGCGCCGATCCTGCAGCCGGGCCTCGACCGTGGTGTTGTCTTCCAGTCCTATACGCTGCTCCCCTGGCTGACGGCGCGGCAGAACATCGAGTTTGCTCTCAAGGCCGCCGGCTATGATCGCGCCGCCTGCCGCGAGATCGCGCTCGAGCATCTCGACCTCGTCAAGCTCACGCAAAGCGCCGATCGCTTCCCGTCCGAACTGTCGGGCGGCATGAAGCAGCGCGTCGCCATCGCGCGCGCTCTCTCCTATCGCCCCAAAATGCTGCTGATGGACGAACCCTTCGGCGCGCTCGATGCCTTGACCCGACACCAGATGCAGGAACTGCTGACCCAGATCTGGGAGGAGCACCGGCTCACGGTGCTGTTCGTCACGCATGACGTGGAGGAGGCCGTTTATCTATCGGACCGCATCGTCGTCATGGGGATCGGCCCGGGACGCATCATGCAGACCTTCAACGTCGACATCGAACGCCCGCGCCGGGAAGAAGTGATGGAAACGCCGGCCTTCATGGATTTGCAGCGCGGCGTGCACAAGGCGATTCGCGAGGCGTCGAGACGTCCCGAAATGGCGTGATGCCAGCAACCTTCGTCGGCTCCGGCGGTCAGGCGTTAGGGGCCGTGGGGACCGCACAGGCCGAGCGTCCACTGGATGGTTCCACAGAAGTCGTCGGCACGGCCCCGGTAACTGCCGTAGCCATTGTAGTAGCTGTCCATCCAGTCGTTATTGTCGGCCGAATTCTCGCCGGTCCAGCCCCTGCCGACCCAACCGTCACGGTGGCCGCGTCCGCGGTTCGCGGCGTGCGCGTGGTCATTATGGGCGGCGTTGACGCGGACATAATGGTGCCTGGTGACGGCGGCATCGGCCACAGCGGCAAACGGGACGGCGCTCGCGGCCAACAGCACCACGAGGGAGCCGAGGAATACGCGTCGCTTTCTCATCAGCATGTCTCCTTGCCATTCGAGACATATGGGAAAGAACGCCCGCCTCGCTGCACACGTTCCTTCACGAAATCGGGACGGCGCTCGCTGAAATGGGCAGTGTTTGTCCGCGGCACTCGTGGTGCTGGTCAAGATTTGTTGACTTCCAGCGAAGCGGAAATGACTACCGCTCGCCGATTTGCCGGATCACAAGAGGGCCTGTGATCAGGCCCGGCTGGCCGGCAAGGCAATCTTGCCTTTGAACCGGGACAAGCCACTTTGGCCGATAGAAGCCATCTGCATGACGGAATTGACCAGAGCATTGGAACAGCCTCAATTTGCCACCGAGCGCGACCCGAGGCTGCGGCTGATCATTCCGATCATCGTCGCCATCGCGTTTTTGATGGAGCAGCTCGATTCCACCATCATCACCACCGCGATCCCGGCAATAGCGCAAAGTCTCGACACGACGCCGGTCCGGCTGAACCTTGCGATCACCACCTACATATTGACGCTCGCCGTGTTCATCCCGGTCAGCGGCTGGTTTGCCGACAGGTTCGGCGCGCGCAGGGTGTTCGCACTGGCGCTTTTCACCTTCACCCTTGGCTCGGCGCTGTGCGGCATGGCCGACAGTTTCGGCATGCTGCTGGCGATGCGTGCCCTGCAGGGGCTGGGCGGCGCCATGATGACGCCGGTCGGCCGGCTGATCCTGCTGCGCAGCTTTCCGCGCAGCGGCCTGATCACCGCCATGACCTATATGACCCTGCCGGCCATCATGGGGCCGGTCATCGGGCCGCTGCTCGGCGGCCTGCTGACCACCTACGCGTCGTGGCGCTGGATATTCTATGTCAACGTGCCGTTCGGCTGCCTAGGTATCGTGGCCGCGCTGCGCTTCGTCGACGACTTCCATGGCGAGGCGGTGCAGCATTTCGATGTCCCGGGCTTCCTGATGGTGGGGTTTGGCGTGGCACTACTGCAGTTCGGGCTGGAGAATATCGGCCGGCCGGTCATTCCCGGGTCCGCGACGGTGCTGGTGTTGGCCGCGGCCGCGTTGCTGCTGCTTGCCTTCGGGCGCTATGCACGCCGCGTCGTGGCGCCGGCTGTCGACCTGACGCTGTTTCGGTTCCGCTCGTTCTGGGTCGGCACGCTGGCGGGCGGCCTGTGCCGCGTCGGTCTCAACGGCGTGCCTTTCCTGGTGCCGCTGATGCTGCAGGTCGGCTTCGGCATGAGCCCGGTCACATCAGGCTCGCTGACATTCGTCGGCAGCTTTGGGGCGCTGCTCATGCGGCCGCTGCTGTCGCCGCTGCTGCAGCGCTTTGGCTTCGGTGTGGTGCTGGTCGGCAGCGCGCTCGTCGGCTCCGCCACCGTGGCGGGCTTCGCCCTGATGGGTCCCGATACGCCGCATTGGCTAATCGGTTTCTATGTCTTTCTGTTCGGCATCGTCCGCTCGGCGCAGTTCATGACATCCAACACCCTGTCCTACGCCGATCTTCCGGCCGACAAGCTCAGCCGCGCCACTAGCCTTGGCGGTGTGCTGCAGCAGCTCAGCGTGTCGCTTGGCGTCTCGATCGCCGCCATGCTGCTGGGCCTGATTGCGGGCGAAAGCCATCTCCTCACGCCGGAACGCTTTCACCAGGTGTTCCTGCTGACCGCGATCATCCCGCTGCTCTCGATTCCGGGCTTCCTGTACCTGCGCGCCGAAGACGGCGTTCAAGTTAGCGGCCACGTCAGGGGATCTCGCAAATAGGTCTTGTCGGAGGCATCAGGCAATCCGTCGGCTCGCACCTTGCCAGCACCGGCTCACGTCGCTTTGCCGACCGAAGCGTCCATTCCCATGTCTTCCTCGGAAATGTCGTCGAAGGAAGCGTAGTTCATGTTGTAGAGGCGGGCGTAAAGACCTTTTCTCTTCATCAACTGTTCATGGTTGCCGCTTTCGACGATCTCGCCATTCTGCAGCACGATGATGCGGTCGGCGCCCCTTATGGTCGCCAGCCGGTGCGCGATGACCAACCCGGTGCGCCCTTCGAGCAGCTTGACCAATGCCTTCTGGATCAGCATCTCGGTGTAGGAATCGATGCTGGCGGTGGCTTCGTCGAGCACCAGGATCTTGGCGTCGGCCACCAGCGCCCGCGCGAAGCTGATAAGCTGGCGCTGGCCGAGCGAGAGATTGCCGCCGCGCTGCTCGAGTTCGGTGTCGTAGCCGTCAGGCAGTTGCTCGATGAAGTGGTGCGCGCCGACGGCTTGTGCTGCGCGGACCACCTCTTCGCGGCTGGCGCTGGTCTTGTGATAGCGGATGTTCTCCAGCACCGTGCCGGAGAACAGGAACGGCTCCTGCAGCACCATGGCTACCTGATCGCCGAGCGAATCCTGCGTCAGGTCGCGCACGTCATGGCCGCCGACCAGGACCTCACCCGACCAGACATCGTAGAAGCGGTGCACCAGCGCCATCGAACTCGACTTGCCTGATCCGGTCGGCCCGACAAGCGCGACCGTCTCGCCCGGATTGACGCGGAACGAGATGTTCTTCAGCACCGGCTGGTTCGGCCGGTAGCCGAAGGTGACATTCCGGAACTCGACCGAACCGTCCATGTCGCGCGACAGCGCCACCGCATTTTCCTTGTCGCTGACATCCACGGGCACGTCGAGCACTTCGGAAATGCGCTGGCCTGACGCCATGGCGCGCTGCATGACGCTGTATTGCATGGTGAGCGAGCGGATCGGGTCGAAGAAGCGCTGGATGTAGAACAGGAACGCCACCATCACGCCGATATCGAGACTGTGCGACAGCACCATCGACCCGCCGACGACGATCACGGTCGCCATGGCGATGCCCGTCAGTGTGTCGACGATCGGCACCATCACCTGCGCATATCTCGCCGACCGCAGATGGGCGTTGAGATTGGCCAGCACCTTCTCGTCATAGAGATCGAAATTGACGTGCTGGCGTTCCAGGCTCTGCACCGTACGCACGCCATGGATGCCTTCGGCCAGCGCCCCGTTGGCGATGGAGTTGGTCTCGTGCGCGGCCATGAAGGCGACCTTGGCGCGCGGCAGCCAGAACAGGCGCACGATGAACAGCGCCGGCATGGTCGACAGCGTCAGCAGCCCGAGCCGGAAGTCCAACCACAGCAGGACGGTGACGATGCCGAACAGAAGCACGATGTCGCCAACCGACATCACGGACGTCTCGAGGAATTCCTGCATCGAATTGACGTCGCCCTGCAGGCGCGACATCAGCCGGCCGACCTCGGTCTTGTCCATGAAGCCCAGAGAGACACGCTGCAGGTGGCTGAACATGGCGCGGCGCAGGTCGGACAGCACGTTCTCCGCCACCTTGCCGACGACGCTCTCCTGGACATGGCTGGCGGCGTAGTTGATGAGGATGATCACGGCAAAAGCGGCGATCGCGGTGATCATCACCGAACGGTCGAGCCTGCCTGGCGCCATGCCGTGATCGATGGCGTAGCGGATGACCAGCGGGATCGCCAACTGCGTCAGCGTGAACACCAGCACCGCCGCGACCGAGATGAAGATCCGGCCCCGATATGGTCTGACGAAGCTCCAGATGCGCCTGACGATGCGCGGATCGTAGGCCTTGCCGAAGACCTCTTCCTCATCGCGGTGCGAGCCGACGACGGCCTTGGTCGGGCGTCGGCTTGTGTCTTCCTTCTCGTCGTCCTGTGTCGACATCAGGCGGCTCCCTCGAGCCGATCGTCGTCCGGGCGCAACTGCAGGTCATAAAGCGCGCGGTAGCGTCCGCCGAGCGCCACCAATTCCTCATGCGTGCCGCGCTCCACGATCCGGCCGCCCTCGACGAACAGGATCTGGTCGGCATGCATCAGCGAACTCAGCCGATGCGAAATGATGAGCGTCACGCGATCCCTGGCGAAGCGCTTCATCGCCGCCCGGATCCGCTGCTCGGTGCCGGCGTCGACCGCGGCCGTGGAATCGTCGAAGACCAGCACCGATGGTCTTAGCATCAGGCTGCGCGCGATGGTCAGGCGCTGCCGCTGGCCGCCGGAAAGCGAGGCGCCGCGTTCCCCCACGACCGTGGTGTAGCCGGCCGGAAGCCCGATGATGTAATTGTGCAGCTGGGCATATTCGGCGGCCTGGCCGATGCGGGTCTCGCGCGCCCAGGGATTGCCGTAGGCGATGTTGTTTTCGATCGAGGTCGTGAACAGGAACGCATCCTGCTGCACGACGCCGACCGCCTTGCGCAGCGATTGCAGCGTGACCTTGCGGATGTCCTGTCCGTCGATGGTGATCGCGCCCGAGGTCACGTCGTAGAAGCGCGGGATCAGGTGCGCGATGGTCGACTTGCCGCTGCCTGGCGGCCCGACGATGCCGACGGTCTCGCCGGGCCTTGCTTCGAAGGAAACGCCGGAAAGCGTCGGACGCTCGCCCGCGCCCTGATAGCGAAAACCGACATTGTCGAAGCGCAGCACGCCCTCGGCGATGACGAGCTCCCTGGCGTCGGGCGCGTCCTCGATGTCGAGCTCAGCGTCGAGCAGTTCGAACAGCCGCGTGCCGCAGGTCGAGGCGCGCGCGAAGGAGTTGACCATCAGGCCGAGCTGGCGCACCGGCATCTGCAATATGGTCATGAAGGTGAGGAACTGGGCCAGCGTGCCGACGCTGATCTGACCCGCGATCACCTTCTGGCCGCCGAACCACAGCACCAGGCCCATGGCGGCAAGGAAGGAAAAATTCATGGCGCTGGTGTTCGAGACGCGGATGTCGACACGCTCATTGGCGAGGTCCAGTGCGTCCCGTTTGGCACGGTCGAATTTTGCCAGCTCATGCCGTTGAGCTGCGAAGGCGCGCACGACACGGATGCCGCCGAGATTCTCGTCCATCACCCGGCTCAGCACCGACAGTCGCTCCTGCAGCGTCAGCCAGGTGCTGCGCAGTCGGAGCTGCGTCACTGACGAGCGCCAGGCAACAAATGGCACGAAGCTGAGGCTCAACAATCCGAGCACGAGATCGGTGCTGATCAACAGATAGGCGCCGACACCGATCAGGACGCCAAGCAGCACCACGCGCAGGATACCGGTCGAAAAGAACATGCGCACGCCGTCGAGGTCGAGCAGCCCGAGGGTGATGAGATCGCCGGTATGGACCTTGTCGTGGAAGGAAAAGCTCAGCCGCTGGATCTTCTCGTAGAAGGCGAGCCGCAGCTCATAGCCTGTCCGGTGGCCGACGGCTTCGCCATAGTAATTCTGCGCCATGGTGAAGAGGCCGCGCAGGATGCTGACGACCAACAGCGTCAGTGCCGTATTCCACAGCGCCCGCTCGGCCGCGGTGCCGGCGCCCGCCGCCATCACCCCTTGCGCCTGGTCGATGGCGCGCCCCAGGAGACGCGGAATGAAAAGCTGCAGCGTCGCCGCGATAAAGGTCGAGATGAGGGTGATGGCAACCTGCCAGGGATGGCGCAGCGTCATGCGCACGATGCGCAGCAAGGTGCTGAGGCCCTTGCCCCAGGAGGCTTCCGCCACATGGGCAAATGATTTGCCGCGCTTGGCAGCGCTGGTCGCATCAGTGTGCAAGGAAATACCAGACCAATCCGGACATTAGCCCGAACGAATGTAGCAGACTCAATCAGATAGCGCGATTTTACGCGCGTCCGACCTGCCCGTTCAAGGGACCAATGGCGGCATCGCACTGTACCTGAAACCGGCAAGATCGTGTCGCAACTCGCCGCTGGTCTGCCGCCGGTGATCGATCTCGCGCCGTTCCCGGCGGATAGGTTCTGATTATTCAAAGCCTGCCGGACCAGCAGGACTCCGCTCTTGCACGAAGGAAACCGACGTGATCGCAAATGCCGACACCCGCGCCGTTGAACCGGTCGATCCGCAACGCGCCTACACCGTGCTGGTCTGCGATCTGATCGGCCTGCGCTTCGACGCCGACGGAAAGCCCGACCCGTCGGAGGTGCGTGCGCATATCGAAGCCAAGGGCGGCCGCTTTCATACGGCTGCGCTTGGCGACAAGGCCGCTCTCGAATCTGGCCGCGTGCATTTCTTCTATCAGCCGGACCTCAGCACCCGCGAAGAGCTGATCGAAGTCGCCGGCGATGGACGCTATGATGCCGTCATTGCCGCCGCGACCTTCCTGCCCGCCGAAACCGTCTTTCCGCTCGCCGGCGTCCGCATCGGCACCGGCACCGGCAATATGGGTTCGCACTCCTGGGGCGGCGGCAGCGGCGAAGGCGGTACGGCCGTGCTGATGAATACGCCCGGCATCAACAGCCGCGCCACGGCGCAGATGGTGATGAAGGCGATCCTGAAAGTGCTGCCGGATCTCCCGGTTGACTTGCTTCACAACCGGGTGGCGCGCGGCGCCTTCGACACCGGCAGGGAGCTGCGCGATTTCCCGACCGAAAAGCTCGAAGGCAAGACGATCGCGATCGTCGGCTACGGCAATATCGGCAGGGAGGTGGCCAAACTTGCCCGGGCCTTCGGCATGCGCGTGGTGATCCACGCACGGCCCCGGCATCGGGACTGGATAGAGGCCGAAGGCTTTGTCTATGCGGCGGACCTCCTCGATGCGGCTGATGGTGCCGATGTGTTGAGTGTTCATGTCGGCCTGGGCAAGCAGGATGCGCAGACCGGCCGCTACGCCAATGCCGGGCTCATCGGCGCGGATGTCCTGTCGCGCGTGAACAAAGGCGCGGTGCTGGTCAACTACGATCGCGGCGAGCTTGTCGACGTTGCGGCCCTCGGCGAAGCCTTGTCCTCGGGCAGGGTGCGTCATGCTGCGGTCGATGCCGACCTGTTCAAGGATGCCGCGACCGGTCGCCTTTCCGGACCGATGCTGCCCTATCTGGGCCTCGTCGAGAAGCACAGCGGAAAACTCGAGCTTCTGCCGCATGCGGCAGCCGATACGGATCATCCCTCGCGCGTCGCCGGCGCCAAGCAGGCCGTCGACCAGATTTTCGATGTCATCTGCCGAAAGTCGGTGACGAACGCAAAAGGCAGCGTGCCGCCGGCCTATCTTTCCCTTGGAGCAACCACGCCTCCAGGCATTGGACCGGTGACCTCCGGCCACCTCTTGAAACTGACCGCCAGCGAATGTTCCGATCTGGCGGATCTCTGCGATCGGCAAGGCCGGTTGTGGAAGGCTCTCTCCGATACCTCGCCTGCCGAGCGAGGCGCCGTTGTCGCCGAGCAGGGCGAAGACCTTGTCCGGTTGATCGACCGCTTCTGCCTTCTGGCCGAGAACCTCAATCTCAGGGGACCTTTCCAGCGATAAGCCGGAACTCAGTCTCGGGGACCAGCCACCATCCGGGCGACCCGCGTCATATCCGCGCTCATCTCGCGGTCGTCGTCGAGCGGGCTGACGAGCGCACGCACGGCGGCGTAGGTGCGCCGTGGTCCTTCGCCCATACTGTCGACGACGCCGCGCAACTCCACGCCCGTCGCCGCGAAGATCAGCTCCATCGCCACGAGATAGCGCAGGCGTTCGACAATCTCGGCTGTCTTGGCCACCACCCGTGGTGCCATCGACGACTGGTCCTCGATCCCGTCCGATACGGCAAGCGGGCTGAGCGACATCGGGTTGGCCAGATGCCGGATCTCGGCCTCCAGCGCGGCAAGCGGTTTCTGCAATTCGGCGTAGCCTTGGCGGCTGCCGCCCCTGGCCGACAGGAAGCGCGGCAGTTCCGCCACCGTCGGCGACATCAGCTTCATGCAGCGATTGGCGGTGCCCACGGCGCAATGCGCAAGCGCCTGGCCGAGCTGCTCCCAGGCCAGCGTCATCGCGGTGAGGTCGAAATTGCCGTTCGAGACGACGCGTCCGTCCTCGGGTAGGATCACCGGGTTGTCGCCGGAATGGGCCAGTTCGATCTCCGTTGCCAGCTTCGCCTGTTCGAACGCATGCAACAGGCCGCCCCACACCTGCGGCACGCAACGATAGCTGAGCGGATCCTGGAGCCGCCGCGCGGCGTTCTCCCTCCAGAGCCCGCTTCCAGCGAGTTCCGCCCGCAGCCGCGCCCCGATCTCCCGCTGGCCGAACGCCGGTCGCGCCGACAGCGCAGCTTCATCGATGGCGGTGAGTGACGAGCGGAACGCTTCGTGATTGAGTGCCACCGCGGCCAGCGACCAGCCGATGAGGTGGGCGACATCCTCCAGGCAGAGGCAAGCCGTGCCGGTCGACAGGCTGTTGGCGACGATGATGGCATGGCCGTCCTTCTCGCGCAGGTCGAGCCGTTCGAGCCCGGCGAGCGCGAGCGCCTCGGCCGACGGCATGATCCTGCCCTGGAACTCCGTCTCGCCGTCGCCGCGCAGCGCTCGCGCCATGTGGCCGAGATGGGCAAGGTCCGCCGCTCCGATCGATCCCCAGGTCGGGATCACCGGATGGACGCCGGCGTTGAGTGCCGCCACAAGGCCCACCACCACGCGTTCGGAAGTGCCGGTGCCGCCGGCGGCCATGCCCGAAATGCGCGCGGCCATCAGCGCGCGGACTGCCTCGGTCGGAAGGGCCGGGCCGATGCCCATGCTGTGGCTGAGCGGCACGCTGTGCTGGAAGGCGATCAGATCGGCCTGCGCGAGCGGCGTGTCGACACAGGCGCCGAGGCCAGTGGTGACGCCGTACATCGGCTTGCCGAGTTGCGTCAGCTGCTCGATGAGCGTGCGGCTCGCCCGGATGCGGCGCATCGCCTCCTCGCCCAACATCAGCCGCGCATTGCGCCGCGCGATCTCGGCGACATCCTCGATGCCAAGCGGCTTGGCGTCGAGCAGTATCATTCGGGCTGTCATGTCTCGCCTGTATCCGTGACCGTATGCCCGGGCCGACGGCGCGGCGGGCGTCACCGTTTGTGGCGGCTTACCGGCTGGTCTGCAAGCCATTCCGATTGTGGCGGCAGCAGGCGAGGGGAGCTTCAGGCGAAATGCAGGTTTCGGCAGGTCACCTCGCGACGGCGTCGGGCACCACCACCAGCTTGCCAACGAAATCCTTGGCGACGAAATCGGCCTGCGCGTGGTGGAAATCGGAGAGTTTGTAGACGCCGCCGACAAGCGGCCGGATCTTGCCCTCTTCGATATAGCGAACGATGCGGCGGAAGTCGGCGCGCGAGCCCTGGCTCGAGCCGTGCAGCTGCAACTGTTTCAGATACATGGTCCTGAGATCGAGCTGGACGACCGGACCTGCGATCGCGCCGGCGGTCGTGTAGCGGCCCTCGGGCCTCAGGATGCGCAGCAGATCGTTGAAGATCGCGCCGCCAACGAGATCGGCGACCACATCGATCGGCTGGCCGCCGGTCGCCTCGCTCACGGCTTGCGGCAGGTCCGCGACGCCACGGGTGACGACCGCCTCGGCGCCGATGTCGAGCACCGCCTGTTCCTTGCCCTTGCCGACGACGGCATAGGGAATGGCGCCGCGCGCCCGCGCCAGTTGCACGATGCCGGAGCCGACGCCGCCCGACGCGCCGGTGACCAGCACCCGCTCGCCTGCCTTGAGGTTGGCCCGTTCCAGCATCTGTTCGCCGGTGAGATAGGCGCAGCAGAAGGTGGCGAGTTCGACGTCGCTCAAAATGGTGTCGACAACATGCGCGTTGTCGGCCGGCACGGTCTGATACTCGGCATAGCCGCCGTCGCGGCCATGGCCCATATAGTCGATGTCGGCCAGGGAATCGTCGTCGCGGTTGTAGATGGAGAAATCGACCATCACCCGTTCGCCGATTCGATCCGACGAAACGCCTTCGCCGACGGCAACGATGGTGCCGACAGTGTCGGTGCCCTGGATGCGCGGGAAGGTCAGCGTGTTGCCCTGGCGGCGCCAAGTCGAAACGGCGGCCGCGTCCTCTTCAGTGCCATAGGCGCCCTGGCGCACCCAGACATCGGTATTGTTCATGCCGCAAGCGGTGACTTTCACCAGTACTTCCCCTGACGCAGGCGCGGGCACTTTCACATCGGTTCGGTAGACGAGCTTTTCCGGTCCGCCGTGCCCGGTGAGCAGCACGGCGGCCATGGTGGCGGGGAGGGTTTTGGTCATGACATTCATCGGTCGTCTCAGAGATTGGCAAATACGCTGTTCACGGCATCGGCGGTCTTGGCCACCACGATGTCGGCTTCCTCTCGGGTCAGGCACAACGGCGGCGCGAAGCCAAGAATGTCGCCCTGCGGCATGGCGCGGCCGATGACGCCGCTCGCGGCAAGGGCCGTGGCAATTTGCGGCCCGATCTTCAGCGAAGCATCGAAGAAGACACGGTCGTCACGGTCTTTGACGAATTCCACTGCCGCCAGCATGCCGTCGCCGCGCACCTCACCGACGTGTTTGTGACCCCCGACGGCCTTGGCCAGTTCGGCACGGAAATAAGCGCCGGTCTCGCCGGCATTCCGCACCAGGTCCATCTCATCGATCAGTTCGAGATTGGCGACGCCGGCGGCAACGCAGATCGGATGCGCCGAATAGGTCCAGCCATGGCCGAGCGAGCCGAGCTTGTCGGAGCCTTGCACCAGCACCTGCCACATCTTGTCGGCCACGATGACGCCCGACAGCGGCGCATAGGCCGAGGTCAGGCCCTTGGCGATGGTGATAAGGTCGGGCTTCATGCCGTAATGGTCGGAGCCGAACATGGTGCCCAGCCGGCCGAAGCCCGTCACCACCTCGTCGGCGACCAGGAGCACATCATACTTCTTCAGCACCGCCTGGATCTTTTCCCAATAGCCGGCGGGCGGCGGCACGATGCCGCCGGTGCCGAGGATCGGCTCGCCGATGAAGGCGGCGACGGTTTCGGGCCCTTCGGCGAGGATCATCTCCTCGAGCTTGTCGGCGCAATGCTGCGAGAACTGCTCCTCGCTCATCGAGCGGTCGGCGCGGCGGAAATAGTAGGGCGCCTCGGTGTGCAGGATCGGCGCGCGCGGCAGGTCGAAGGCATTGTGGAAGAGGTCCAGCCCGGTCAGCGAGCCCGTCATGACACCCGAGCCGTGATAGCCGCGCCAGCGCGAGATGATCTTCTTCTTCTCCGGCCGCCCCAGCACATTGTTGTAGTACCAGATCAGCTTGATGTTGGTTTCGTTGGCATCCGAACCGGAGAGGCCGAAATAGACCCTCGACATGCCTTTCGGCGCGCGGTCGATGATCATCTTGGCGAGCGTGATCGACGCCTCGGTGCCGTGCCCGACATAGGCGTGGTAATAGGCCAGGTTCTTCGCCTGGGTCGCGATGGCATCTGATATCTTCTGGCGGCCATAGCCGACATTGACGCAATAGAGGCCGGCGAAGGCATCGATGCTCTTCCTGCCATTGTTGTCCCAGACGGTGACGCCTTCACCGCCGGCCATGATCCGCGTCGGCGATTCACCGCGTGCGTGCGTGCCCATATGCGTTGAGGGATGGAAGAAATGGTCGCGATCCCATGCGGCGAGTTCGTTGGATTGGTCGAGCATTTTTTAACTCCTTGAAAGAGATCCGGGTGCGAGCCTACGCCACATCCAGGCAAAGGTATTTGAGGTCGGTGAAAGCTTCTAGCCCGTGGCGCGAACCTTCGCGGCCGATGCCGGACTGCTTGACGCCACCGAACGGGATCGGCGCGCCGGTGATCTTCACACGGTTGATGGCGACCATGCCGTAGTCAAGCGCGCGGCCCATGCGCTGCTGGAGCGCGCCGTTCTCGGTCACCACATAGGCGACCAGGCCATATTCGGTCGCATTGGCGCGTGCGATGACTTCGTCCTCGCTGTCGAAAGGCGTGACGGAGGCGACCGGACCAAAGGTCTCTTCGCGCATGATCAGCGCGTCGTCGGCGACATCGGCCAGCAGCGTCGGCTGGTAGAAGAGCGGTCCGGCCTGATGGCGCTTGCCGCCGGCGAGGCAACGCGCGCCGAGGACCACGGCGTCGGCGACCTGTTCCTCGACCTTCTTGACGGCGCGCTCATGCATCAGCGGCCCGATGTCGATGTCATCGGCCAAGCCATTGCCGGCCCGCAGCGCCTCGACGCGCTTGGCGAAAGCGGCGCAGAAGCGGTCATAGAGCAGACGCTGGACATAGATGCGGTTGGCCGCAAGGCAGTCCTGGCCTGATGTGGCGAATTTGGCGTCGATGGCAATGGTCACCGCTTTGCTGAGATCGGCATCGGCAAAGACGATCAGCGGCGCGTGACCACCAAGCTCCATCACCAGCCGCTTCATCGTCGGCGCGCTTTGGGCGGCGATCAGCCGGCCGATCTCGGTCGAGCCGGTAAAACTCATGGCGCGCACGCGCGCATCTTCGCACATGCGCCCAACGATCGTCGCGGCCTTGCCGGTGACGATGTTGAAAACGCCGGCCGGCAGTCCGGCGCGTTCGCCGAGTTCGGCCAGCGCCAGCGCCGAAAGTGGTGTCTCAGAAGACGGGTGCGCAACGATGGTGCAGCCGGCGGCAAGTGCGGCGGCTGCCTTGCGGGTCAGCATCGCCGAAGGAAAATTCCACGGCGTGACCACGCCGACGACACCGAGCGGTTCGCGCCGCACCATCATTTCCGCGTTCGGCAGATGGCTGGTGACGCTCTCGGCGTTGAGGCGTTTTGCTTCCTCGGCATACCACTCGATGAAAGAGGCGGCGTAGTCGATTTCGCCAAGCGACTCCTTGAGCGGTTTGCCCTGCTCAAGCGTCATGAGCAAAGCGAGGTCGTCTTTCGCTGCGATGATCAGCTCGAACCATTTTCGCAGAATTTTGGAGCGCTCCTGCGGCAGCAGCGCCCGCCAGGCCGGAAAGGCGCGCGCGGCGGCGTCGATGGCTTTTGTCGTCTGGCCGGCATCGAGCGCTGCGACGAAGGCCACGGTGGTGCCGGTCGCGGGATCGGTGACCTCGAAACTCTCGGCCGCCTCGCTTGCCGTCCAGTGGCCGTCGATATAGGCGAGTTCGCGCAGCAGCCGGCGGTCGGCGAGCCGGTCGAGCGCTTCGTGGCGATGCGAGCGGGCGAAATGCGCGGACATGGTCTAAGCCTCCCGGTTCGGTTTGATGCGGGGAGACTACCCATCACCGGCAGACAGAGAGGCTGTTTGGACGCCTGGCCGTAGAGAGAGTCTCTCTATTGCGGCGAGGGGGCAGTCGATCTCTCCGGTCTAGATCGACGCCGGCAGCAGGTCCGCTATCGGCAGCGCGATGTCATCCTTCACCGTCTTGATGACGATGTAGGTGAAGTAGCGGTCGATGCCGATCTCGCGATCGAGCAAGCCGTCGACCAGCCGCTGATAGGCGTCGATGTCGCGCGCCATCACCTTCAGCACATAGTCGACGCCGCCGCCCACCGACCAGCAGGCGACGATCTCGGGAATGTCGCGGACGACGCGCTCGAAGCGGTCGAAATCGGCCTGGCGATGGCTGGCCAGCGTCACCTCCATCAGCACGGTGGCGACTGGCGCCACAACGCGCATGGCGATCCGGGCATGATAACCCGAGACGATGCCGGCCTTTTCCAGCTTGCGCAGCCGCATCCAGCACGGCGTCGGCGACAGCCCGACCTGCTCGGCCAACGCCAGCTTGGTGATGCGTCCATCACGCTGGATGGCGTCGAGGATTTTGAGGTCGATCGCGTCGAGTTTCGCAGCAGTCATCAGCGCTCACTTTTTCGTCGATCGTACCATGACGGCGCATTATTTCGATTGTCAATTGCACTGATTTCGATCTCTAATAAGTCATGACATTGTGGCACCCTGATCCCACGCTCATCCGGCGGCCGGCCTATCAATCGTTGGCCGACCAGTTCGCGCGCGCCATCCACGACGGCCGCCTCGCCAACGGCACGCGGTTGCCGACCCATCGCCGCCTGGCCGACGACCTCAAGCTTTCAGTGCAGACGGTCAGTCGTGCCTATGAGGAACTGATCCGGCGCGGCCTAATTTCGGGCGAGATCGGCCGCGGCAGCTTTGTGCAGACGCAGCGCCGCGAACCGGAGCCGCCTTATCTGCCGGAGCGCCTGGGCGAAGTCATCGACCTGTCGATCCTGAAGCCGGTCTGCGAGCCGATGCACCTGGAGCGGATGAAGCAGGCGCTGGGCTGGCTCGCCGAAAACCTGCCGTCGAGTTCGGCACTGTCGTTCCGGCCAAATATGGTGTTCCCGCGCCACCGTGCCGTGGCGGTCGAATGGCTGAAGCTGTGCGGACTGGACGCCTCCGCGCAGAATATCAGCCTCACCAATGGCGCCACCGCCGGCATGACGGTGGCGCTGATGAGCGTGGCGCCGCCCGGCTCCACCGTTGCCACCGAGGCGATCGGTCATCATACGCTGGTGCCGCTGGCGCGCTATCTCGGCTTCAATCTTCAAGGCCTGCCGATCGATGGCAATGGCCTGATTCCGGAAGCGCTGGACGAAGCCTGCCGGCTGTCCGACATCCGCGCCGTCTTCGTGCAGCCTTCGGTAATCAATCCCACGGCAACGCTCATGGATGCGGAGCGTCGCGAGCAGATCGCGGCGGTGGCGCGCAAGCACGACATCGCCATCATCGAGAACGACGTGCTGGGTCCCTTGGTCGAGGATCGACCGCCGCCGGTCGCCGCTTTCGCGCCGGAACGGACGCTCTACGTCACCTCCTTCACCAAGATCACCGTGCCCGGCCTGCGCATCGGCTATCTCGCCGCGCCCGATCGCTACGTTGCCGCTGTCGCCAACCGGCATCTCGTCTCGAACTGGATGGCGACACCGCTGGTGGCCGAGATCGCCACCAAATGGGTGACCGACGGCACCGCGATGGAGCTGGTGCGCTGGCAGCGCGCGGCGTTGCGGCGGCGACAGGACATCGCGGGCGAGGTGCTGGCCGGCGTCGACTACCGTGCCCGTCGCGACGGGTTGCATATCTGGCTGCAACTGCCGGCCGACCGTTCCGAGGAAAGCTTTGTCGCCCAGGCTCGGCTGCAAGGCGTGGCCATTGCGCCGGGCACCTCCTTCCGTATTTCGGATACCCCCTGGCATCCGGCGGTGCGCATTTCGCTGGGTTCGACCACCGAGGGGGAACTGCGCGCGGGTCTCGGCGTTGTCACCAAGCTCTTGCTTGGCGATCCGGAGCATCTGCTGCTTGCAATCTGAGCATGCCGCCCAATACACCAAGGCGTTCTGACAAAGGCATGTCCAAAAAGCCGGCTGGGATTGACCGGAAAATGTGCGCAATCAGAATAATTGTCATGATATTATTTTCCCAATTGACATGATTTGGCGCGTTCCGCATCGTTAGGGGCACCAGGCTTCTCCAGCACGGGGAAATTCATTTGTCCGCAACCGCGCCCATCATCAAGATCGACAGCATCTCGAAGAGCTTTGGCAGCTTCAAGGTTCTGGACGGCCTGTCGATGCAGGTCATGCCGCGTGAGAAGCTGGCGCTGATCGGCCCCTCCGGCTCGGGCAAGACGACGATCCTGCGCATCCTGATGACGCTGGAGCGCATCGACGGCGGTCACATCCAGATCGACGGCGAGCAACTCTACCACATGGAGCGCAACGGTCAGCTGCTGCCGGCCGACGAGCGCCACCTGGCGCGAATGCGCCAGAAGACCGGCATGGTCTTCCAGCTGTTCAACCTGTTTCCGCACAAGAGCGTCATCGATAATGTGACCCTGGCGCCGATGCTGACCAAGGGCACGCCGCGCGCCGCGGCGCAGAAGCGGGCGATGGAACTGCTCGAGATGGTCGGCATGGCCGACAAGGCGAAGGCGATGCCGGCGCAGTTGTCAGGCGGTCAGAAGCAGCGCGTGGCGATCGCCCGTGCGCTTGCTTTGCAGCCGAAGATCATGCTGTTCGATGAGGTGACGTCGGCGCTCGACCCGGAACTGGTCGAGGAGGTGCTCAGTGTCTTGTGGCGGCTCTGCGCCGAGACCGACATGACCATGCTGCTGGTCACCCACGAGATGGGTTTCGCCCACGACTTCGCCGACCGGGTGCTGTTCTTCGATCGCGGCAGAATAGTCGAGGAAGGCAAGCCCGACGAGATTTTCCGCAATCCCAAGCAGGAGCGCACGCAAGGGTTCCTGAAGAAGATCATCGCAGCCGGACATCGTGTCTGACCGCATGCCAAAGGCGGCAATGCCGTCCCCATGGGCGGTTGAGCCGTCCTAAGATCACGCAAACCAAGACAAGAACAAGGAGTTGGGAACAATGAAGAAACTTGGCACTCTGGCCGGCGTCGCCGGTCTCGCGCTTTCGGCGGTTCTGGCCGCCTCGATCCCGGGTTCGGCCGACGACAGCAAGCTCGAACAGCTGAAGTCGCAAGGCTTCGCTCGCTTGGCCATCGCCAATGAGCCGCCCTATACGGCTGTCGCCGCCGACGGCAAGGTTTCGGGTGCCGCGCCCGACGTCGCGCGCGAGATATTCAAGCGGCTGGGCGTTGCCGATGTCGCCGCCTCGATCTCGGAATATGGCGCCATGATTCCCGGCCTGCAGGCCGGCCGCTTCGACGTCGTCACCGCCGGCCTGTTCATGAAGCCGGAGCGTTGCGCCGCGGTTGCCTATTCCGAGCCGGTTCTGTGCGACGCCGAAGCGATGCTGGTGAAGAAGGGCAATCCGAAAGGCTTCAAGAGCTACGAGGATGTCGCCAAGGACACGTCAGCCACCATCGGCGCGCCGGGCGGCGGCACCGAGGAGAAGCTTGCGCTCAACGCCGGCGTGCCACGCGAACGCGTCATCGTCGTGCCGGACGGCCAGAGTGGCCTGAAGATGGTGCAGGACGGCCGCATCGACGCCTATTCACTGCCTGTCCTTTCGATCAACGACCTGATGAAGAAGGCCGCCGATCCGAACCTCGAAGTCATCGCCCCGGTGCAGGGCGCGCCGGTCTATTGCGACGGCGCGGCCTTCAAGAAAGGCGACGAGGCGTTGCGCAATGCCTTCGACGTCGAACTCGCCAAGATGAAGAAGTCGGGTGAGTTCGCAAAGATTATCGAGCCCTACGGCTTCTCGGCGGCGGCGGCTATGTCGACCACGCGCGACAAGCTCTGCGCGGCGAAATAAGGGCGTCTTTCTTGCCTTCTCCCCGTTCACGGGGAGAAGGTGTCACGAAGTGACGGATGAGGGGCGGCGCCATATTTGGACAAGCTAGCGCTGCCCCTCATCTGCCTGCCGGCATCTTCTCCCCATAAACGGGGAGAAGGAAGCTGAAACCAACGTTGGAAACTTCAACTCTATGACCCAGTGGTCCGGCTATTTCGGCCTGATATTGCAGGGAGCGCTTGTCACCATCGAGCTGACGCTGATGGGGTCGGTGCTCGCCCTGATCATGGCCTTTTTCGCCGGCATGGGGCGCCTGTCGCGCTTCTTCGTGCTGCGGGCCCTGGCCACGGCCTATATCGAGTTCTTCCGCGGCACCTCGATCTTCGTGCAGCTGTTCTTCGCCTATTTCGTGTTGCCGCTGGTGGGTTTCGAACTGACCCCGCTGCAGGCCGGTGTGTTGGCGCTGGGCTTGAACGTGGGCGCCTATGCAGCCGAGGTGGTGCGCGGCGCCGTGCAGTCGATCGGCCGCGAACAGCATGAGGCCTGCGTCGCGCTCAATCTCGGCCGTTGGCAAGGCATGCGCCACGTCATCCTGCCGCAGGCGTTTCTGGTGATGCTGCCGACCTTCGGCAACAATGCCATCGAGCTGCTCAAGGCGACATCGGTGGTCTCGCTGATTTCGCTCGCCGACCTGACGTTCCAGGCACAGGTGGTGCGTGCCCAGACCGGCAACACCATGGTGCCGTTCACCACGATCCTCATCATCTATTTCATCCTGGCGCTGCTCATCTCGTGGGGTGTGCGCTCGCTGGAACACCGCATGGCGCGCGGCCTCGACGGAGTGCGCGTCTGATGGCCAGAGCATTCCTGATGAATTGGGTCCACTGATGGATTGGGACTGGGACTTTGTCCGGCAGATCCTGCCGACCCTGATCCAGGGGGTGAAGATCACCATCCTGGCGACGCTGCTCGGCTCGGTACTGGCCGCGATCGTCGGTCTGGGCATCGCGCTGGCGCGCCGCTCGCCGAACAAGGCGCTGTCGCGCACCGTCGGTTGGGTGGCCGAATTCATCCGCGGCACACCGCTCCTGGTGCAGCTCTATTTCATCTTCTACGTCTTGCCCGACATCGGCATTCTCTTGCCGCCGCTGGTCGCCGGCGTCATCGGACTTGGCTTGCACTACGGCACCTACACGGCGGAGGTCTACCGCGCCGGCATCGACAATGTGCCGCGTGGTCAGTGGGAAGCCGCCAAGGCGTGCAATCTCAGCGCGCGGCAGACCTGGTCCCACATCATCATCCCGCAGGCTATTCCGCCGATGATCCCGGCGCTGGCCAATTACTTCATCGCCATGTTCAAGGAGACGCCGCTGCTCTCGGCGATCACAGTGCTGGAGCTGATGAACCAGGCGAAAAGCGTCGCCAACACCTACTATCGCTACCTCGAGCCGATCACGCTGGTCGGCGCCTTCTTCCTCGCCATCAGCCTGATTTCGGTCGTGCTGCTGCGCTGGCTGGAACGCCGCTACGGCAAGATCGAAAGATAAAAGATGAAGCCCTTGTCCGAGATCAAGCTTGTGCCCGACCGGCCAGCGCTCGATGAGCGTCCGCTGGAGCGGCGTGTCGGGCTGATCATCCTGGCCACCGACCACACGACCGAGCCGGATTTTCGCCGCATGGTGGCGAGCGAACGGATCGGCGTCTATGTCGCGCGCATTCCCTACGCCAACCCGACGACGCCTGAGAACCTGCGCAAGATGCAGCCGGCGCTGACGGCGGGCGCTGCCTTGATCCTGCCCGACGAGCCGCTCGACGCCATCTGCTACTCCTGCACGTCGGCCTCGGTGGTGATTGGCGATGCCGAGATCGAGACGGCGATCCAGGCCGCCAAGTCAGGTATACCCGTTGTCACTCCTCCGATGGCTGGCGTGCGCGGGCTGAACGCCTTCGGCGTGCGCCGGATCAGCATCCTCACGCCCTATACCGTGGAAACCTCCAGACCGATGGCGACCTATTTCGCCGAACGTGGCTTCGAAGTCCTAAGCTTCACCTGTCTCGGCTTCGAGGACGACCGCGAGATGGCGCGCATTGCCCCGGCAGCCCTCATCGATCTCGCGCGCCAGGCGACGCATCCGCAAGCCGATGCGCTGTTCGTGTCGTGCACGGCACTGCGCGGCGCGCTGGCGGTTACCGGCATGGAAGAGGCGATCGGCCGCCCGGTGGTGACCAGCAACCAGGCGACCGCCTGGAATTGTCTGCGCCTTTGCGGTGATGAGACAGCCCATCCCGAATTCGGCCGTCTGATGACGCTGCCCTTGCCGCGCGGTTGACGACCATGGCGACCGTCACCCTTGGCGATATCCGTGCCGCGGGCGAGCGAATTGCCGGCAAGATCGAGCGCACGTCGATCGTGCTTTCGGCAAGTCTCTCCGAAAGGCTGGGCGTCCCGGTTCAACTCAAGCTCGAGCACCGCCAGACCACCGGCAGCTTCAAATTGCGGGGCGCTTCCAACGCCGTCGCTTCGCTCAGCGCAAGGGAGAAGGCGCGCGGCGTCGTCGCGGCATCGACCGGCAATCATGGCCGTGCGCTTGCGCATGCGGCAAAGCTCGAGGGCATGCGTGCTGTGATCTGCATGTCTCGACTGGTACCCAGGAATAAGCTGGACGAAATTCGCCGCCTCGGCGCGGAAATCCGTATCGTCGGCAACAGCCAGGACGATGCCCAGCACGAGGTCGAGCGGCTGGTGACGGAGGAGGGGCTTGTCATGCTGCCGCCCTTCGACCATCCGGCCATCATAGCCGGTCAAGGCACGCTCGGGCTGGAGGTGATGGACCAGGTCCCGGATGCAGCTCTGGTGCTGGTGCAACTGTCCGGAGGTGGGTTGGCCTCGGGTGTAGCGGCGGCCGTCAAAAGTGTCCGTCCCGGAACAAGAGTCGTCGGCGTGTCGATGGCGCGGGGCGCCGCGATGAAGGCCAGCCTCGATGCGGGCCGCCCTGTGCTGGTCGAGGAACTGCCGACGCTGGCGGATTCGCTCGGCGGCGGCATCGGCCTCGACAACCGGCTGACCTTCGCCATGTGCCGCGACCTGCTCGACGATGTCGTCCTGCTCAGCGAGGATGAAATCGCTGCCGGCATTCGCCACGCCTATGAACAGGAACGCGAGATCGTCGAGGGAGCCGGTGCGGTAGGCATCGCGGCGCTGCTCGCCGGCAAGGTCAAGGCGGAGGGGCCGGTTGTGGTTCTGCTTTCCGGCCGCAACATCGACATGCAACTGCACAGGAAGATTGTCTGCGGGGAAATGCCATCGATTTCGGAGCGCGCCGCATGAGCAGGATGACCATCCTCACCGAAGCTGAACTGCGCGCAATCGTGACGCTCGATCTCGACGCCGTCGCCTGTGTCGAGAACGCTTTTCGTGCGCTCGCCACGCTGCCGGTGGCGATGCCGCCGATCCTGCGGCTCGATATCCCGCAGCATCGCGGCGAGGTTGACGTCAAGACCGCCTATGTGCCTGGTATCGATGGCTTCGCCATCAAGATCAGCCCCGGCTTCTTCGACAATCCCAAACTTGGCCTGCCCAGCGTCAACGGCATGATGGTGCTGCTGTCGTCGAAGACAGGGTTGGTCGAGGCTTTGCTGCTCGACAACGGCTATCTCACCGATGTCCGCACCGCTGCTGCGGGAGCCGTCGCGGCCAAGCATCTGTCGCGGCCGGACTCGTCGGTCGCCTCGATCTTCGGCGCCGGCGTGCAGGCTGGGCTGCAACTGCAAGCGCTGATGCTGGTGCGGCCGATCACGCAGGCCCGCATCTGGGCGCGCGATGCCGCCAAGGCCGAAGTGACCGCGGCCACCTTACGCGAAAGGCTCGGCATCGACGTGCGCGCCGAGACTGACGCAGCCAACGCTGTTGCCGGTGCCGACATCATCGTCACGACCACCCCGTCGACCGAACCACTGATCAAGGCAGGGTTTGTCTCGGCCGGCCAGCACATCACCGCCATGGGTTCGGACGCCGAGCACAAGAACGAGATAGCGCCGGCGATCCTGCGCATGGCCGATCTCTATGTCGCCGACAGCGCGAAACAGACGCGGCGCCTGGGCGAATTGCACCATGCCATCGCGGCGGGCTTGATGGCTGGAGACGCGGAGGTGACCGAGCTCGGCCGGATCATCGCCGGCGCGAGGCATGGCCGGCGCTCGGCTGGCGACATCACCATCGCCGATCTGACCGGCACGGGCGTGCAGGATACGGCGATCGCCACGCTCGCCCGCGACCGTGCGCTGGCCGCGAAAGCCGGAACGATCTTTGAAAGCTGACGCCCGCCGCAGGAGCATGATCCGGAAAATGGCAACCGGTTTTCCCCCGCAGATTATGCTCAATCAAAAAATTCCCTGGAGCCGGATTCAACGGAGTTGAAACCGGGCTCCAGCCCCAACAAACGAGGACCAACAAAATGCTGCCAAACCTGAAATTCTCGCGAAGCGAATATGCGGAACGCCTCGCCAAGACGCGGAAAGCCATGGAGGCGAAAGGCGTCGATCTTTTGATCGTCAGCGATCCCTCCAACATGGCCTGGCTCACCGGCTATGACGGCTGGTCGTTCTACGTCCACCAGGCGGTCATCGTGCCGCCATCGGGCGAGCCGGTCTGGTACGGCCGTGGCCAGGACGCCAATGGCGCCAAGCGTACCGCATACCTCGCCCATGACAACATCGTCGGCTATGCCGACCACTATGTGCAGTCGACCGAGCGCCACCCGATGGATTTCCTGTCGAGTGTGCTGACCGATCGCGGCTGGGGCAAGCTCACCGTCGGCGTCGAGATGGACAACTACTGGTTCTCCGCCGCCGCCTTCGCCTCGCTGCAGAAGCATCTGCCCAACGCCCGTTTCGTCGATGCCACCGCGCTGGTCAACTGGCAGCGCGCGGTGAAGAGCCCAACCGAGATCGACTATATGCGCAAGGCCGCTCGCGTCGTCGAGGCGATGCACCAGCGCATCGTCGACAAGATCGAAGTCGGCATGCGTAAGAACGATCTCGTCGCCGAGATCTACGATGCCGGCACGCGCGGCGTCGACGGCATTGGCGGTGACTACCCCGCGATCGTGCCGCTGCTGCCCTCGGGCGTCGACGCCTCGGCGCCGCACCTGACCTGGGACGATAAGCCGATGAAGTCGGGCGAGGGCACTTTCTTCGAGATCGCCGGCTGCTACAACAGGTACCATTGCCCGCTGTCGCGCACCGTTTTCCTCGGCAAGCCGACGCAGGAATTCCTCGATGCCGAGAAGGCAACGCTGGAAGGCATGGAAGCTGGCCTTGCCGCGGCAAAGCCGGGTAATGCCTGCGAGGACATCGCCAATGCCTTCTTCGCCGTGTTGAAGAAATACGGCATCGTCAAGGACAACCGCACCGGCTATTCGATCGGGCTTTCCTATCCACCGGACTGGGGCGAGCGCACGATGAGCCTGCGCCCCGGCGATCGCACCGAACTCAAGCCCGGCATGACCTTCCATTTCATGACCGGCCTGTGGCTGGAGACGATGGGGCTGGAGATCACTGAATCCATCCTGATCACCGAAACCGGTGTGGAGTGCCTGGCCAACGTGCCGCGCAAGCTGGTGGTGAAGGATTGAGCCCGATGTCCAGTCTTCGCCCGTCGCCGGTCACGCCGACCGTCGATTTCGATCGTGACGGCGTCCAGCATGGTTTCCTGCGCTTGCCTTATAGCCGCGACGACTCGGCCTGGGGCTCGGTGATGATCCCGATCTGCGTCATCCGCAACGGCAAGGGGCCGGCGGCGCTGCTGACCGGCGGCAATCATGGCGACGAGTATGAAGGGCCGCTGGCGCTCTACGAACTCGCCCGCACGCTCGATCCCAGCCAGGTCAGCGGCACCGTCATCATCGTGCCGGCGATGAACTATCCTGCTTTTCGGGCCGGCACGCGCACCTCGCCGATCGACAAGGGCAACATGAACCGCAGTTTCCCCGGCCGGCCCGACGGCACGGTGACGCAGAAGATCGCCGATTATTTCCAACGCGAGCTGCTTCCCCGCGCCGACATCGTCTTCGACTTCCATTCCGGCGGCAGGACGCTGGATTTCGTACCGTTCTGTGCCGCCCACACTTTGCCCGACAAGGCGCTGGAGCAGAAAGCCTTTGCCGCGGTGGCGGCATTTTGGGCACCATTCTCGATGCGCATGACCGAGATCGATGCGATCGGCATGTATGACACGGCGGCCGAAGAGATGGGCAAGGTCTTCGTCACGACCGAGCTCGGCGGTGGCGGTACGTCGCGAGCCGAGACGGTGCGGATCGCGCGGCGCGGCATCCTCAACGTGCTGCGTCATGAGGGTATCGTCGCCGGGGCGGCCGAGACGGGCGGAACGCAGTGGCTGGACATGCCCTCGGGCGATTGCTTCTGCTTCGCCGAGGATGACGGCATGATCGAAACCATGGTCGATCTAGGCGAACCTGTCGAGGAGGGCGCGGTGGTGGCCCGCATCCATTCCACCGGCCGCACCGGCGTCGCGCCGCAGGAAATCCGGGCCAAAATGTCGGGCATGCTGGCGGCGCGGCATTTCCCTGGCCTGGTCAAGGCCGGCGACTGCGCCGCGGTGGTCGCCGTAAAGGTCGATTGACTGATTTCTCCGCCCGGACCATGCCGGGCGGACCCACTCTTCTGCTCGAGCTGTTGAATCCGGATTATCGCACCCGCTCGCAGAGCGAACACCGCGATCTGCTGGCCGCCTGCCGCCGGCGCGACGGCAAGAAGGCGGTGAGCGTTCTGAGACAGCATCTTCGCGAGGGAAGCGACACGCTGGTCAACGCGACGGAGGGCGGCGGGCTGGGGCGAAAATCCTAGGCCCGAGGGAAAGGGGGCAGCCCGCAAGCGTGGCGCGTGGTTGCCACCGCGCCGGTTCGCTGCCACATATTGCAACATCAATACTCGACACGAGGATGCCATGTCTCCCGTCAGCCACCTGCCGGCACGTGCCCTTGCCCCGCGCCGCCATGACGAGATCCTGCGGCGGCTGGGCGCCCAGGGTTCCGTTAGCGTCGCCGAACTGGCTGGGTTCTTCGACGTCTCGCGCGAAACCATCCGCCGCGATTTGAAGCTGCTTTCCGACCAGGGCAGGCTCGGCATCGTGCATGGCGGGGCCGCCCGCTTCGAACCGAGTGAACCCGCGATGACCCAGCGCAGCCAGGAAAATGCCCAGGGCAAGGCCGCGATCGGCAGGGCGGCCGCCAGGCTCGTCAGGGACGGCATGGTGGTCTTTCTCGATTCCGGCACCACCACTTTGGCCATCGCGCATGCAATGACGGAACTGCGCGATCTGACGATCTGCACGGCCAGCCTGAAGATAGCGCTGCACCTATGCCATGTTCCCGGCATGCGCGTGCACATGCTGGGCGGCGAAGTCGACCCGGGCGAGGAGGCGGCTTCCGGCATCGACACGCTCGATGCGATGGCGCGCTTTCGCGTCGATATGGCCTTTCTGGGTGGCGGAGCGCTGTCTCCGGTCGGCGAGGTGACCGATTTCACCCGCGCCGGGGCCGAACAGCGGGGCCGGATGATTAGCCTCGCCGGCAAGGCCTATTTCGTGCTCGACAGCAGCAAATTCGGCAAGCTGACGCCGCTCAGAATTCCGAATTTCGAACGTGCCGCTGGGGTAATCGTCGACACCGACCCCGAATTCGCGCTTGCCGAGGCGCTTTCGCATAGGGGGCCTGAACTCATCGTTGCAGCTTGATGTGATATTTTGTGATATTGTGAGTTGATATTTGGTTTTCCCATGGTAATGTCTCGACCATCCCTTAAATGGCGGAACGCTCATGGCACATGAATTTCCCACACAGGCTCGAATTGTCATCGTCGGCGGCGGCATCATCGGCTGCTCGGTCGCCTATCATCTGACCAAGCTGGGCTGGAGCGATGTGGTGCTGCTCGAGCAGGGACAACTCAGCGGCGGCACCACCTGGCACGCGGCCGGTCTTGTCGGTCAGCTGCGCAGCCATTCCAACATGACCAGCCTGATCCGGTACTCCACGCAGCTCTACAGCGAACTGGAGGCCGAGACCGGCCTCGCCACCGGCTGGAAGAACTGCGGTTCGCTATCCGTCGCGCGCACCACCGACCGCATGGCGGTGTTGAAGCGCACGGCCGCGTCGGCGCGTGCCCAAGGGGTCGAGATCGACGTCATCTCGCCTCGCGAGGCAGCCGAGCTCTGGCCGGTGATGGCGACAGACGATCTGGTCGGTGCCGTCTGGCTGCCCGGAGACGGCAAGGCCAATCCCACCGATCTCACGCAATCGCTGGCCAAGGGCGCGCGCAATGGTGGCGTCAAAATCTTCGAGCGGGTGCAGGTCACCGGCATCACGGTGAAAAACGGCGTCGCCTGCGGCGTCGAGACGGACCGCGGCGACATCGCCGCCGAGATCGTCGTCAACTGCGCCGGCCAATGGGCCCGCAAGGTCGGGCTGATGTGCGGCGTCTCGGTGCCGCTGCATTCGGCCGAGCACATGTACATCGTCACCGGCCGGATCGAGGGTGTGCATCCGGACCTGCCTGTCATGCGCGACCCCGATGGCTTCATCTACTTCAAGGAGGAGGTCGGCGGTCTGGTGATGGGTGGCTTCGAGCCGCACGCCAAGCCGTGGGGCATGAACGGCATTCCCGAAAATTTCGAATTCGCGCTGCTGCCCGACGACTGGGACCAGTTCGAGATCCTGATGGAAAACGCGCTGGTGCGCGTGCCGCAGCTGGCGCAGGCCGAAGTCAAGAAATTCTACAACGGACCCGAAAGCTTCACGCCGGACAACAATTTCCTCCTCGGCGAGGCGCCGGAGTTGAAGAATTTCTATGTCGGCGCCGGCTTCAATTCGATGGGCATTGCCAGTGCCGGTGGCGCCGGCAAGGCATTGGCCGAATGGATCGTCAACGGCGCGCCGACCATGGATCTGTGGCCGGTCGACATCAGGCGCTTCGCTGCTTTCAACAACAATCCGCGCTGGCTGCATGACCGCGTCAAGGAGACGCTCGGCCTGCATTACGCCATGCCGTGGCCGAACCGCGAATTGGATACCGCGCGGCCGTTCCGCCGCTCGCCGCTCTATGATCGGCTCACCGCCAAGGGCGCCTGCTTCGGTTCCAAGATGGGCTGGGAGCGTGCCAACTGGTTCGCTGCGCCAGGAGAGAAAGCCGGGAACGACTATGCCTTCGGTCGCCAGAACTGGCACGAGGCCGTGCGGCGCGAGATGAAGGCGACGCGCGAAGCCGTCGCCATCTTCGACCAGACCTCCTTCGCCAAGCTTCTTGTCCAGGGCCGCGATGCCTGTGCCGTGTTGAACCGCATCTGCGCCGGCGACATCGATGTGCCGGTCGGCACGTCGGTCTACACCGGCGTGCTCAATGCGCGCGGCGGCTACGAAAGCGATCTCACTGTGATGCGGCTTGGCGCGGAAAAATTCCTCATCGTTACCGGTTCCGCCCAGGCGGTCCACGATGCCGACTGGATCGTCAAGAACATTCCGGCCCATGCCCACGCCGTCCTGACCGACGTTACCTCTGCTTACGCGGTGCTGGCGTTGATGGGGCCGCGTTCGCGCGATCTCCTCTGCAAACTGTCGTCGGCCGATCTTTCCAACGCCGGCTTCCCCTTCGCCAGCATTCGCGAAATCGATATCGGCTACGCCACTGCCTATGCCAACCGCATGACCTATGTCGGCGAACTCGGCTGGGAACTGATCGTGCCGGCCGAATTCGCCGTCGGCGTCTACGAGGCGTTGCACGAGGCCGGCCGTGAATTCGGCTTGGCCGACGCCGGCTACTACGCGCTCGACGCCTTGCGCATCGAAAAAGGTTTTCGAGCCTGGGGTCGGGAACTGACGCCTGATATCAATCCCTGGCAGGCGGGGCTTGGCTTCGCCGTTGCTATGGACAAGCTGGGTGGGTTCATCGGCCATGACGCGCTTGTTGAGGCAAAGTCGTCGTCGGCACCGGCAAAGCGTATCGTGCTCCTTACGCTCGACGATACCGAGCCGATGCTGTGGGGCGGCGAGTTGGTCCTGCGCGACGGCAAGCCGGTCGGCGAGGTTCGCTCGGCCGCCTACGGCCATACGCTTGGCCGGTCAGTGGCGCTCGGCTTGATCGAAAACGAAACCGGCGTGGATGCTGTGTTCCTGAGCGGCGGCCATTTCGAGATCGATCTAGCCTGCGTACGCCATGCGGCTACCGTGCATCTGCGCAGCCCCTACGATCCGAAGTCGGAGCGGGTGAAAGCCGATGCAATGGAGATCAGGGCCGCGGCTTAATCCGTCGACATAGAGCGCGCCATGTCGAGAAAGGCGCGCACCAGTTTGCCGCCGCTGCGCTCGCGCAGGCAGATCAGCGCCTCGTCCATCAAGGTCTCGGGCGCGTCGATGGTGATTGGGACGAGCCGCGAATCCTGGCCGAATTCGGCCGCCGAGACAAAGCCGATACCGGCGCCCGAGGCGACGATTTCGCGCACGGCTTCGCGGCCTTCTGCCTCGATCACAGGCCTGAGTTCGACCTTCGACGCGGCGGCCAGGTCTTCGAGCTTCTGGCGCGTCTTCGAGCCGCGCTCGCGCATGACCAGGGATTCCTGTGCGAGCTGCGCGAGCGTCAGCGATTTCTTCCCCGACAGCGGATGATCGATCGAGGTGAAGGCTATGATCGGCGTCGAGTTCAGTTTCAGCACCTCGAAGTCGCGTCCGGCGGGCACCTCGCCCAGCACGCCGATATCGGCATCGTAGCTGTAGAGGCTGCTGATCACCGTCTCGGTGTTTCCGGCACGCACCGAGACCTGCACTCCGGGATAGCGGGCGCGGAAGCTGCCGAGAATGTGAAGCAGATGATGCGCGGCGTCGGCGACGATGCGCAGCGTTCCGGAGCGCAGCGCGCGCGACTCAGTCAGAAGCTCAAGCGCCTGCTGCTCGGTGTCGAACATGCGGTGGGTTATTTCGAGCAGTTTCTGGCCGGAATGGGTCAGCGTGACCTGCTTCTTGTTACGATTGAACAGCAGGACATCATACTCTTCCTCGAGCTTGCGGACCTGATCCGATATCGCCGGCTGGGTCAGGAACAGCGCTTCGGCCGCCCGCGAAAAGCCGCCGGAGATCGCCACCTGATGAAAGGCCCGCAACTGAACATAGCGCATCTTCTTCGCTCCCGAGCCTCTCTGGTTACCAGCAGCCTATCATAAGCCCTGCTATGCAAAAGCCGGAAACAAACGATTCGGTTTATGTCTTGGAATGGGCCTGCCGGGTTTCACGAAGCTGTCACGAGCGCCATGCAGCTTCTGCTGTCTGGATCGGATCATCACTGAAATCGATACGTCGATACAAAATAACGATTTTACAAATATGTGCCCTCAGCCAACAATGGCGCCAGATCAAAAAAGCAGCGACCTGTCGGAGGACATCATGCTCGCCGAAACGAAATTTGCCGCGGAGCCGCTGGCCAAGCCGGCGCTGGGCGAGCCCTATCTGTTGACCCCCGGGCCGCTCACCACGGCCTATTCGGTCAAGGAGGCGATGCTGCGCGACTGGGGATCGTGGGACGGCGACTTCCGCGCCATGACATCAGATATGCGCCGCCGCCTGCTGGCGCTGACCGGCGACACCAACGGCGAGTTCGACTGCGTGCCGATGCAGGGCTCAGGCTCGTTCTGCGTCGAGGCGATGCTGGGGTCGTTCGTGCCTAGGGATGGCAAGGTTCTGGTGCTGGCCAATGGTGCCTACGGCCTTCGTGCCGCACAGACCATGCAGTATCTCGGCCGGGCCTATACGCTGATCGACAAGGGCGATTACCTGCCGCCGCGCGGCGACGAGGTGGCGGCAGCGCTCGAAGCCGACCACGCCATCACCCACGTCATAGCCATTCATTGCGAGACCAGCTCCGGCATTTTGAACCCGGTCGCCGAGATCGCCGAGGCGGTGCACACCAAGGGCCGCAAGCTGCTGGTCGATTCCATGAGCGCGTTCGGCGCCGTCGCGCTCGACGTCAACGAGATCCGCTATGAGGCGATGGTCTCGTCGGCCAATAAATGCATCGAGGGCGTGCCCGGCTTCGGCTTCATCATCGCCCGCAAGAGCGAACTCGAGGCAGCCAAGGGGCGCAGCCATTCCCTGTCGCTCGACGTCCACGCGCAGTGGGCGCACATGAACAAGACCGGCCAGTGGCGCTACACGCCGCCGACGCATGTCGTCGCCGCTTTCCTGGAGGCGCTGCGCCAGCATGAGGCTGAAGGCGGCGTCGCCGGCCGTGGTGCCCGCTACACCAGGAACCGCGACGTCATGGTGTCGGGCATGCGCGAACTCGGCTTTGAGACATTGCTCAAGGACCGCTGGCTGTCGCCGATCATCGTCACCTTCTTCAACCCGGCCCACGCCAACTTCGCCTTCGATCGCTTCTACGAACTGATGAAGGACAAGGGCTTTATCATCTACCCCGGCAAGCTGACGGTCGTGGACTCCTTCCGTGTCGGCTGCATCGGCCAGATGGACGAACATGTCATGCGTCGCGTCGTCGAGGCGGCGGCGCAGTCGCTTGATGAAATGGGCGTCGACACCGCCGCTCCACCCGCCGCGGCAATCGCCGAGCGCGCTAAACTCGCCGCCTGAAGCGGCCGATTTCGAGGATTTTTGATGAACCAGATGTCTCCCATCAACGTCGCGGTCAACGGCCGCACCTACGCCTGGCCGCGCGTGCCGGCGATCGCCATCTGCCTCGACGGCTGCGAGCCGGCCTATATCGATGAAGCGGTCAAGGCCGGGCTGATGCCGGCCCTGGTCAGGATCAAGGAGAAGGGCACGGTGCGTTTCGCACACTCGGTCATTCCGAGCTTTACCAATCCCAACAATTTGTCGATCGCCACCGGTCGCCCGCCCTCGGTGCACGGTATTTGCGGCAACTATCTCTACGAGCGCGAGACCGGCAAGGAAGTGATGATGAACGACCCGCGCTTCCTGCGCGCGCCGACCATTTTTCAGGCCTTCTATGATGCGGGCGCCAAGGTTGCCGTTGTGACCGCCAAAGACAAGCTGCGTGCGCTGCTCGGCAAGGGTCTGTCTTTCGACGAAGGGCGCGCGCTGTGCTTTTCGGCGGAGAAGTCCGATACAACCACGGTTGGCGAGCACGGCATCGACAATGCCTCGAAGCATTTCGGCCTGCCTGTGCCGGAAGTCTATTCGGCCGAATTGTCGGAATTCGTCTTCGCCGCCGGCGTCCAGTTGCTGAGGGAATTCCGCCCCGACATCATGTACCTGACGACGACGGACTACGTGCAGCACAAATACGCACCGGGCGTGCCGCAGGCCAACGCCTTCTACGAGATGTTCGACAAGTACCTGACCGAACTCGATGCGCTGGGCGCCGCGATCGTTGTCACCGCCGACCATGGCATGAAGCCCAAGCACAAGGCCGGCGGTGCGCCCGACGTCGTCTACGTCCAGGACCTGCTTGACGAATGGCTGGGCAAGGATGCCGCGCGCGTCATCCTGCCGATCACCGACCCCTATGTCGTGCACCATGGCGCGCTGGGCTCTTTCGCCACCGCCTATTTGCCTGATGGCGCGGACCAGGCGGGCATCATGGCGCGGCTGGCCAAGGTTGACGGCATCATGCTGGTCGTCGATAGCCGGACGGCCTGCGAGCGCTTCGAACTGCCGGCTGACCGCATCGGCGACATCGTGCTGGTCTCGACCGAGAACAAGACGATCGGCACATCGGAACATCGCCATGATCTGGCGGCGCTGAACGAGCCGCTGCGCTCGCATGGCGGACTGACCGAGCAGGAAGTGCCGTTCATCGTCAACCGCGTGCTGCCGGATTTGCCTGATGAGCCGGCGCTGAGGAACTTCGACGCCTTCTACTACGCCACGCTTGCCGCGGCGCTCGCGTGACGGATGGGTCGGGTGCCGGTAGGTGTCGCCTCCATGATGGCGCTGGTCGACCCCTCGCCGCGACGTACCCAAGAATCTGCTGGAGCAGAGCACATGACCCAACTTGACCCCGCCATCAAAGTTCGCCACGAGCCGATGCGCATCGCCGGCAGGAAGATCGATGCCGATGGTGTCGTGGAGGTGCGTTACCCCTGGAACGACACCGTCATCGGCACCGTCCCTGCCGGCCGCGCCGAGCATGCCCGCCAGGCCTTCGAGATCGCTGCCGGTTACAGGTCGAAGCTGACGCGCTACGAGCGCCAGCAGATCCTGTTTCGCACAGCCGAAGCACTGGCGTCGCGTCGGGAGGAAATCTCCGATCTCATCACGCTCGAGCTCGGCATCTCCAAGGCGGATTCGCTCTATGAGGTCGGCCGCGCCTATGACGTGTTCACATTGTCGGCGCAGATGTGCATCCAGGATGACGGCCAGATATTCTCCTGCGATCTCACCCCGCACGGCAAGGCACGCAAGATCTTCACCACGCGTGAGCCGCTGAAGGCTATCTCGGCGATCACGCCATTCAACCATCCGCTCAACATGGTCTCGCACAAGGTGGCGCCGGCCATCGCCACCAACAATTGCGTGGTGGTGAAGCCGACCGAACTGACGCCGATGACGGCGTTGGTGCTGGCCGACATTCTTTATGAAGCCGGCCTGCCGCCGGAAATGCTTTCGGTGGTGACCGGCTGGCCGGTCGACATCGGCAACGAGATGATCACCAACGAGAATATCGACTTGATCACCTTCACCGGCGGCGTGCCGGTCGGCAAGATGATCGCCCGCACCGCCGGTTACAGGCGCCAGGTGCTGGAACTCGGCGGCAACGATCCGCTGATCATCCTCAACGATCTCTCCGATGACGATCTGGCCAAGGCCGCCGATCTCGCGGTCGCCGGTGCGACCAAAAACTCCGGCCAGCGCTGCACGGCGGTCAAGCGCATCCTCGTCCAGGAAAGCGTCGCCGACCGCTTCGTGCCGCTGGTGCTGGAGCGGGCCAAGAAGATCCGCTTCGGCGATCCGATGGACCGCTCGACCGATCTCGGCACCGTCGTGCATGAGAAGGCGGCGGCGTTGTTCGAAGCGCGCGTCCACATGGCGGCCGAGCAGGGGGCAGAGATCCTCTATAATCCGGGTCGTCAGGGTGCGCTGCTGCCGCCAATCGTCGTCGACCGCGTGCCGCACACATCCGAACTGGTGATGGAAGAAACGTTCGGGCCGATCATCCCGATCGTGCGCGCGCCGGATGACGATGAAGCACTGATCGCGTTGTCCAACTCGACCGCCTTCGGCCTGTCGTCGGGCGTCTGCACCAACTCGTTTCCCCGCATGCAGAAATACATCGCCGGCCTGCAGGTCGGCACGGTGAACATCTGGGAAGTGCCGGGCTACCGCATCGAGATGTCGCCCTTCGGCGGCATCAAGGACAGCGGCAATGGCTACAAGGAAGGCGTCATCGAGGCGATGAAGAGCTACACCAACGTGAAGACATTTTCGCTGCCTTGGTCCTGACCGGATCACATAAGCTGGCAGAACAAACCGAGGGAGCGTCCCACGCTCCCTCATTCGCATTTCGGAGACAATGATGGCCGCGATATCAGAGCTTGTGCATACCGAAGGCGATTCCAACACGACGGCGGCGCGCGGCCGCTGGGATGCCGGCCAGGACGATCCCCGCATTCGCGGCCTGCTCGATCGCGACGCCGCCGCCTTCATGCACCAGAGCCTGTCCAGCCCCTGTCTTTCGACGATCGCTAGGGCGGAAGGCATCTGGATCGAGGACACCGCCGGCCGCCGCTTCATGGATTTCCACGGCAACAGCGTGCATCACCTCGGCTACGGCCACCCGAGATTGGTGGCGGCGATCAAGAAGCAGCTCGATGACCTCTGCTTCGCGCCGCGCCGCTTTACCTGCGAGCCCGCCGTCGAATTGGCCGAGAAGCTGGCCGCGCTGGCTCCCGGCGATCTCGGCAAGGTGCTGTTCACCACCGGTGGCTCCGATGCCATCGAGGTCGCGCTGAAGATCGCGCGCGCCGCCACCGGCCGTTTCAAGACGGTGTCGTTCTGGGATGCTTTCCATGGCGCCGGCTTCGGCGCTGCCAGCGTCGGCGGCGAGGCGACGTTCCGCTCGCATATATCAGGCCCAATGATGACCGGCGCCGAGCATGTCGCGCCCTGGGATGGCTATCGCTGCCCCTATGGTCACGATTCCCTGGAGGCATCGGGGCTCGCTTGCGCCAACATGATCGCCTATGTGCTCGGCCGCGAGCAGGACGTGGCGGCGGTCGTTGCCGAGCCGATGCGCGCGACGCCCAATCCGCCGCCAGCCGGCTTCTGGAAGCGGGTGCGCGAGGCCTGCGACATGCACGGCACGCTGCTGATCTTCGACGAGATCCCGACCGGCCTCGGCAAGACCGGAAAATTTTTCGCCCATGAGCATGACGGCGTAACGCCCGACATCGTTGTCCTCGGCAAATCACTCGGCGGCGGCATCCTGCCGATCGCCGCCGTCATCGCGCGCCGCGACCTCGACGTCACTGGCGGCTTTGCCATCGGTCACTACACCCATGAGAAAAACCCGGTCACGACGCGTGCGGCGCTGACGACCATCGACATCATCCTGGAGGAGGGGCTGGTCGAGCGTTCGGCTGAGCTTGGCGGCCATATGCTTGCACGTATGCAGGACCTGATGGCGCGCTCGCCCCATGTCGGCGACGTCAGGGGCAGGGGGCTGATGGTCGGCGTCGAACTCGTCGAGGACCGTGCTTCACGCCAGCCGGCGCGGGACCTCGCCGAACGTGTCTTCTACGCTTGCCTGGAACAAGGCCTGAGCTTCAAGGTCAGCCACGGCAACGTGCTGACGCTCTCGCCGCCGTTGGTTATTTCCAAGACCGATCTCGACCGCGCGCTCGACATTGTCGAGGACGCCGTGATGGCCGCCTGATCATGAAGGCCGTCCGCACCGACCGCGAACTCGAATGCCCTGAAATTGATGCCGGCTTGCGGGCGAAGGGCGTCGACCTGGTGACGCTGCCGGATGGCATTCCCGAAGCCGATCTCGCCAACGCGGTGGCCGACGCGGATCTCCTGCTCATGTGCTACACGCCGATCACGGCGCGGGTGATCGATGCCGCTCCCAGGCTGAAGGGTATCGTCAAATACGGCGTCGGCATCGATGCCATCGATATTCCCGCAGCGATGCGGCGCGGCATTCCCGTGGTCAACGTGCCCGACTATGCCGAGGAAACCGTCGCCGAAGGCGCCTTCGCGCTGATGATTGCGCTCGCCAAGCGGCTGCCGGGGATCACCCAGGCAATGACGCGAGACGGCTGGATCTGGCCCGAACAGCGCTGGCTGGGACGCGATATATCAGGCGCCACGCTTGGGCTGGTCGGCTGCGGCAAGATCGGCCGCAGCATGGCGCGCATGGCCGGCCGGGGATTTCGCGCGCGCGTCGTTGGTTTTGATCCCGGTGTCGATGCCGCGACGATGCGCGCCGCGGGCATCGAGAAGGCCGACGACCTGCACGCCATGTTGCGTGCCTGTGATTTCGTTTCGTTGCATTGCGTGCTGAATGACCAGACACGCGGCCTGATCGGCAAGCATGAGCTCGCCTGCCTGAAACCGTCGGCCATCATCGTCAATGTCTCGCGCGGTGCGCTGATCGATGAGGCGGCGCTCGTCGAGGCGATCGTTGCCGGTCGCATCGGTGGTGCCGGGCTCGACGTCTATTCGGTCGAGCCGCTGGCGAGGTCAGGCCATCCGATGAGCGCATTGTTCGGTCGCGACAATGTGATCCTGTTTCCGCATCTTACCTTCTTCACCTACGAGGCGATGCGCCGGCTGGAAGACGACACGCTCGCGCGCTGTTTCGAAATTCTCGAAGGCCGGCCAGTGACCATCCGCTCGCATGATCCGCGATTGCGGGCGCAGACCGCAGGCATTGTGTTCGGCCGATAACCTATATTTTCAAACCGATAGCCGCCATCGGCGCAGCATATTTGTATCCACGACATCGATGCGACAGTTCCATGACAAATATCAGAGAAAGTTTGGGTCTCATAAAATAAATAGATTTTACTTATCGATGCCCAATCCCCAGAGTTGTCACAACGAAGACATCCAACCGGCTCAACGTCCGCCAGAGACCCAAAGGCCGGTTGGTCCTAGTGCATCGCAGAATGTGCCTTCAATCAAAGGGGAACTGGTTATGAAATCAAGAAACGCAACCATGGTCGGGGCCTTCGCCGCATTGCTCGCGTCGGCGGCTCTCATTGGGCCGGCACTCGCCGACGGCGTCGTTACCGTCTACTCCGCCGATGGGCTGCATGATGGCAATGGCAGCTGGTACGAGACCGAATTCGCAGCCTTCACCAAGGCCACCGGCATCACCGTTCAGTATATCGAGGCAGGCTCGGGCGGCGTCGTCGAGCGCGTCGCCAAGGAAAAGTCGAACCCGCAGGCCGACGTGCTGGTGACCTTGCCGCCCTTCATCCAGCGCGCCGCCGCGGACGGTCTGCTGCAGGATTACAAACCCGAAGCCGCATCCCAGATCGACGGCGGCACCGACAAGTATCGGCCGCTGGTCAATAACTATATGAATTTCATCTACAACAGCGCCGTGCTGTCCGAAGCGCCGAAGAGCTATAACGATCTGCTCGATCCGAAGTTCAAGGGCAAGATCCAGTACTCGACCCCCGGCCAGGCTGGAGACGGGACGGCCGTCATGCTGCAGATCATCCATGCCTTTGGCGGCGAGGATGCCGGCTTCGAATTCATGAAGAAGCTGCAGGACAACAATGTCGGCCCGTCCGCCTCGACCGGCAAGCTGACCGCGCTGGTCAACAAGGGCGAGCTGCATGTGGCCAATGGCGACCTGCAGATGAACATGTCGCAGATGGCAGACAATCCCAACATCAAGGTGTTCTGGCCCGCTGGCCCCGATGGCACCCGCTCCACCTTTGCGCTGCCCTATGAAATCGGCCTGGTCACCGGTGCGCCAAATAGCGACAACGGCAAGAAGCTGATCGACTTCCTGCTGTCCAAGGAGGCACAGTCGACTGTAAGTTCCGTTGCCCTCGGCATGCCGGCCCGCAAGGACGTGACGCCGTCCGACGCCAATTTCGCCAAGCTGCAGGAGGCGATGAAAGGCCTGACCATCTGGTCGCCGAACTGGGACGAGGCGCTGAGCAAGCTTCCCGACTACGTCAAGAAGTGGAACGAAGCGACCGGAAGTTGATCCGCACGGGAAGCAATCCGGAGAACAATGCCATGTCGGCCGCCGCCTTCACGGGCCCTAGTGTCACGGACATCGACGCCGCGAAGGTTCGCGGCGCCGGCTCGAACGTCCACTTCGACAAGGTCGTTGTCGCCTATGGCGCCCATGTCGTCCTGCATCCGCTGACCCTCGACATCGCGCCTGGCGAAATCCTGGCGATGATAGGCCCGTCCGGCTCCGGCAAGACGACCGCTCTGCGTGCCGTTGCCGGCTTCGTGCGGCCGGCAAGCGGCCGCATCCGCATCGGCGCCACCGATGTCACTGATCTGCCGCCCTATGAGCGGGGGCTCGGCATGGTGGTGCAGAACTACGCGCTGTTCCCGCATATGCGGGTCGAGGACAACGTCGCCTTTGGCCTCAGGGCACAAGGCGCCGACAAGGCGCTGATCGGCGAACGGGTGAAGGATGCGCTCGCCACCGTCGGTATGGCGACGTTTGCCCGGCGTTATCCGCGCGAGCTTTCGGGGGGCCAGCAGCAGCGCGTCGCGATTGCGCGGGCGCTTGCCGTGCGGCCGCGCGTGCTCCTGCTCGACGAACCGCTTTCGGCGCTCGACGCGCAGATCCGCCGCAACATGGTCGAGGAGATCGCCCGTCTGCACCGCAGCCTGCCGGGCCTGACGATCCTCTACGTCACCCACGACCAGACCGAGGCGCTGACGCTTGCCGACAAGATCGCCATCATGCGCGACGGCAGGGTCTGTTCGCATGGGCCGACGACCGAACTCTATCGCCGTCCGCCAAACCGCTTCACCGCCGAGTTTCTCGGTCGTGCCAACCTTCTGCCGGTGACGGTTGCCGATGCTGCCGGCCCGAAAGGCTTTGCCATGGCCAGGCATGGCGATGCCGTGCTCGCCGGTGCCGGTCGCGGCGAGAAGGTTGGCGACAAGAGCCTGCTTTGCATCAGGCCGCAGCATCTGAGCCTGACGGCCGACAGCGAGCACACCAACCGCATTGTCGGCACGCTCAGGGAAGTGCACTGGCAGGGTGAACTCACGCATCTGGTGCTCGATGTCGACGGCACGCCGGTGCGCGTCTCGGCAACGAAACTGCCAATGGCCTTGCCGGAACCCGGCACAGAGGTGCCGCTGTTCTTTGCGCCGGCCGATACGTCGCTTCTTCCGGAAGACGCCGGTGTCTGAAGCGCTCGCCATTGGTATGCCGACGGCCAGAAAGCGAGAGCCGGGCCGGCTGTGGATCGTGCCGCCGGCGGCCCTGCTGGCACTGCTGTTCTTCTACCCGCTGGCGTTGATTGTACGCCAGGCCTTCCTCGACGACAGCGGCGTCGCCAATGTCGCCGAGATCGTCCGCGTCCTGCATTCGCGCTTCTTCCTCAACGCGCTGGTCAACACGGTGACGATCTCGGTCACGGCGACGGCCGGATGCCTGGTCGTTGGCCTGGTGCTGGCGCTGATCCTTGCCTTCGTGCCGTTTCCAGGCAGCGGCTTCATCGCCAGGCTGATCGACACTTTCATCGCCCTGCCGACCTTCCTGGTGACGCTGGCCTTCACCTTCCTTTACGGCTCCGCCGGCATGCTCAACTCCGGGCTGATGGAAGCCTTCTCGCTGCCGCTGCCGCCGGTCGACTTCCTTTATTCGACATGGGGCGTCGTTCTGGCCGAGGTCACGGTCTACACGCCCTTCATCCTGCGGCCGCTGCTTGCCGCCTTTTCGCTGGTCGATCGCGGCCAGATCGAAGCGGCAAGCGTGCTTGGCGCGCGACCGTTCCGCATTGTCCGCCAGGTCATTCTGCCGGCGGCGGTACCCGCGCTCATCGCCGGCGGCAGCCTCTGCCTGCTCCTCACCGTCAACGAATTCGGCATCGTCCTGTTCATCGGCGCCAAGGGCGTCATCACGCTGCCGCTGCTGATCTATGGCAAGGCGATCCAGGAATCGGCCTACCAGGTCGCCTGCATCATCGCCGTGGTCAACATAGCCCTGTCGCTCGGCCTGTTCGGTCTCTACCGGTTCGCTGCCGGCCGGTGGGGAGTCTAGCGATGCTGGTCTGGTCGCGTTCCGGTCGCTTCGTCATCTGGGTGATCTTCGCGCTGATCTTCGGCGTGCTGTTCCTGGCGCCGCTGGCGGTGATCCTGCTGTCCAGCTTGGCCGACCAGTGGAACGGCGTGCTGCCCAATGGCTTGACCACGGAGCACTACACCGATGTCGCGCGCGGCGCGGCCTGGAACGCGGTCAAGGCCAGCCTTGTCACCGGCTTCCTGGCCAGCGCGCTGGCGCTGGTCAGCGGCACCTGGGCAGCACTTGCGCTGCGCATCCAGGGCGCCACGCTGGCGAGGGCACTCGGCCTGCTGTTCTTCATCCCGAGCGCTGTGCCTTCGGTGTCGGTCGGCCTTGGCCTGCTGGTTGCGTTCAGCCATCCGCCGCTGTTGCTCAACGGCACGATCGCAGTCGTCATGATCGCGCATTTCGTGCTGATCTCGGCTTTCACCTTCGGCAATGTCTCGGCCGGGCTTGCGCGGCTGTCGCCCGATTTCGAGCAGGTCGCGTCGAGCCTTGGCGCACGCCCTGCCTATCGGCTCCGGCATGTCACGCTGCCCTTGCTCGCACCCTATCTGGTCGCGGCCTTCGGGCTGAGCTTCGCGCTGTCCATGGGCGAGCTTGGCGCGACCGTGATGGTCTATCCGCCGGGTTGGGTGACGCTGCCGGTGTCGATTTTCTCACTGACCGATCGCGGCGACATCTTTGCCGGGGCGGCGCTCACCATGATCCTGGTGGCGGCAACGCTGGTCCTGCTGCTCGGTCTGGAGCGCATCACCAAGCGCGCTACCGGCGCATAGCGGACATTGCCTCAGGCCGGCTGGCGTTCGACGATGTAGATGTGGTCGGCCGCCAGCACCACCTCGCCGCGCTGGTTGATCACTTCGCAGCGCTCGATCACGCGTCCGGAACCCGGTCGCTTGGGGTCGTCCTCCTTGGCCGCGATGGTGGTGCGTGTGCGGATCGTGTCGCCGATGAACACGGGCTTGATGAAGCGCAGCCGGTCGTAGCCATAGGAAAAGGCGACGGGATTGATGACCGTTGCCGTCAGCCCGATGCCGACCGAGAACACCAGCGTGCCATGCGCGATGCGCTGGCCGAACGGTGTTGTCTTCATGAACTCGGCGTCCATGTGGTGCGGGAAGAAATCGCCGGTGTGACCGGCATGGACAATGAAGTCGGTCTCGGTAATCGTGCGGCCGTTGGTCAGCCGCGTCGAGCCGATCTCGTACTCCTCGAAATACTGGATCTGTTCCATCAGGGCCTTTCCGCGACCGGCGTCGCCGGCGCCGCGCTTGAACGATAGGCGGCTTCCACCAGCGCCATTGTGTTCCATGCATCCTCGACCGAACTGATCAGTTCGGCGTCTTCGCCGGATGCAAAGCGCTGGACATTTGCCATGCGCCCGACAAAGGCGTCGGGAAACCACTCGCCGGCCAAGGGCACCGCGATCCAGTCCGATCCGCCCTTCGGATAGATTTCCAGAATATCCGGCTCGCCCCGGGGATAATCGAGATTGAGACCGAGCTTGAGATAGGCGGCACCCTCGGTGCCGCAGACGCGAAATTCGCAGGCTTGATGCCGGCGCCCGAACTTGTGGTCGTGGTTGATCGACAGCGCGCAGCGCACGGTGTCGCCATAGTCGAGAATGGCGCTGGTGCGCGTCTGCGCCACGGAATGATTGGGATGGCCGAGCGTCTTGGCATGCACGCCCTTGGGGTCACCGAGCAACTGCCGGATCAGGTCGAGATAGTGGATCGAGTGCATGGCGATCTCGACGCGCGGCGCCTTGAGCAGGAATTCCCACAACTGCCACGGCGTCGCCAGCGCCAGCCAGGCGTCGAAATCGACGACCTCGCCGAGCCAGCCCTTGGCGATGGCGTCCTTCAGCGCCAGCATCATCGGCGCGAAGCGGAGCTGGAAATTCACAGCCGCCTTGAGCTTCTTGGCGCGGCAGATTTCGAGGATTTCGCTTGCCTCCCCGAGGTAATTGCCCATCGGCTTCTGGATCAGGGCGACCGCACCGCCGGGCAGCGCCTTCAGGATATCGGCGTGCCGCCCCGGTGGGGTTGCCAGATCGAAGATCGCGTCCTTAACTCCAGCGGCTTCTTGCACCGAACGGAACGCCGTCACGTCCCATTTATCGGCCAGGGCCTGCGCCTTGGCCTGGTCCGGATCGTAAAGACCGGCGATCGGAAATCCCGCTTTTCGGTAGGCCGGGAAATGCGCGTCGCCGACAATCGACCCTGCACCGAAAGTGACGATCGGTCGGGGTCGTGAGGGTTTGGCCCAGGCCTGGACGAGTGAGGCAGGGTCGAAACCGGCCTCAGTCATGGTGGAAGACCTCGTCCATCGAAGCCCACCATTCACCCTCCTTTCGGGTCGCAAGCGGCTCCTGGCAAGGTATGCAGACGGCCCACCATTCCTGCGTCCTCGGATCGGCCGCCATCTTGGCCATGTCGGCCTCGTAGTCGGTGCCGTGGTATTCGAAGGTGCTGAACAGCAGGTTCTCCGGCCGCTTCAGGTAAATGGAATAGTTCTTGATGTTGCATGCCGAAATCATGGTCAGCACGTCAGGCCAGACGGCGGCATGGAGGCGAACATAGTCCTCGACCTTCTCCGGCTTCAGCCCAAGCACAAATCCCATCCGCTGCATATCAGCTCCTTATCTCGTGATCGCCGTGGTGAATTCGGCGATGCTCATGGCCTTGACCGCGTCCCAGTCCCAATCGATGCCGATACCGGGCTCGTCGGGCGCCAGCGCATGCCCATCCTCGATGCGCATGTGCTTGCCGGTCAACTGGTCGAGTTGCGGAATGTACTCGACATACCTGCCGTTCTGAACAGCGCAGGTCAGGCTGACATGCAATTCCATCAGGAAATGCGGGCAGACCGGAATGTCGAAGGCCTCCGCCGCATGGGCGATCTTGAGCCAGGGCGTGATGCCGCCGATGCGGCCGACATCGACCTGCACGATCGAGCAGGCGCCTTTCTGCATGTATTCGCGGAAGTGCCTGACGGAATAGAGCGACTCGCCGATGGCGATCGGCGTCGGCGTCGAATTCGACAGCCTGATATGCCCGTCTATGTCGTCGGCCGGCAGCGGCTCCTCGATCCAGGCGAGATCGAGTTCTCGAAGCCTCGCCGCACGCCGGATCGCCTCGTCGACGGAGAAACCCTGATTGGCGTCGGTCATGATCTCGTAGCCGTCGCCCACCGCCTTGCGCACCGCCGACAGCCGCGCGAGATCCTCGGAGCCATGCGGCCTGCCGATCTTCACTTTCGAGCCGCGAAACCCCTTGGCCTTGGCGGCCACCGCATCGTCGACCAGCGCCTGCGTCTCGATGTGCAGCCAGCCGCCTTCTGTCGTGTAAAGCGGGCAGCGGTCCTTGGCGCCGCCGGCGAGCTTCCATAGCGGCAGGCTCTGTTTCTTCGCCCTGAGGTCCCAGAGCGCCGTGTCGATCGCCGCGATGGCGATTGCCGTGATGGCGCCGATCGTGGTGGCGTGGGTGGCGAATTCGAGATCGTGCCAGATCGCTTCGATCATATCAGGATCGCGGCCGATCAGGCGCGGCGCCAGGTGATCGGACAGGAGCCGCATCACCGACGAGCCGCCGGTGCCGATCGTGTAGCTGTAGCCAGTTCCGACCGCGCCATCGGAATCGGTGATGGTGACGATTGGCGTCTCTTGGCTGACGAAGCTCTGGATCGCGTCGGTGCGCTTGACCTTGGGCACAAGGTCGACCATGCGCAATTCTATCTTTTCGATCTTGGCCATGTCGGTCAGCTCCGCAATGTCTTTCCGGTCTCAGCGGCAAACAGATGCGCCTGCGACAGGTCGAGGCTCATGGCGACGCGCTCGCCTGGCTTCAGCGGCCTGGGGTTCAGCATGCGAGACACCCAGTCACTGCCGTTGAACTCGACGAACACCAACGTCTCGTTGCCGAGCGGCTCGGTGACGGTGATCGGCAGTTCGATCTGATGCACGTCGGCCGCGCCGCCGGAGCTGATACCATGGCCGGTCGGATAGATGTCGTCTGGCCGCAACCCGAACACGACCTTGGCGCCGCCAGCGACGTTGGCCTTGAACTGACCGGGCAGGGGCAGCTTGGCGCCGCTGGCGAAAACCAGCTGGCCGTCGTCGACCGTCGCCTCGTGCAAATTCATCGGCGGTGAGCCGATGAAGCCGGCAACGAAGCGCGTGGCTGGCCGGCGGAACACTTCATCTGGGGTGCCAACCTGTTCGATATGTCCGTCGCGCATGATAACGATACGATCGGCAAGCGTCATCGCCTCGACCTGGTCGTGGGTGACGTAGATCACCGTCGATTGCACCTTGGCGTGCAGCTTCTTGATCTCGGTGCGCATCTGCGTTCTGAGCTTGGCATCGAGATTGGAAAGCGGCTCGTCGAACAGGAAGACGTCGGGGTCGCGCACGATGGCACGACCCATGGCGACGCGCTGGCGCTGGCCGCCGGACAGTTGCGACGGCCGACGGTCGAGCAAAGCATCGAGCCCCAGGATAGCCGAGGCCTCGGCGACGCGGCGATCCATGTCGTCCTTGGCGGCGCCGGCGATCTTCAAGGAGAAGCCGAGGTTTTCGCGCACCGTCATATGCGGGTAGAGCGCATAGGACTGGAACACCATCGAGATGTTGCGCGAACGCGGCGGCAAATCGTTGACGACGCGCCCGCCAATCTCGATCGAACCGGCGCTGATCTCTTCCAGCCCGGCTATCATGCGCAGCGTCGTCGACTTGCCGCAGCCGGAAGGACCGACCAGCGCGATGAATTCGCGGTCGGTGATGTCGAGGTCGATGCCATGCACGATCTCGATATTGCCGTAGCGCTTGGTCAGCTTTTTGAGGGAAACCGTTGCCATGAGATCAGCCTTTCACCGCGCCGGAGGTCAGGCCGCCGACAAGGTGCTTCTGGACGATGAAAGTGAGGGTGAGCGCCGGAATGATCATCACCACGGCGAGCGCGCACATGCCGCGCCAGTCGATGGTGAACTCGGCCGTGTAGTCGAGCAGGCCTACCGGCAGCGTCTTGGCGCTGACCGAGCGCGTCAGTTGGGAGGCGAGCGCGAACTCGTTCCAGCAGGTCAGGAAGGCGAAGATCGCGGCTGATGCGATGCCTGGTCCGGCGAGCGGGAACTCGACCTGCCAAAAGGCCTGCCAGCGCGTGCAGCCGTCGATTTGTGCGGCTTCGGCGAGATCCTTCGGCACCTGGCGGAAGAAGCCGTCGATCAGCCAGATGGTGAAAGGCACGTTGAGCGCGACATAGGCGAGGATCAGCCCGAAATGCGTGTCGATGATACCGAGCCGCACATAGAGGAAGAACAGCGGCAGCGACAGCGCGATACCGGGCACCGTGCGTGTCAGCATCAGGCCGAGGAAGGCGCTCGATTTACCGCGAAAGCGATAGCGCGCGAAGGCATAGCCGCCCGCCATGCCGATGGCGACCGCGATCACCGTCGAAGTCACCGATATGATCAGCGAGTTGCGGAAATATTCGATGACAGGGATGCCGCCCTTGCCGATGCCTGAGAACATCGCGACATAGGCGTCGAACGAAATATCCTGCGGGATCCACACCGGCGGCTTGGCCATGATCTCGACCGTCGGCCGCAGCGACGACAGCACGATCCACAGGCCCGGCAGGCAGATGGTCAGCATCGCCAGGAACAGGCCGATGCGATAGACGATATCAAGCAGCCTGCGCTTAAGGCGGGCGGAAGAATTCTCGTCCATCTTCACCACTCCGCGCCGATTTGCGTGCGCGCCGCGGCGAGCTTGTTGAAGAAATAGACGGTGAAGGCGATCGACAGCAGGATCGAGAAATAGGCCATGGCGTTGGCCATGCCCATGCGCCCGTCGCTGTAGGCGGTGCGCGCCACGAGTGTCCAGAGCAGCTCGGTACGGCCGGCCGGACCGCCATCGGTCATGATCTTGACGATGTCATAGGCACGCGCCACGTCGAGCGAGCGGATGGTCATGGCGATGTAGGCGAAGGGCATGACGAACGGCCAGGTCACATAGCGGAAGGTCTGCCAAGGCGTGCAGCCATCGACGCGCGCCGCCTCGATCGGCTCCTTGGGCATGGCGAGCAGCCCGGCGAGGATCAGGATGGCGAAGATCGCCGTCGACGACCAGATCTCGGCAACCGAGATGGCGATGAAGGCGAGGTGGCCCTCGATCAGCCACGGAATGGCGTCGCTGGTGATGCCAAGCGACTGCAGCGCATTGTTCACCAGGCCGATATTATCGTTGAACATGAACTTGAACTGGAAGCCGACGAGGATCGGCGAGAACATCATCGGAAACATCATTAGCGTGCGCAGGATGCGCTGGCCGCGCGTCGCCTTCTCAACCAGCATGGCGAGACCAAGGCCAAGCAGCATTTCAAGATTGAGCGCGATCGTCAGCAACAGGACGGTACGGCCGAATGCCCACCAGAAATCGGTGTTGGCCAGGATCGACAGGTAATTCCTGAGGCCGATGAAGACGAAGAACGTCTCGGGCTTGGTCAGGCGGAACGGCGTGAAGCTTGAATAGAGCGACAGAAGCAGCGGCACCACGACGACCGCCGCCAGAACGACGATGGCCGGAAGCAGCAGCAGGAACGGCGCGGGTGGCTTGAGGCCCTTCATCGGGCTCCTCTGGTGTCTGGCATTCAAATTTGGGCAGAGGCCCGACATGATGAAACGGGCAACGCCGGCAAAGGCGATCGCCTCCCCCATTCACGATGGGGAAGGCAATCTTGGGAGCAATGCTTACAGTTTGCCAGCGTCCTGCAGGATCTGCGTCGCCTTGGCGGCGGCTTCGTCCAGTGCCTGCTTGGAGGTCTTGTCGCCGAGAATCGCGGCCTGCAACTCGGGATAGACGGCGTTCGAGATCTCGATCCACTCAGGCGTCTGCGGCACGGCGAAGGCGTGCTTGGCTTCTTCCTGGAAAGCCGACAGAACCTCCTTCTTGTAAGGGTCGTTGGCGGCTTGCTGCAGGTCCCAATCCCAGACCGCGGTGCGCGTTGGCAGCGGGCCGGCGGTGGCCTCGAGCTTCTGGCTGTCCTCGTTGGTCAGCCACCATACGAGCGATGCCGCTGCCTCCTTGTTCGGGCAGTTCTCGGTCACCGAGAAGCCATGGAAGCCCGACCAGCCGGTGCGCACCCCGGCGGAGCCTTTCGGCGCGACCTTGACGCCGACATTGCCCGCGACTTTCGACGATTTCGGATCGTTGAAGAAGCCAGCCCAGCCCGGCCAGTCCAGATTGATGGCGACGGTGCCCGAGGCAAAGCCCTGGCCGAGATCGTCCCAGAGGTAGTTGGTGGTTCCGGCCGGCACGGCCTTGGCCTTGTAGAGGTTGACGAACCAGTCGAGCGCCCGGATGCCGGCTTCGGAATTGAAGACCGGCTTGCCGTCCTTGTCGAGATATTCGCCGCCCTCGGCGACGACCATTTCGTAGAAGCGGCCATTGATCGCCTCTTCCTTGCCGGCAAACTGCGTGCCGTAGAAATTCGGCGGGTTGGCGAAGAACTCAGCCTGGTCGGTGACTTCCTTCCAGGTGTCCGGCGGCACCAGATCATAGCCGTATTTGGCCTTGAACTTGGTCTTGTTGTCGGCGTTCTCGTACAGGCTCTTCTGGTAGTAGAGCGCCGAGACGTCGAACTGCGCACGCGGCAGCATTTCCAGCTTGCCGTCGATGGTTGCCGCCTTGATCGTCGACGGCACGAAGGCGTCGATCTCCGACTTCGGCAGGAGCTTGCTGAGGTCGGTGTAGAGGCCGGTGTATTGCGGCGCGAAGGAGGAATGATTCCAGCCGACGCACCAGTTGGTGCTGCCCGAGGCGATGTCGGACTTCAATTCCTTGTCGATGTCGAAGCCGTTCTTCTTGGTCAGGATGTTGACCTTGGCGCCGGTCGCCTTCTCCCATTCGGGAATGCGCTCGTAGAGCTTTTCATATTGCTGGCCGCCGATCAGCTTCACGTCGACGGTCACGCCGTCGAACTTGCCGGGCAGGTCGCCGGCAAGGGCGGTGCCTGCGCCTGACGCAAGCATCAATGCGCCGGCGCATACGCCGGAAAGCAGTCTGTTCATTGGTATCCTCCCTGGGTACGCCTCGGTGGCGCCCGCAACTCGTCACGTGACAAGAAATGCTACATTCATATACAAACAAAACATTCATCAGTACGTCAAGGCGAAATTTGTTTCCGCCTGGCCGCGTTCCTGCGTATATGAAGAGTTGAATTCACTGGAGGGATGAGCCATGGACGACAGCGAAGACGAACGTTATCGCGCGCCGGCGCTCGACAAGGGGCTCGACATCCTTGAGCTTCTAGCGGGCGTGGACGGTGGCCTGACCCAAGCGGAAATCGCCAAGAAGCTCGACCGCAGCCCCAATGAATTCTACCGCATGCTGGACCGGCTGGTGCGGCGCGGCTACGTCACGCGGCTCGATGGCGACCGCTATTCGCTGACGCTCAAGCTGTTTGGCCTGGCACAATTGCACGCGCCGGTGCGGCGGCTGGTTTCCTATGCGACGCCGCTGATGCGCGAACTGGCCGAGACCTCGCAGCAGGCCAATCAACTCGTTGTTTTTGATCGCGGTTCCGCCGTGGTGATAGGCCAGCAGGAGGCGCCGAACTACTGGGGGATTTCGATCCGAGTCGGCTCCCACATCAGCCTGTTCGACACCGGTTCGGGACATGTGCTGCTCGCCTTCCGTTCGCAGGAGGAGCGCCAGATGATGATCTCCGAACATGTCCGCAGCACCGACAAGACCGCGCAGCCGCCCGAGTTCTTTGCCCGCCTCGACCAGATCAGGGAACGGGGATATGAGATGATGGCCTCGATGCAGACCGCCGGCGTCTACAATCTGTCGGCACCGGTGCGCAGTTCCGACGGCAAGGCCATCGCGGCGCTTTCAATTCCTTACATCACCGTCGTCAACGCTCCGTCCGCGCCGGACATAACGCGCACCATCGAGCTGCTGCTGGCAACGTGTGAGAAGCTTTCGCGTTTGGCCGGGTCGGCCGTCGGCTCATCGACATAATTCTTATTTGAATGAAGAATTCCTTCGTGAGAGGATCGAAAAAGCTACAGGGAGGAGCCCGCCATGATCATCGACACCCATTTGCATCTCATCGATCGCTCGGCGCTTCGCTACCCCTGGCTTGCCGGCGTACCGGCACTGAACCGCGATTTCTCCTATGAGGAATACGCCACGGAGGCAAAGCGTGCCGGTGTCGAACGCGTGCTGCACATGGAGGTCGATGTCGACCCGGCCGACATCGAGGCGGAGACCGCCCGTGTCGAGGGCCTCTCGCGGCAAGCGGGCAGCATGCTCTCTGGGACAATAGCATCCTGCCGTCCCGAAGACGCTGACTTTGCCGTTTATCTCGAACGCCAGCGGACAAACCCCTTCGTCAAGGGTTTCCGCCGCGTCCTTCACGTCGTGCCGGACGATCTTTCGGAAGGCGCGCTGTTCCGTGACAACATCAAGCGGCTTGGCGGCACCGGCCTGACCTTCGACCTCGTCGTGCTGCCGCATCAGATTCCCAAGGCGATCGCGCTCGCCGAACTGGCGCCCGACGTCCAGTTCGTCCTCGACCATTGCGGCGTTCCCGACATCAAGGGCGGAGCCGAGCATCCCTGGCGCGAACACATGAGCGAGATCGCACGGCGCCCGAACGTGATGGCCAAGATTTCCGGCGTGGTCGCCTATGCCGACGCCGCCAATTGGACCGTCGATACGCTGCGGCCTTACGTCGAACACACCATCAATTCGTTCGGCTGGGACCGTGTCGTCTGGGGCAGCGACTGGCCGGTCTGCACGCTTGGTGGCGGTCTCTCGACCTGGGTGGCGGCGACCCATGCGCTGCTCTCGGGTTGCAGCGTTTCGGAGCGTGACAGGCTGTTGTCGGGCAATGCCCGCAAGCTTTGGCGGTTGAAATAGCGACCTCGCTCAGCTCTCGCCAGGCGAGGGGGAACTGGCCCGGAACAGGCTGATGAGATCGGCGACGACCCGGCCGGCAGGATGGCCGGAGGTCAGGCCGGAATTGATGCGGTCTGACGCCGCCTGCTGGAACGCCATGTAGCCGTCATGGCGCGGCCGCACCCAGGCGCCCTCCAGCGTCGCGCGCGTGCCTCGATAGAAGTTGCCGGCCACTTCATTGATAGTCTGGTCTTCCCAGGCAGCCGCATGGCCCGGCTGGCCGCCGGCGGCGGCATAGATGCCACGCTGGACATCGCCGCTGGCGACCCAATAGGCAAAATCGATCGCTGCCTCTTTAGCCTTGGAGAAGGCTGATACCGCTATGCCTGTGCCGCCGAGCGCCGAGCCGATCGGACCATTGGAACCGACCGCCGGGATGTCGGCAAAAGCCAACCTGTTGGCGCGAAAACCCGACGCCGCATAAGAGACGTAGCCATAGATCAGCGGCGCGCAGACAATGCGGGAACCAGCCTCGGCCATGCGTTCCGAAACGGCGATCGGGTCCATGTCGAAGCACGTCGGGTCGACCAGCGCGGCGATCTCACGCATCGTCTCGAAGACTTCGCAGCCCGTCTCGACAGCGATGAGATCGCCCGACGGATCGGTCGCGCAGGGATGCCCGAGATTACCGGCCAGCGTGTAGAAGGTCATCAGGCAATGCGGCGGTCGCAGCGGCAGCAGCACGCGGCCTTGCCGGGCGAGATCGAGCACTTCGCTCCACGTCGCTGCCGGCGCATCGAGCGCGTCCGGCCGCCAGGCCTGCACTTGGCTGGCCGCATCGATCGGAAACGCCCATTGCCGGTCTTGCCATGTGTAACTCGGATAGGACTGGCCAACGCTCCCCGACGCAAGCGCGGCGCGTTCCGCCTCGCGGCCGGCGACGTCGAGAGGCTCGAGGCAGCGCTCCGCGGTGATCTGGCCGACATGCGGATGGTCGATGACGATGAGGTCGTAGGCGCGCGCCAACTCCTCGACCGGGAAGGACTCGAAATCCTGCAGCGAACGCTTGTCCCATTCGATGGCAACTCCTGTCCGCTCGCGCCATAGCGCCGAGCAGGCAGCCATGGGATCATAGCCACGCGGATGGCTCCAGGTCATACCCCTAAGCTTGAGGCTCACAGGTCGAACTCCTCGCGGATTTTTGCGCTGTGCTCGCCGATACGGGGTGCCGCGCGGTCGACCTTGGCCCTGATACCGTCGACCCTCAGCGGCGAACTGGTGGTGAGGATCGAGACGTCGTCCTCGCGCGTCACCGTCTGCAGCATGTCGAGGGCCTGAAAACCCTCGCTTGCCAGCATCTCCGGCCAGGTCAGCACCTTGGCGCACCAGATGTCGGCGGGTTCGACAATGGCCAGCCAATCGTCGATGGTCTTGGTCGCGATCCTCTGGGCGATGATTGCCTTGATATCGTCGCGCGCGGTGAACCAGGATGCCGGCTTGTCGCGATAGGGAGCCAATTCATCGAGCGACAAAAGGTCGGCCAACTTGGGGATCGGCGTCATGGCGATGGCGAGATAGCCGTCCTTGGCCGGATAGACTCCGTAAGGCGCCGAGAGATAGGCATGCGCGCTGCGGAAGCTCGAGCGCCTAGGCAGGCGGCGCCCGTCATTGAGATGTGTGGTCAGCACCTCGAACTGGAAGTCGACCAGCGCTTCCAGAAGGCTGGTCTCGATATGGCTGCCCTGGCCTGTGATGCCGCGCCGCACCAGTGCGGCCAGGATGCCTTGCGCGCAGGCCGCACCCGCCAGCATGTCGCCGATGGCGAGGCCGAACGGCACCGGTCCCTGGTCTTCGTCGCCGTTCAGCCACATCACGCCGGAGCGCGACTGCGCCAGCAGATCCTGGCCCGGGCGCTTCACCCACGGGCCATCCTCGCCATAGCCGCTGATCGAGGCATAGACCAGGCGCGGATTGATCTGGCGGACGGTCTCGTAGTCGAGCCCAAGGCGCTCGATGACGCCCGGTCGGAAATTCTGGATCAGCACATCGGCCTTGGCCAGCAGCCCGCGCAATGTATTGAGGTCCGCCTCGTTCTTCAGATCGATGGCGAGGCTTTCCTTGGCCCGGTTGATGGCATGGAAGATGGTGGAATCGCCGCCGATCTCGGTGTCGCTGAGATAGAGCCGGCGCGACAGGTCGCCGCCGTCAGGACGCTCTATCTTGATGACGCGGGCGCCGAGATCGAGCAGCCTGAGCGAGCAGTAGGGTCCGGACAGGAATTGGCTCATGTCGACGACGACGAGACCGGCAAGCGGCAATTCGGCTGCTGCCGGCATTTCTACTTCTCCGTCTTGCCGACGAAATCGGCAGGGTTGCGGTACTTCACCGTCTGCAGATGCTCGCAATGAAGAACGAGCTCGCCTTCGCCCTTGAACACCTCGTAGCTGGCGCGGATCAGCCCCATCTCCTTGTAGCGGGGGTGTTTGTCGAGGTTGGAACGGATCGAATAGATCGTGTCGCCGATGAAGACAGGCTTTATGAATCGTAGCTTGTCATAGCCATAGGAAAAAGCGTTGACGCAGTTGGTGGCGACCAGCCCGAGGCCCGCCGAGAAGACGAACGCGCCGGCAATCAGCCGCTTGCCGAAAATGCCCTCGCTCTCGGCAAACATCTGGTCCTGCACGTAAGGATGGATGTCGAGCACCAGCGTGTTGAAAAGGTGACTGTCGCCCTCGGCCATGGTGCGACGCAGCGAGCGGATTTTCTGGCCGACCGGCCAGTCCTCATAGAACCAGTTCTCGGCGTTCCACACCGGCAGGGCGGCATGATCGGCGGGCATATTCCTGGGATGCGTCGAGACAACGCCAACGGTTGGCGCGAAATCGCTCATGGCGTAGTCCACCGGGCTCGCGAGAGCGCCCATCCAGCCATTCGAGCACGCTTCAAAGCGCCTGGGTGCACGACGTCTCCTCCCGTCAATCTTCTTTTGTAAATACTATTTTCACATATGAGGTTGCGTTGCAAGCGAGGACAAGCGAAATTTTGGCGGTCCCACGGTACTGAGCACCGGCGGGCAGGGAGGGAAAACATGCGCAAAGCCTGTCTGGTCTTCGTCGGCAGCCTGAACCGCGAAGCGCCTTATTTTCAGGGTGCGCGAGGCGTCGGCCTTGGTGTCTACGGCTTCGACGAGGAAACGCTGGAAACAAGAAAGCTGGCCGAGACGAATGATATTGACAACCCGACCTTCCTGTCGTTGACGCCGGATGGCTCGCGCATCTACGCCAATTCGGAAGTCTTCTCCTGGCGCGAGGGCACGGTCTCGGCCTACAGCTTCGATCGCGGCTCGGGCACGCTCGCCTATTTGAACAAACAGCCATCGCTGGGCAGCATCACGGCGCACAATACCGTCACGCGCGACGGCACCAAACTCCTCGTCGCCAATTACGGCATGGGCGAGGGTGGTCCGGACCGAGCGGTGGCTGTGTATGGTTTCGACGGGGAGGGCGCACTGTCCGCGCCATTGGCCAGCGTTTCGCACAAGGGCACCGGCCCCAACGCGGCGCGGCAGGAACGCTCGCATGCCCACAGCGTCACCGAAACCATTGCCGGTGGAACGGCAATCGTCGCCGATCTCGGCATCGACCGGCTGGTGTCCTATCGGATCGGACAGGACGGAAGTCTGGTGAAGCTCGCAGAGTCCGCGCTCCCTCCGGGTGCCGGCCCGCGTCACATTGCCTTGCACCCGAACGGCCGCTTTGTCTTTGTCATGAACGAGCTGGATTCGACCGTCGCGTCGATGGCGCTCGACAATGCGACCGGCAGGCTATCGATCATCGACACCAAGCCGGCGGTGCCGGCCGAGGCCCGCGACAGCAATCACTGCGCCGATATCCAGATCTCGCCGGACGGCCGTTTCGTCTATGGCGGCAACCGTGGCCACGACAGCGTCGTCATCATGGCGGTCGACCAGCAGACCGGCAGCTTAAGTCTTGTCGGCTATGTCCCTTGCGGAGGCGCCACGCCACGCAACCTGGCGCTGACGCCTTCGGGCGGCCATCTGTTCTCCGCCAACCAGAATGCCGACCGCATTTCGATCTTCGTCCGCGACGCCGGCAACGGCATGCTGACCAATACCGGGCGCAGCATCGAGATCGGCACGCCGATGTGTGTCAAGATCGTCGCGTGACCGCCGGCCAGCAGACTAGCCGGGCTCAAGCCTCTTGGATGGCCGAGAGCTTCCAGGTCGAGCCATTCTGGCGCGTGAACGTCCACAACTCGGTCGTCTCCGTCGGATGCTCTTCGTCGCCCTCGACGACCTTGCCGCTCGCCCGTTCGCGCATCACGTCGCGAGACTCGTAGCGCAACGCCGCCGTGGCGTAGTCGCGGTCATCCTCGCGCCAGCTTTCCGCGATGTCGGCCTGCAGCAGGGTGACGTCGGACACTTCGTTCCTGAGACCTTTCCGGGCATTGTCGGCCAGCTCTTCCGAGAGATAGGATACCATTTCGGGCGTGACCGACCGGCGCAATGCCGCATGGTCTTCGCGCCCGAACGCTTCCTGGACATCGGTCAACAGCTGCTGGAACGCGTCAAGGTCGGCCTGGGCCAGCGTGATCTCTTCGGATCGGGTGGTCTCGTAGCCTCCGCCCGATCCCCCGCCAAACCCGGGAATTGTGAAGGAGCCAGCGCTGCTCGTGTTCTGCTGTGCCGTTGCGCGGTTCTCGAACCGTGAAGCTTGGGCATCGCCCATGCCGGCGAGCGCGGGCGCGGGGCCACGCGCGGATTGCGACCGGAAGAACCTGATGGCCAGCATGATCGCGCCACCGATGAGCAGGGCCTGGAGCAGGAATCCGAACATGCCGGCGAGGCCGCCGAAACCTTGGCCAAGGAGCAGTCCGATCAGGCCGCCGATCAGCAGGCCGCGCATCATCGTTCCACCGAAGCCGCTCATGAAGCCGGGCCTCTGCAGGCCGGTCTGTGGTTGCCGGGCAGCATTGTTGACGCCGGCGTTGGGTGTCATCGAACGCTCGACCGGAGCGGTCGGCGCCGGCGCGGTCCGGGTCGGCGGTGCCGATTGGAACGTGCGTGTGCCGCGGCTGCCGAAACTGCCGCCGCGCCGCGCCTCGGCATGATCGATCGCGACCATGGAGAATGCAAGGAACAGGCCGGCAAAGAGGGTGACAAATCGGCTTGTGCGGGAAATCATCGGGGTGACCTTTATCGCTGTGGTTTCGGGCGTTTTCGGCAAAGGGCCGGCCTTGGAAAGACCGGCCTCATGGTCAATCGAACAGCTCTTCGAAAAATGATTTCTTCCGCTTCGGATAGCGGTGGCCATGCGAGCGGGAATAGTCGCCATCGCGGTCCCGGCTGTGTTGCGGCTGGGCAAATGGCGCCGGCTGTGGCTGCGGCGCGGGAGACGCGTCCCTGGTGGACCGTTCGATGATCTTGTCGAGTTCGCCACGATCGAGCCAGACGCCGCGGCACTGCGGACAGTAGTCGATCTCGATCCCCTGGCGTTCGCTCATCACAAGGGCGACGCGGCAGGAGGGGCAAACCATGCCGAGGAGGGAAGATGTCATGTGGGGCTCCTAACCAGAAAGTAATGAGCCCACTTAACCGAAAGGAATGGAAACGGGCCCGTTGAAGCGGTCCGACATCACGGTCGCCAAAGCGACAGTCAGAGGGGCCCGGCCCGCACACGGGAGTTAGGAATGCGGGACGAAGCCTTCAAGGGGCAATGTTGCCGGTGAGAGCGATTTGCTGCTCAAACGGTCACCACGATCTTGCCGAACTGCCCGTTCGATTCGAGATAGCGATGCGCCTCGACGATCCGGTCGAAGGGAAAGATCCTGTCGATGATCGGCCTGAGCGCGCCGTCCGCGAGGCCTTCGAGGATGAATGCCTTGGCCGGCTCCAACTTCTCCGGGTTGCCGGTGATCTCATGCACGAGATAGCCGCGCAACGTCAGTGTCTTGCCCAGTACCGCAGGCAACGGGAACGGCGTCGGCTGGCTGCTGAGGCCGCCATATTCGATCAGAATGCCGCCTCGCGACATCGCCGCAGTCAGCGGCTCGAAGATCGGCCCGCCGATCGCATCCAGCACCACGCGCACGCCTTGCGGCCCGGCGATCTGGCTCAGTCTGTCGGCAAGTTCCTCTTCCTCAAGGACCACGACATGCGCCGCGCCGGCGTCGAGCAGAGCCTGCCTCTTCACCGATGTCCGCGTCACCGCGATTGCTATCGCACCAACGCTGTTGGCGATCTGGATCGCTGCAAGCCCGACGCTGCTCGAAGCCGCCGTGATGACGACGACCTCTTCGCGGCGCAGCCTGGCGATGTCGATCAGGGCGCCGTAGGCGGTGAGGTACGGCATCCAGACCGCCGCCGCGGTTTGCCAGTCGAGGGACGCCGGATGCTTGACGATGAGCCCCGCGGGAAAGGTGACAAGCTCACCGTAAGCCGGCCAGCGAACCATCGATTGCGGCGGGATGACGCTCACGGCGTCACCATGTGCCAGCCCCATCACGCCTTCGCCAATTGCCTCGATGACGCCCGCCGCTTCCAGCCCAAGCCCGGAGGGCAGGACGGGTGTCTCAATGTAGCTGCCCGCGCGCAGCAGCGCCTCGGCGCGGTTGAGGCCGAGCGCCTTGACGCGGATCTGAACCTCGCCCGGACCCGGTGGCGGAAGGTCGACCTCCTCGATGCGCAGGACCTCGGGACCGCCATGCTGGTGGAAGCGAATGATACGGGCCATTTGGCTCACTCCAAAATATTTGACACTGAATGAGCTATGACGCGAAAGTTTTGTGCGATAAACGGCTGTTTGGATTGTTCAGTAGAAACCAGGAGTTTCGAATATGGATAGGCTCGAGAGCATGGCCGTGTTCGTCAGGGCGGTCGATCTTGGCTCGTTCGCGGCGGCGGCCACCGCGCTCGATCTATCCGGACCGATGGTCGGCAAGCATGTCCGGTTTCTCGAGGAGCGGCTTGGCATGCGTCTGATTAACCGGACCACGCGCCGCCAGAGCCTGACCGATTTTGGCCGCGCCTATTATGAGCGGTGCCGCCTGGTGCTGGCCGAGGCCGAAGCGGCCGATGCGCTCGCCGCCGACCAGCTCTCGGAACCGCGCGGAAAACTGCGTGTCACCATGCCGGCGCATTTCGGGCGCCACTGCGTCACCCCCGTGCTGCTGAAGCTGGCAGGGCAATATCCAATGCTGGAACTCGACCTGTCGCTCAGCGACCGCTTCGCCGATCTCGCCGAGGACGGTTTTGACCTCGCCATCCGGACCGGCGGTCTGAACGACAAGGCTGGCGTGATCGCGCGTCGCCTTGCACGCCAGGACATGGTCGTCTGTGCCGCGCCTTCCTATCTTGAAATTCATGGCGAGCCACGGCGGATCGAGGACCTCGCCGATCACCAGGCGATTGTCTACCGCCGGCTCGGCATGATCGTTCAGCCGTGGCTATTTCCGCGCGAGGGGCAGACTGCGCTCGAGGTAACCCCAAACGGCCGGCTGCGGCTCGACGATCTGGATGCCATCGCCGATGCCGCCCTCGACGGCATGGGGCTGGCGTGGTTGCCTTACTGGCTGGCTCGCGAGCGCATCCAGGCCGGCACGCTGGTCGAGCTGTTGCCGGACCAGCCGCGCTATCCCTACGATTGCCATGCGCTCTGGCTTCGGACGCCGCATCTGTCGCTCAAGGTCCGGCTGGCCGTCGACGCATTGGCGGCCGCCTTGCCGAAAATGATGGCGTGATCGCCAACAGACGGCTTGCGCTCTTTGAGGCGTGACGTTCCGGTGCCATATGAAGGTGGCTGATGGGTGTGCGCATCGCAGGAGAGACGGTTGATGACCAAGGGTTCGGATCTGTTCGTGGCGGCCCTCGAAAATGAAGGGGTCGAACGAATTTTCGGCATTCCGGGCGAAGAAAATCTCGACATCGTCGAATCCATCCGCCGCTCGTCGATCCAGCTGATCCTGACGCGCCACGAGCAGGCGGCGGCCTTCATGGCCGCCACCTATGGCAGGCTCACCGGCAAGCCGGGTGTGTGCATCACAACACTTGGCCCCGGCGCGCTCAATTTGACCACCGGCTCTGCCTATGCGCTGCTCGGCGCGATGCCGATGATCATGATCACCGGCCAGAAGGGCATCCTGTCGTCCCGGCAGGCGCGCTTCCAGATCGTCGACATCGTCGCGGCGATGAAGCCGCTGACCAAGCTGTCGCGCCAGATCGTCTCGCCTAGGATGATCCCGTCGCTGGTGCGCGAAGCCTTCCGCGTCGCCCAGGAAGAGCGCCCCGGCCCCGTGCACCTCGAACTGCCGGAAGACATTGCGGCGGCGGAATGCGAGCCGATCGCGCTGGTGCCGACACATCCGGTCGAATTGCCCCTGGCCAGCGCTGGCGCGCTCGATCGCGCCGCCCGCATGATCATCGAGGCCAAGCGTCCGCTGCTGATGTTCGGCGCCGCGGCGTCACGGCCGCGCGTGACTCCCGATGTCGCCCAGTTCGTGCTGCGAACGCAGATTCCCTATTTCACCACGCAGATGGGCAAGGGCACGGTGCCCGGCGGCACCGAGCTCTACATGGGAACGGCGGCTCTTTCGGAACGCGACTACGTGCACGAGACCATCGAACAGGCCGATCTGATCATCACCATCGGCCACGACACGGTCGAGAAGCCGCCCTTCATCATGGGGGCGAAAGGACCGAAGGTTATTCATGTCGGCTACCAGACGGCTGATGTCGAGCAGGTCTATTTCCCGCAAGCCGAGATCGTCGGCGACCTCGGCCCGTCGCTGGCGCTGCTGGCGGACCGCATCGAGGGCAGGATTCCCAACGCGCAGGCCCTGCTGCCGCTGCGCGAAGGCATTTTGAGCCGCATCGCCGCGCGCGCCACCGAAGACCGTTTCACGCCGCAGCGCATCGTACATGATGTGCGCGCCGTGATGCCGGCCGACGGGATCCTCGCGCTGGACAACGGCATGTACAAGATCTGGTTCGCGCGCAACTACCGCACGCGCATGGCCAACACGCTGCTGCTCGACAATGCGCTGGCCACCATGGGTGCCGGCCTGCCGTCGGCGATGATGGCGGCACTGCTCTATCCCCGACGCCGTGTCATGGCCATTTGCGGCGACGGCGGTTTCATGATGAACAGCCAGGAACTGGAGACTGCTGTCCGGCTCAAGCTCAATCTCGTCATCCTGCTGCTGGAAGACCACGCTTATGGCATGATACGCTGGAAGCAGGCTGTCGACGAATTCCCGGATTTCGGCATGACCTTCGGCAATCCCGACTTCGTCAAATACGCCGAAGCCTATGGCGCCAGGGGCACCAGGGTTGGCGCGATAGCCGACCTGCAACCGGCGTTGGAACAGGCCTTCGCCGGCGGCGGCGTGCATCTCGTCGTGGTGCCCATCGACTATTCCGAAAACACCAGGGTGCTCGTCGACGAATTGCGAGAGCGACTGCCGGCGCCAAAGGCACCCTGACGGCAGCGGCAAAGCCGCCGTCAGGATCGGTTGATGCCTACAGCTTGCAGTAAGGCGTTACCGGCGCGATCGTGCCGAAATCCTTGACGATCTCGTAGCCGATGCCGTCCGCCGCCGCCTTGCCGACATAGGAATGGCAGAGTGTGTGGTTGTTGCTGGCATCGACCCGGATCTTGCCTTGTGGCGCATCGAACTCGATCGTCGGCAGCGCCTTGAGCACATCGTCGTCCTTCAGCGAGCCGGCCTTCTCCGCCGCCAGCGCGTAGAGATGCAGGCCGTTATAGCCGGCCTCGCCGATGCCATTGACCATCTTCTCCTGGCCGAATTTTTCGCGGAAGTTCGCGATGAACTTCTTGTTGACCGGGTTGTCGAGCGCCATCCAGTAGGGCTGCGGCGCGTAGGTGCCGGCGGCGACGCCAGGCGGCAGCGCGTCCTTGTTGAAGACCTCGTCGAGCGGTGCGATCAGAGGCTGCTTGATGTCGAAGCTGCGATACTGCTTGAGCTGCGTGACGGCGTCGTTGCCGACCACCATCGACCACACGACGTCGGGCTTCAGCGACTTGATCTTCTGGAAGGCCGGGCCGAAATCCGTGGTGCCGAACGGATAATAGTCGGCGCCGACAATCTTGCCGCCGGCCTTTTCATAGGCGGCTGTGATCGCCTCGGTCATTTTCTGCGGCCAGGCATAGTCGGACGCCATGATGTAGATGGTCTTGCCGAGGTTTTCGGCCACCCACGGCATCATCGGGTCTACCTGCTGCATCGGGATAGGTCCGGTGGCGACGAAGTAGCGATTGCATTCGCCGCCCTCGAAATTGGTCGGGTAGAAGAACAGCTTCTTGGCCTTCGAGGTGACGGAAAGCGTGGCGCTGCGCTCGGGCGAAATGATCGTTCCCATGATCACGTCGACCTTGTCCTCGTTGAGGAGCTTGCGGGCCTTGTCGATGGAGCCCTTGGTCGTGGTCTGGTTGTCCTCGATGAAGAGCTCCACCTGGCGCCCGCCAATGCCGTTGGCGGCGTTGAGTTCGGCGGCGGCGAGCTTGTAGCAGTTGAGCAGCGTCTCGCCGAGGATCGCCTGCAGCCCGGTGATCGGGATCGACAGCCCGACCTTGACCGTGTCTGCGGCGCGCAGGATTCCCGGCGCGCCGACCATTGCGAAGGCGGCCGCGGCGCCGCCGGATTTCAGAACAGTTCTTCTGTTTATCATTGTTGTGTTCCCTTCCAGTCCAGGCGCGCCCCATGCACGCCTTACAAAGCCAAGAGGTCCTTCAGCAGGGTCTCGTCGGCGAATGCTTCCGGCGTGCCCTCATGCACGATCCTGCCCTTCTCCATCACCAGGCAGCGGTCCGCCGCCTTAAGGACGAGATCGAGATTCTGCTCGACCAGGACGATGGCGATGCCGCGCTCGCGCGCGATGCGCGGCACCAGCTCGGCGATCGACTGCACGATGTTCGGCTGGATGCCTTCCGAAGGCTCGTCGAGCAGCAGCACCGACGGCAGGCCGCACAGTGCGCGGCCTATCGCCAGCATCTGCTGCTGGCCCCCCGAGAGCGTACCGGCGGTCTGCGCCTCGCGCTCGCGAAGGATGGGAAAATAGCCAAAGATGTCGGCTGGAATGTCGCCGTCGCCACGATCCCTGGCGGCGCGCGTGCCGACTTCCAGGTTCTGCCGCACCGTCAGCTGGTTGAAGATACCGCGGCCCTGCGGCACATGGGCGATGCCCGCCCGCGCGCGGCGGAAGGCCGGGGCGTTGGTGAGATCCTGGTCGCCGAGAACCACCGCACCGCCGCTCGCCTTCAGGCCCCCGGCGATGACGCGCAGCAGCGTTGTCTTCCCGGCGCCGTTGCGGCCGAGCAGGCCGACCACTTCGCCCGCCGCGACGCCGAGGTCGATGCCGTTCAGCACCGGGAGCAGGCCGTAGCCGGCCGACACGGCAAGTGTCCGCAGCATGGTCAGCGCCTCCCCAGATAGACGTCGCGGACCATCTCGTCGGCCTCAATGTCGTGGAAAGGACCGCTGCGAAGCCGGCGACCCTGGTGCAGCACCAGCGTTTCGCAATTCAGCGCCCGCACGAAGCGTATGTCGTGCTCGACGGCGACGATCGAGAACTCGCCCTTCAGCCGCAGCAGCATTTCGGCCGTCGCCAGCGTCTCCTGCGGCGTCATGCCGGCGGTTGGCTCGTCGAGCAAAAGCAGCCGTGGCTCGATGGCCAGCGCCATGCCGATCTCCAGCCATTGCTTCTGGCCGTGCGCCAGTTCGCCGGCCAATGTGGCAGCACGATTGGTCAGCGCGACCAGTTCCATCAATTCACCGATTGGCCGCGCCGGGGAGGGGGCACCCCATCGTGCGACCTTGAGGTTGTCCTCAACCGAGAGGCTCGGGAAGACCGACGGGATCTGGAACTTGCGGGCAATGCCGAGCCGGGCGATGCGATGCAGCGGCAGGCCGGCAATGTCGCGGCCGAGGAAATGGACGCTGCCGCTGGTCGGGCGCAACGTGCCGGTCAGCACGTTGAGGAAGGTACTCTTGCCGGCGCCGTTCGGGCCGATGATGCAGCAGAGCGCCTTGTCGCGGACCGTCAGGTCCAATCCTTCGAGGGCCTGCAACCCTCCGAAGCGGATGCCGACATTTTCGGCTTGGAGCAGGACGTCGCTCATCAGGCCTGGCTCCTGCCTTTGAACAGGCTCTTCAGCCGCGCATAGATCGACAGGATGCCGTCCGGCAGGACAAAGACGATGATGACGAAGACGCAGCCCAGCAGCAGCGGCCACAGGCTCGGATTGAAGCTGCTGATCGTCTGCTGTGCGCGCTGGATGAAGATTGCGCCCAGCACTGGGCCAAGCAGCGTGCCGCGCCCGCCGACCGCCACCCAGACAATGACCTCCGTCGACAGAAGCAGTCCGGACAGATCGGGGGCAACCAGCCCGGCCATGCAGACATAGAGCGCGCCAGCAAGCCCGGCGATGGCTGCCGAAAGGATGAAGGTGACGAGCAGCCGTAACGGCGCATTGTGGCCGAGTGCCGCCGCCCGGACCTCATTGTCCTGGATGGCGGTCAGCACCGTGCCCCAGCGGCCACGGCCGATCGACCACAGTGTCAGCACGGCCACCGCCACGATGGCCGCGACGAAGATATAGCTCGACAGGTCCTGGCTGAGATCGACATGCCGGCCGCCAAGATCGAATTCGATCGGCGGGATCCCGATCAGGCCGCTATCGCCGCCGGTGACCGAACTCCAGGAGATGGCCGCCTGCTGGCAGATGACGCCCATGGCCAGCGTGACGATGGTGAAGTAGCTGCCGCGGATGCCGCCGAAGAACAGGAAGTAACCGATGATGGCGGCGACGAAGGCAGCCCCCGCAATGGCGCCCACGATGCCGAGCAGGCTGCCGAAAGGAATCGCGTCATTGAGCGTGACCAATGCCATGATGTAGCCGCCGATGCCAAAGAAGGCGGCGTGGCCGAAACACAGGATTCCGGTGCGGCCCCAGAAGAAGTCGAGGCTCGCCGCGAACAGGCCGAAGATCAGCGCGTCGCGGATCACCGTCAGTTGGTAGCCGTCGGCGAAGAAGGGATAGGCGATGGCAAGCGCCACGCAGACGGCGAAGATCAGCAGCCAGTTGCGGTCCCGGGCGATCATCGCGACGCCCCGTTGAACAGGCCGTTGGGCCGCACCCGCACGGCGACGATGGCCGCCAGCAGCACGATGGCCTGCGCCAGCGATGGCGAGATCTGGTAGTTGAGGATGCTGGTCAGCCCGCCGACGAAGACGCTGCCGGCGACGAGGCCGCCAATCGAGCCGACCCCGCCGACGATGACGACGAAGAAGGCGTTGGCGAGATAGTTCACCCCCATCTGCGGCAGCACGATCGCCAGGGGCGCGACCAGTCCCCCAGCCAGCCCCGCGATTGCCGCGCCGAAGGTGAAGGCGATGGCGTAGGTGCGGCGCGTGTTGATGCCGACGCCCTCCGCCATTTCGCGGTTCTGGATGACGGTGCGGATGTCGAGGCCGAAGGATGTGCGGCTGATCAGCAGGATGACGCCGAGCAAGGTCACCATGGCGATGCCGATCAGGATCAGCCGATAGGCCGGATAGACGGTGAAGAAGAGGTCGAGCGTGCCCTCGACCGGCGGCGTCACCGGCTTGGCGCCGAGGCCAAAGGTCAATTCCAGCCCTTGCTGCAGGATGAGGCTGACGCCCCAGGTGGCAAGCACCGTCGACACCGGCCGCGAATAGAGGTGGCGAATGACGGCGAATTCCAGGATGCAGCCGACCACGGCGCCGGCGATCGGCGCCGCAGCCAGGCCCAGCCAGAACGAGCCGCCCATACTCTGGATGAAGTATACCGCGAAGGCGCCGACGGTGACGAACTCGCCATGCGCCAGATTGGTCACGTTCATCAGGCCGAAGCTGATGGCGAGCCCGAGCCCGACCAGCATCAGGATGCTGATCAGCGTCAGCGCATTGAGCAATGTCGTGATGGCGAAATCCATCGCTTCAGGCCGCGCTGGCGAGGCGTTGGCGCAAGCCCGCGAGCAGGCCTTCAGCGGCATCGATCACCGCCGCCTGATGCGGCTGCAGGTCCTGCCCCGCCCACTCGTCGATATGGTCCGACAGCGGGTCGACCACCTCGGTGCGGTGATTGGCCAGCGTCTCGATGACGGCGTGGCCGCAGAATGGCACATAGCCCTCGGAATAGCCGCCTTCATGGCTCATCATCAGCCGTCCACTCGAGACTTCGGCCGCGAGCGCAACCATGCGTGCGGCAAGGCGGCGAAAACATTCGCTGTTGAGCATCATGCGGCCGAGCGGATCGAAGCCGGACGCGTCGAAACCGGAAGCGACGATGACGAGGTGGGGCTTGAACGCGCGCAAGGCAGGACCGATGACGCGGTCGAACGTGGCTTCATAGGCGCCGGTGCCGCTGCCGGCCGGCAGCGGGACGTTGATGTTATAGCCTTCGCCGGGTCCCTTGCCGTTGTCGACGAGCGCGCCGCGTCCGGTCGGGTACAGATTGTCCTGATGGAGCGAAATCGTCAGCACCGACGGATCGGAATAAAACACCGTCTCGGTGCCATTGCCGTGATGCACGTCCCAGTCCACCACGGCGGCACGGCCGAGCAGGCCCTCGTGCTGCAGCCGCCGCACGGCGACGCCGATGTTGGAGAACAGGCAATTGCCCATGGCCTGGTCGGGTTCGGCGTGGTGCCCGGGCGGCCGCGCCAGCGCGTAGGCGTTGTCGACGCGGCCGGTCAGCACGGCTCGCATGGCGGCATAGGTGGTGCCGGCGGATAACAGCGCGATGTCGAAACTGTTGAGGCCGATCGGTGCCTGAGGCCCGGCGAAACCGGATCCGCCTTCGCTCAGCATCCTGATATCATCGACGTGGCGCTGCGTGTGGACGCGCAGCAGGTCTTCTACCGTTACCGGTTCGGCAATGATCGGAACGAGATGGCGTGCCAGGCCGCTGACCTGGATGAGATTGTTGAGCCGTCGTTTCGATCCAGGCGATTCCAGGTGGCGTCCGGGTTCCACGAAACGGCCGGGAGGCATCATGTCGGCGCTGGAGCCGGTATCATGCCACATCAGCTGTTCGTGAAAAACGTAGCCTGTCGCCATCCGCGGCATCCTCTAAAAACCAGACGCTAGCAGGCTAACAATCGCCCGGCCCGACCCTAAAGAGGGGCCATGTCAGTTATCTATGCCCCTCCTTTCGGAGGGGTGCGGAGGTTTGCGGCGACCTCCGCGGCGCGCACCGCCTGGACGCGGTTCGATACCGAGAGCTTGCCGAAGATGTTTTTCAAATGCCACTTCACCGTCGTTTCGCTTACCGACAGTGCAACGGCGATATCGCGATTTGACATGCCTTCCGACAGAAAGTGCAGCAGCTCGGACTCGCGCTGGGTGAGCTGTTCTTTCTCGACCGTCGGGGCGGCTGTTTTGCGCGTCGTCACGGGCATCGTCTGCGCGGCATCGATGATGCGCGTCGCATAGGCCGACAGTGACGGGTCGGCCTTTGCCTGGGCCGCCCGCAGCCGCATCAAACCCTCGACGACAGACCTGCCTTCGTCGACGAAGGAGCGGATGAAGCCCGAGGGTTGCGCAAGGCGCAATGCTTCGTGCAGATGGCGGTCTGCCTCCCGCTGGTCATGGCCGGCGCTCTTGGCGCGCAGGATCAGCGCCAGTATGTGCCGGCGCATGCGCCCGCTGCTTTTCGTTCGCTCCAGCAGCGCGTCGAAAATCGCCGCCGCCGCGGCGTAGGATTTCTCCGCCGTAAGCAGCCGGCCTTCGGCGAAGAACTCGAATTCGTTGGCGATGGTAGAGGCGGTTTCAGCGCTTTCGCGGCGATGCTCGTCGAGCAGCGCGCGGGCTTCCGGGGTGCGGTTCTGGTCAAGAAGCAGCCGGATGCGATCGTGCACCAGCACCGAAGCGAGGCGGCGGTAGACGGAGCCGCGCACGCGCTGGTAGACGCGCTCCAGCATGTCGAGGGCGGCTTGGCCGCGACCGGTCAGCTGCAGCACCCGGGCGTAGGTGGGCACGCTGGCCAGCGGATAGACAATGACCGCTGCGCCCTCGATCAACGGCCCGAGATTCTCGACCAGCGCCAGTGCTTCGCCGGATGCGTTGGTCTCATAGGCGAGTTCGGCAAGCAGCGTTCCGGCGAGGGCCTCGGCATAGGAGTTGGCGCCGATCCGCGTCCTGGCCTCGATGATCGCGTTGCGCAGCAGCCGTTCGGCCGCGGGCAGGCGGCCGGCCGAGCGCTCGATGACGGCCATGTAGCAGTTGGCGATGGTGACGCCGAGCAGGCTGCCGCTTCGCTCATGGGCCTTGCGCGCCGCGTCCACAGCAGCGCGCGCCCCCTCAAGGTCGCCCAGCGCGTAGAGATTGTAGCCGATGACGTTTGCGGTCGCGCCTTCCATGAACCAGGCATCGGGGGCGATGACGCGCAGGGCCGCCAGTGCGGTGTCGCGCGCGTCCTCGAACTGTTCCAGCGTGCTGTGCACGGCCGCTGCAAGGACCTCGAGTTCCGCCTCGATGGTCGTGCCGGCCAGCGTGCCTGGGTCCTTGCTATCGGTCGGCCCGGTTTCGACGAGCTGGCGCGCATTGGCGAGGGTCTGCTGGGCAATCTCGGGCTGGCTGCTGTGCACCGCAAGCCACAGCACGACGAGTTGCAGCCGGATGCGCTGGTCGATCAGTTTCCTTGGCAGCAGCGCCAGCAGCTGGCGCACATAGAGAAGCTGGCATTGGGCGATGAGTTCGAGCGCGTTGTTCTCGATGAACACCGCGGCGCGGGCTTCGTCGCCGGCGGCGAGCGCATGGCCGATGGCCTCGGTCAGCATCTTGCGTTCACCGAACCATTCCGAAGCCGCCAGGTGCAGCGGTGCGATCATCTCCGGCTCGCGCCGTTCCATTTCACGGCTGAGGAAGTCGTGGAAAAGGTGATGATAGCGGAACCAGCGCCGTTCCTCGTCGAGCGGCACCAGGAACAGGTTGCGGGTCTCGATCTCGGTGATGGCAACCTCGGCGTCCGCCGCCCGCATCACCGCCCGGCAAGCCTCGGCGCTGAAGCGCTCGAAAATCGAGGAATAGAGCAGGAACTTCGCCAGCGCCGGCGGCAGTTCCAGGAACACTTCTCCCATCAGGAAGTCGGCGACGTTGCGGTTGGCGCCGGTGAAATTGCCGATGACTGTTTCGGGCGCATGGGCCGCACCGAGCGACAGCGAGGCGAGCTGCAGGCCGGCGGCCCAGCCTTCGGTGCGCGAGCACAGTGTTTCCACCGTGCCGCTGCTGACAGAGAGGCCAAGCTTGTCGTTGAAGAAGGCTTCGGCTTCCGACGAGGCGAAACGCAGATCGTCCGGGCCGATTTCAAAGATATCGCCGAGCACCCTGAGCTTGCCGAGCTGCAGCTCGGGCAGGTTGCGCGAACCGATGACGAAGACGACATTGGTTGGTGCCTGCCGGGTCAGCCGTTCCATGAACCGCTTCACCGCCGGTGCATCGATGGCGTGATAGTCGTCGAAGAACAGGGTGATGTCGGCGTGGCGTGCCGCCAAACCCGACACGAGTGCCGCAAGCACCACGTCGAGCTGCGGGATGGGGCTCGACTGGAAGGCGAGGTCGAGCTCGGCCGGGTTCTGGACGAGATGGCGCAACGCCCCCACCAGATGCGACAGGAAGGCGCCTTCGTCATTGTCCGTCGCCTCGCAGGACAGCCAGGCCGTCAGCCGGCCGTGGCGCGCGACTTCGGCCGCCCATTGCGCCATCGTCGTCGATTTGCCGAAGCCGGCGGGCGCGGCGAACAGCACGATGCGCGTGTCGACATGCCGCTCCAGCCTCGACAAGATGCTCTCGCGCCGTACCCACCGGCGATGGTGAGGCGATGCCAGGCTGGCGGGTTGCGACGACGGTCTCATCTGGCGCCGGGCACCCATTCCGTTTCGATCAGCGGAATTTGCGGCGCGCAATCGCGCGGCAGGGTTCCCTTGATCCTGGGATCATCGGTGATTTCGAAACCGGTTGCATAGGGTTCAAATCCGCAAGCCCTGTAAAAACCGATAACGCTGTGATGATCGAAGCTGCTGGTGTGCAGCCAGATGCGGATGGGGCCTAGGCGCCATGCCTGGTCGAGCGCGCCCGCCATCAGCCGTTTGCCGAAGCCTTGGCCAGTCAAGGAGGGAAACAGGCCGAAATAGGTGATCTCGATCTCGTTGCTGTCGGCGACCGAGAATTCGACCATGCCGACATGGCCCCCACTCTCATCATGGCCGTAGTAGAGATGCTGACTTGGGTCGGCGAAATGCGCCGCGATGTCGGCGTCCGACATTTCGGCGGCGCGGTCCCATAGCCAGGGAGCGCCGATCTCGAGGAAGACTGCGCGGTAGACGGCGGGATCGGGCTTGGTGACGCGGGTCATCGCCAGCGGATGCGCGAGACCGGGCATCGCTGCACGCGCCTCCATCCACGTCACCGCATTGATGATCTTGCCTGCCGGCACGCGCCGGTAGCCCGGCGCGAGATCGGTGGTTTCATCCGGCAATGAGCCTTCAGTGACTTGCATCTGTCCTCGGTCTTCCGCCGCGCAGCCTGGCCGGCATCTCAAGAAGCTGATGCCAACTCTGCGGCCGCCTGCCAAGTGGCTCCAGAGGTGGGCCATCATTTTGGCTCGCCTGCCGCCTTGCCTTTTCGGAGAATGGCATATGAGATATGATACACCATCCCTGGAGAAGCGGAATATCATGCCTGAGCGAATTGCGGACGAGGCCATCTTGCGGGCGGTCGACGATGGCTTCGACCGCCAGCTCGCCTTCTTGGCGGACCTCGTACGCTTTCCCTCGCAGCGTGGTGAGGAACACGCCGCGCAATCCTTCATGGCGGCCGCCTATGAAGCCAATGGCTATGCGGTCGATATGTGGCGTGTGGATGTCGATGCGATCCGCGACCTGCCTGGATTCTCGCCCGTAGCGGTTTCGTACGATGACGCGTTCAACGTCGTCGCCACCCACACGCCGAAAAACGCCACCGGTCGCTCGCTGATCCTCAACGGCCATATCGATGTGGTGCCGACCGGACCGCTCGACCGCTGGGTGCGAGATCCCTACGATCCAGCGATCGAGGATGGCTGGATGCATGGCCGTGGCGCCGGCGACATGAAGGCCGGCCTGTCGGCCTGTCTCTATGCGCTGGCCGCCTTGCGCGGCCTCGGCTATCAGCCGGCGGCGAAAGTGTTCCTGCAGTCGGTGGTCGAGGAGGAGTGTACCGGCAATGGCGCGCTCGCTTGCCTGCAGCGCGGTTATCGCGCCGACGCCGCCTTCATTCCCGAACCGCTGGAACCAAGACTGATGCGGGCGCAGGTTGGGCCGATCTGGTTCAGGGTCGAGGTCGACGGCGATCCGCAGCACGCGTCGGGCGCCTTTTCCGCCGGCGCCAATGCCATCGAGAAGGCCTTCCTCATCATCCAGGCGCTGAAGCAGCTCGAAATCGTCTGGAATGCCAGAAAGGTTGACGACAGGCATTTCTGTAATCACCCGCACCCGATCCGATTCAACCTCGGCAAGATCCAAGGCGGCGAATGGACATCGAGCGTTCCCGCCCGCTGCGTCTTCGAGATGCGGGTCGCGACCTATCCCGGCCAGAAGCTCGAGGACGCCAGGGCCGAACTCGAGGCCTGCATCGCCGATGCCGCCCGCGCCGATCCGTTCCTCGCCAATCGCCCGCCCAGGATGACCTACAACGGCTTCATGGCCGAGGGCTATGTGCTGGAAGGCGCCGACGAGATGGAAGCCGTGCTGCGCCGCAGCCACACCGCCGTGTGGGGTGAGCCGTTGACGGAACAGGTCACCTCGGCGACCACCGATGCGCGCTTCTTCGGCCTTTATGCCGACACGCCGGCAATCGTCTACGGCCCGATCTGCCGCATGCCGCATGGCTATGACGAGGCTGTCGATCTCGATTCCGTGCGCAAGGTCACCCAGACCATTGCGCTCTTCATCGCCGACTGGTGCGGCCTCGAACCCATCGATGCCGAGGTCAGGCCATGAACGCGGCCGCATCGGATGCTTTCGGCGAGACGCTCGCGGACGATGCGCCCGATGTCTCGATCGCCGAGGCGCTTGCCCTGTTGCGTCGGCACTATGGGCTCACTGGCAGCGCGCGCACGCTGCCAGGCGAACGCGACCACAATTTTCACATCCAGACGGAAGGCGAGGGCGAATTTGTCCTGAAGGTCTCGCATCCGGCGGAAGAGGCTGATTTCACCGATTTCCAGAACAAGGCGCTCGACCACATACTGATCGTCGACCCGGCTTTGCCGGTTCCCTCGGTGCGCAAGAGCCTTGAAGGCGAAGCGCAGTTCATGGTCGACCTCGGCGGATCGGTGCCGCGCATCGTGCGGCTCGTCACCTATCTGCCGGGCCAGCTGCTTTCGCGCTCGCCCACCTCATCGGCACAGGATCGCAATCTCGGCATCTTCCTCGCCCGGCTTGGCCGGGCGCTGCGCGGCTTCTTCCATCCGGCCGCCGGCAGCGACCTTTTGTGGGACATCCGCAAGGTCGCCAAGACGCGGCCCATGCTGGCGCATATCGTCGATGCCGGCCACCGCGCCATGGTCGAGCGCGCCATCGACGCCTACGAGGAGCACGCGGCGCCGGTTATTCCCGGGCTGCGCGCCCAGATCGTCCACAACGACATGAACTCCTACAATGTGGTGATGGACGCTTCGCGACCGGAAATGGTCAACGGCATCCTCGATTTCGGCGACATGATCCATTCGCCGCTGATCTGCGATCTCGCCATCGGGGCCGTCTATCGCTGGCCGGCCGAAGGTCATCCGCTGGCGCCCGCCGCGCGCTTCGTCGCCGGCTATCAGTCCGTGCAGCCGCTCGAGATCGAAGAACTTGGCATCCTCTTTCACCTCATTCGTGCCCGCCTCGCACTCATCGCCAACATCGCCAGCTGGCAGGCCGAGCGTTTTCCAGCCAAGCGCGACTATGTCCTGCGCCTCATCACCGAGGTCTGGGCCTCGCTTGAGCGGCTGGACGGACTGTCGTCCGCGGACGCCCGCCGCTATTTTCTCGACCATTCCAAGCCGGAGTAGATGCCGTGTCCCTGTCCTCGCCACATCCTGCAAATGTCGATTCGGCGGCATCCGAGCAAGCGCTGCTCGAACGTCGCGCCAGATTGCTCGGGCCGACCTATCGCGCCTTCTACCGCAGCCCGATCCATCTGGTGCGTGGCAGCGGTGTCTGGCTCTACGATGCCCAAGGCCGAAAATACCTCGACGCCTATAACAACGTCGCCTCCGTCGGACACTGCCACCCGCGCGTCGTAGAGGCGCTGTCTGGGCAGGCCGCCACGCTCAACACGCACACGCGCTATCTCAGCGAGATCATCCTCGACTACGCGGAAAGGCTGCTCGGCACGCTTCCCTCCCATCTCGGCCATGCCATGTTCACCTGCACCGGCAGCGAGGCCAACGATCTCGCCATCCGCATCGCCCAGCACTCGACCGGCAACACCGGCGTGATCATCACCGACTTCGCCTACCACGGCGCGACCATCGCGACAGCACAGCTGTCGCCGGCTGCGGTCGGGGCAGCGGGCGTGCCCGCCCGGCATCGGGCCGTGGCAGCGCCGGACACGTTCCGCGACGGCGGCCGCGCCGCGCATGATTTCGCCAGAAATGTCGCCGCCGCCATCGAGGATATGTGCGCGCAAAACATCCGCCCGGCGGCGCTGCTGCTCGATTCCGCCTTTTCCAGCGACGGCATCTTCTTCCCCGACGCTTCCGTCATGCGCGAGGCGGCCGATCATGTCAGGAAGGCCGGCGGCATCGTCATCGCCGACGAGGTCCAGTCCGGTTTCGGCCGGCTCGGCCAGGGCATGTGGGGCTTCGCCAACTATGGCCTCGCGCCTGACATCGTCACCATGGGCAAGCCGATCGGCGACGGGCATCCGATGGGCGCGGTGATCGTGCGGCCGCAGCTGGTGAGCTCGTTCGGTTCGAACACCGGCTACTTCAACACTTTCGGCGGCAATCCGGTCGCCGCCGCGGTCGGCATCGCCGTGCTCGATGTGATCGAGGGCGAGGGGCTGATCGAGAACGCGCGGACGGTTGGCGCCTATACAGGAGAATTGCTGCGCGCCTTGCAGAGACGGCACGGCATGGTCGCCGATGTCAGGCACAACGGCCTCTATTTCGGCGTCGAGCTGATGGCGGAGGATGAGGCCACTGCTGCTGCCAAGACTTCATCCGTCGTTGAAGCCATGCGCGAGGACGGCGTGCTGATCTCGTCGTGCGGTCCGCGCGGCAATGTGCTGAAGATCAGGCCGCCGCTGCCCTTTGCCAGGGACAATGCCGAGCAGCTGGCCGAGGTGCTCGATCGCGCACTGTCGAAATGGTGAGCTGAGCGGGCACGCATGCTGAAGCTCGAGCATCAAACCCTCAATGACCGGGCCTACGGCGCGCTCAAGCAGGAGTTGATCTCGGGCGGCTTCAGCCCGGGCCAGACACTGGTCATCCGCAAGCTCGCCGAGAGCTTTGGCATTTCGACCACACCGATCCGCGAGGCGCTGCAAAGACTGGTCGCCGAGCGGCTTCTGGAAATACAGAACAACCGCTCGATCATCGTGCCCTTGCTCTCCGCACCCACTTTCGCGGAACTGACGCGCATCCGCATCGCCGTCGAGGGACTGGCGGGCGATATGGCCACGTCACGAATGACTGAAAGCGGGCTGGCCGACATCCAAGCCGCGCTCGCCGGCATGCAGCGGGCTATCGAGGCGCAGGACGCCACGGCCTATCTGGCCCTGAACGAAGCCTTCCATTTTGCTATTTATGAGCACGCCGGCGCGCCGATCCTCTTGAACATGATCCGCGATCTCTGGGGGCGCGTCGGACCCTATCTCAAGCTCCTGATGCGGGCCGATCGCTACATTCCGCAATCCAATGACGCACACCGCGGGATCGTCGCCGCGCTGGAACAGCGCAACGGCCCGGCCGTTCGGGCTTCCCTTGAAGAGGATATCTCCGTGGCGGCCGCGGTCCTCTCCGACAGTCTCCATATGGCGCACTGATCGCGGGCAGGCTCGGTCGGCCTATGCCGTCTCGTCCATCCGGTCGCGCAGGATGCTCCAGCCGAGCAGCATGTTGGGCGCGTGCCGCAGCAGGGCATGGAACGGAATTGGCGCCGGCGGTGCGAAGGGCAGCGGCAAATCACGCGCTTCGGCTCCAGCGGCCCAGTCGGCCAGCACCTTGCCCATCGCCGTGGTCATGGCAATGCCGCGTCCATTGCAGGCGCGACCGGCTATCAGCCCCGGTCCGAGGTCCAGGAGATGCGGCAGGAAATCCGGTTCGACCGCTGCCATCCCCGACCAGCTGTAGGCAAGGGGGGGCAAATCAGGCAGGTCGAGGTGCCGGCCAAGCCGTCGCCAGATTGTTTGCGGCACGCGCGTATCGGCGCCGGCGCCAAGAATATGCATGCCGCCGCTGATCAGCCGGTTGTCGGCGTCGAAGCGAAAGGTGAAGAGGTTGCGCCTGGTGTCGCCGACGCCTTGTCCGCCAGGCAGCAGACGCGTTCGGATTTCATGCGGCAGGGGCGCGGTCGCGATCTGGAAGACCTTCAGCGGAATATAGGTTCGCCGCAGCAACGGATCGAGCGACCCGCCATAGGCGTTGGTAGCGATCAGCACCTTGGCCGCGCGTACCAGGCCCAACCGTGTTTGAAGTGCCCAACCATCGGCGACGCGATCGATCGAGGTGACCGGCGTGTGCTCGAAAATCTTCGCGCCGGCCTTCTCCGCCGCATCGGCGAGCCCCCGCGCATAGGCGACCGGATTGAGCACGCCGCTGGAACGATCCATCCAGCCACCGACATAGCCGCGCGCGCCGGTCAGCGCTTCGACCTCTTGCCGATCCAGGGTGACGACAGGCCGGCCGCGCCGCGCCCATTGGTCCGCGCGGGATTTGACCTTCTCCAGGGCCGCCGGCGAGTGCGCCGGCTGGATCCATCCGTTCTGCACCGCATCGCAGTCGATGCCGTGCCGCCGGATCAAGCCGAAGACGAGGTCGGCACTGCCGGCGGCAAAATCGATGAGGCGTTCGCCGCGCTCGGGGCCAAGATGCGCGAGGATGCTGTCGGGGTCCATCCTGGCGAAGTTCGGCACGACGAAACCGGCATTCCTGCCGGTCGCGCCCCAGGCGATGATCTCGGCTTCGAGAACGGCGATGGAAAGTCCTTTTCCGGCGGCGTGCAATGCGGTTGAAAGGCCAGAAAATCCGCCGCCGACAATGGCAAGGTCGACATCGAGGTTGCCACTCAGCGCAGGCCGCTTGCGGCGATCGCGGCTGATGGCATGCCAAAGCGAAGTGCCGTTCGCACTCTGCCGGACCAGGGAATTCATGAACCGGAACTGCTTTTGTCCGTGGCGATCCGCGTGCGCTTGCCGAAGCGCGTCCGCAGCGGCCTGTCGCCGAACAATCCGTTCGGCCGCATCAGCAGGATCACGCAGAGCATCACGCCGATGGCGACGATCTGCAGCGAAGCGGCGCGCGCCTGCTGCTCGGGCGGGAAGAACACGCTGGTCAGCGTGCCCGATCCGGCCCAAATCCCCCAGACCAGGACACTGCCGATGACCGCGCCGAGATTGCTGCCCGAGCCCCCGACGATCAGCATCACCCAGACCTGAAAGGTGAGGATCGGCAGGTAATTGTCCGGCGCGATGAAGCCGGTGAAATGCGCCTGCAGCGCGCCGGCCAGCGCCATGATGGCGCCGCCGACGGCAAACGCCTGGACGCGGTAGAAGCGCGCGCTCTTGCCGAGAGAAATCGCCGCCCGCTCGTCTTCGCGGAGCGCCTTCAGCACACGGCCCCACGGACTGCGCGACAGGTGCTCCAAGGCGAGATAGGCAATCAGCGTCACAGCACAGACGACGGCGAGGTTCGACAGGTTGAACAGCAGCGGCGTCTCCGCCAGGCCGCCGAAGGGGCGCGGGATGAAGCCGATGCCGAACGGGCCGCCGGTCAGGTTCTGCGCGTTGAGTGCGACCAATTGCACGACGACGGCCACGCCGAAAGTGGTGATCGCCAGATAGTCGGATCTAAGACGCAACGTCGCCATGCCGGTAAGCGCGGCCGCAATGCCGCCAACGATCATGGCACCCACCCAGCCGGCGAGGATGGGCAGGCCAAAGCCGCCGAGCCGCGCGGGATCGTCCGGTGTCGTCAGCAGCGCCGAGGTGTAGGCGCCGATGGCGACGAAGCCCGCCAGGCCGACATTGAACAGGCCGGTCAGGCCCCATTGCAGGTTGAGCCCCAGCGTGACCAGTGAGAAGATCAGCGCCGTGGTCAGGAAGAAGGCGCCGTATCCGACCAGATCGATCATCTTTCCCGAACTCCGAAAAGGCCGATCGGCCGCACGAACAGCACAGCCATCAGGATGATGAAGGAAACGGCGGCGCGCCATTCGGCGCCGATCAGCTGGACCGCGCCGGCTTCGGCGAGACCGATGATCAGGCCGCCGAGCACCGCGCCCGGGATGCTGCCGATGCCGCCGAGGATGGCGGCGGCGAACATCGGCAGCAGCATGTCGAAGCCCATGAACGGGCGGATCTGCACCAGGATGCCGATCATCACGCCAGCCACGCAGGCGAGCGCGCCGCCGATGATCCACGTCACCCGCACCACGCTGGCAACGTCGATCCCGACGACGAGGGCCAGTGCCGCGTTCTGGCTCAAGGCCTGCATGGCGCGGCCAGTCTGCGTGCGCGTCATCAACAGATGCACGCCGAGCACGAGTATGGCGGTCAACACGAGCAACGCGATCTGGTCGGGCGTGATGCGGATGCCGAAGCCGACCGGCATGGCGATCTGGATCGCCCGGCTGAAATAGGTCGGCCGTGAGGTGAAGGTGAACTCGAGCAGGCTGCGTAGCGCCATTGAGGCGCCGAAGCTCGCCATCACCACGATGATCGCCTGGCCCTGCGAGCGCAGCCGCGAAAACAGGATCTTGTCGAGCAGCAGCGCGAGCAAGGCGGTGAATGCCATACCGACGATCAGGGCAACAAGAAGCGGCCAGCCGAAGGATAGCGGCCCGATCGGCGCCACCTTGCCGAACATCGCACCGATGGCACTGACCACGGCCAGCGTCGCATAGGTGCCCCAGGCCATGAAGTCGCCATGGGCGAAGTTGGAGAAACGCAGGATCGAATAGGTGAGCGTCACGCCGATGGCGCCGAGGCCGATCATCGAGCCGGTCAGCAATCCGTCGACGATGAATTGCAGGCTCATGCCGCGCCTCCCTTACCTGCGTGAGAAGGGCGCTGACCAAGATAGAGTTCGGCGACGACAGGGTCGTTCCACAATTCGGAGGCTATGCCTTCGTGCCGGTCCTTGCCTTCGGCCAGCACATAGGCACGGTCGCCGATGGCAAGCGCTGCCTTGGCGTTCTGCTCGACCAAAAGGATGGTGACTCCGGACTTGCGGATGCCGGCCAGCATCTCGAATACCATCGCGACGAACTTCGGCGACAGGCCGGCGGACGGCTCGTCCAGCACCAGCACCTTGGGATGGACGACCAGCGCCCGCGCCACGGCAAGCATCTGCCGCTGGCCTCCCGACAGATTGCCGGCGGCGGTGCGGCGCTGGCGGACAAGGTCGGGGAAGGCGGCGTACATTTCCTCGATGCGGGCCGGGATATCGCGCCGCTCGAGGATGCCGCAGGACACCTTGAGGTTGTCCTCCACCGACATCAGCGGAAAGATGTTCTCGGTCTGCGGCACGAAGGCGAGACCAAGCCGGACCATGGTGTGGGCCGGCGCGGCGGTGATGTCCCTGCCGTCCAGCAGCACCGTGCCACCGGTGATCGGCACGAGGCCGGCGATCGCCTTGATGAAGCTCGACTTGCCGGCGCCGTTGGGGCCGAGCACGACGACGATCTCGCCTCTGTCGACGGTGATCGAGGCGCCGCGCACGATCGGCACGCCGGGCTCATAGCCGGCTTCGAGGTCGCGGACATCGAGAACGGTCTCGCTCATGCGGTGCCTCCGAGATAGGCCTCGATGACGCGCGGGTCGCGCGCGACCTCTTCTGCCGTGCCTTCGCTCAGCAGTTGGCCGCTCGCCATGACAAGGACGCGGTGGCAGAGCCGCGTCACCATGTCGATGTTGTGCTCGATCAGCAGGAAGGTGATGCCGCCCGCGTTGATGTCGCGGATGCGGTCGATGATGACTTCGAGCAACGTCGCATTGACGCCGGCGGCGGGTTCGTCAAGCAGGATGATCGCCGGGTCGGCCATCATGACCCGGGCAAGTTCGAGCAGCTTGCGCTGGCCGCCGGACAGCACGCGCGCCGGCTCATGGGCGAGATGGCTGAGGGTGACGAGTTCGAGCAGGTCGAGGGCTTTCGTCCGGGCGGCTTTTTCCTGTGCCGCCACCCGCCACGGCGTGAGGAAGTTAGCCAGCAGCTTTTCGCCGGCCTGGCCCTGTGCCGCGAGCATGATGTTTTCGATCAGCGTCAGATTGGGCAGCGGGCGCGGGATCTGGAAGGTGCGGCCGAGCCCTCTGCCGATGCGCAAATGAGCGGCTTCGCCCGAGACGCGCGTGCCGTTGAGAAGGATGTCGCCGCTGGTCGGCAGGATGCTGCCTGCGAGCAGGTCGAACATGGTCGTCTTGCCGGCCCCGTTGGGTCCGATCAGGCCGAGGATTTCGCCGGCTTTGACATGAAACGAGACATCGTTGACGGCGACAAGGCCGCCGAACCGCCTGACGACGTTGCTTGCCGTCAGAACCGGGACACGGGTCTCCTTCCCCTGCCTTTCCGCTGCCTCGCTCATCAAACCCTCTGGCCGAGGACGGTCGTCGCCGTCTTCTGATTATGATTTGTGATCACACTTGCTTTGATCACGCTATTCGGCTTTAATTTCATCTGCAAGCCGAAAACCCGCCGAGAACGGAATTCCATGCAAAAGGCTGCCATCGAGAAAAACAACGAGGCGATCGCGGCCCAGCTGGCTCCGGTCGGCCGCGAGACGGTGCAGGATCGCGTCTATTCCGAGCTGCGTCGGGCCTTGATCGGCGGCCTGTTCGAGCCAAGCCAGGTGCTGACTATCCGTGGGCTGGCCGATGCGCTGGTCACTTCGACAATGCCGGTGCGGGAGGCGCTTGGCCGGCTGATCACGGAAAAGGCGCTGGAGGCGCTGCCCAACCGTTCGGTGCGGGTGCCGCCAATCACGCTGGAGCGCCTCGACGATCTCTTGCGTGCCCGCGTCCTGATCGAGGGCGAGGCGATCGCGCTGGCCGCCGCCCGCATGGGGCCGCGCCAGATCTCCACCATCGAAACCATTCTCGGCGAGTGGGACGAGATGCGGGCGCTGAAACACAAGAAGGATGTCGACCGCGAAGTGACGCTCAACCAGAGCTTTCACTTCGAGATCTATCGCTCCTGCGGCTCGGCCGTGTTGATCCCGATGATCGAGAGCCTGTGGCTGCAATCAGGTCCATGCATCCGCGTCGCCATCTACGCCTTCTCGGAAGCCGGCGAGGTCGACACCGCCCAGTATCATCGCCGCATCGTCGAGGCGCTGGCCACGCAGGATGCTCGGGCGGCGCGCGAAGCACTGGTCGCCGACATCAGCCGGCCCTTCACCTTCCTGCGCAGCAAGCTGCAATCCGCCGCCGCGAAAGGCCAGATATGACCTCCATCAGGATCAGCGAGCCCCGCTCCAAGCTTTCCGTCACTGCGCTGCTGCTGCCGGAAAAGGCGCCGGAGAATGCGGCCTTTCTCACAGCCTATCTCGCCACGCCACGTGTCGTCCCCGCCATTCACGCCATGTGGACGGGACCTGAGATCTCCTCTCCGGTTCCATCAGCCGATCTCGAGGGGCAGGCCTATGCCCAGCCGCTGCCGGCGGAGAACGCGACCCTGACGCCGCAGCCAGGTGACATCGTGTTGTCCTACGTGCCGCCGCGCATGTGGGGCGGCAACCCCAACGCAATCTTCGACATCGGCCTGTTCTACGGGCAGGGCGCGCGTCTGCTGTTCCCGATCGGCTGGCTGGCCGGCAGCGTCGTCGCGCAGGTGGAGCCCGAGGAGCGCGATCAATTCGCGGCTGCCTGCGGCATCATCCGCCGCAACGGCGCCTGCGACATCACCTTCAGCCTGGTGGAGGCCTGAAATGGCTGACGACAGTTTCGAACTCTTCGATCTCCGCGTCGAGGCGGTCATTCCGCGGGGCAAGCCGATCTATTGCGGCGCCAGGGCCGGCGACTATTTCGAGCTCAAGGGCGAGATGCTGTCGATGCCGGCCGGGCAGGGCTTTTCGATCTATTCGATCTCGGCGGTGCTGCCGCTCCTGGCGGCGAAGCAGCGCCCGACCCACCCGAACGACTGGATGACCTCGGACGCGGAGATCGCCTGTCCCGATCCCAACTGCGCCAGCAGGCTGCGGATCGTCAGGCTGGCCAAGCGGCGATTCAGCCATGCCGAAACCACGGCCGTGCCGCTGCCGAAAGGGAATGACCTGACATGACCGCCAAGACATTCGAGCTCAGCCCGGGCTACACGATTTCGCGCGTCATACGCGGTGGCTGGCAACTGGCCGGCGGCCATGGCGCCATCGATCGCAGCCAGGCTGTGAGCGACCTGATCGCCACCTTCGATGCCGGCATCTGGACCTATGACTGCGCCGATATCTACACCGGCGTCGAGGAATTGATCGGTGCCGCGCGCTTGCGGCTGGCCAATGAGCGCGGTCTCGATGCAGCCGCCAAAATGAAGGTGCACACCAAGCTCGTGCCCGACCTTGAACGGCTCGCTACGATCAGCCGCGACTATATCAGGGGCATCGTCGACCAGTCGCTGCGCAGGCTTAAGACCGAGCGGCTCGACCTCGTGCAGTTTCACTGGTGGGATTATGCGCAGCCGCGCTATATCGAGGCGATGGGTTGGCTCAACGAGCTTCGGCGCGAGGGCAAGCTGCGCAATCTCGGCACCACCAATTTCGATACGCCCCGGCTTGCCGAAATTCTGTCAGCCGGCATCCCGCTGGTCAGCCAGCAGCTGCAATATTCGGTGCTCGACCAGCGTCCGGCGAACAGCCTCGCCGGGCTTGCGGAGGAAAACGGCGTCAGCTTTCTCTGCTACGGTTCTGTGGCCGGCGGCTTTCTCAGCGACAAATGGCTTGGTGTCGCCGAACCCGGCACGCCGCTCGAAAACCGCTCGCTGGTCAAGTACAAGCTGATCATCGACGATTTCGGCGGCTGGGACCTGTTCCAGCAACTGCTTCGCGCGCTGAAGGCGGTGGGCGACCGCCACGCCGTCGACATCGCCACCATCGCCAGCGCCTGGGTGCTGGAGCAGCCGCGAGTGGCCGCGGTCATCGTCGGTGCCCGCAACCAGGCCCATGCGCTGGCCAACGCCAAGATCATGGATGTCGTACTCGACGCCGATGACCGTGCGCGGATTGCAGCCGTGATAGCGAGAGGCAACGGCCTTGAGGGAGATGTCTACACGCTGGAGCGCGACCGCCACGGCCGCCACGGCTCGATCATGCACTACAATCTCAACGCGGGCCGGATATGAAGACCATGGACGACAGGTTGTTTTCGCAGGCCAGCGCCGAAGTCGTCGATCTGCATCGCTTTTTCGTCGACTGGTTCGTCGCCTCGCGCGCCGACAAGGTGGATTTCGGCCGCTTCGAAGCCGTCATGGGCGAAGGCCTGACCATGATCGCACCAGGCGGCCAGATCCTCGACCGCGATGCCGTGATCGACCATGTGCGCTCCAGCCGCGCCACTTGCGACGACGGCTTTGCCATCTCGATCGAGGACATCCGGCCCGGCTGGCAGGATGGCGACACGATCGTCGTCCTCTATGTCGAGGCGCAGCTGCGCGCGGGCAAGCACAGCCGCCGCCAGTCGAGCGCGGTCTTCACCACCCGTTCATCGGCGCCCAACGGCGTCCAATGGCGGCATCTGCATGAAACCTGGCTGCAGGTGCCGGAACACTGAGACTTTCCAGACGTCAAATCAGTTCGTGTAACTCAAGGGGAACAACAATGAGAAAGACGATACTCCAGCTCACCACGGCACTTGCTCTCGTGACGATGGCGGGTGCCGCACAGGCCGCCGACTGCAAGATCACCGTCGGCCTCGTCATGGAACTGACCGGTCCGGCCGGCGAATACGGCCAGGCCGGCGCCAAATCGGTCGAAATGGCCTTCCGCGACATCAACCAAGCCGGCGGCGTGCGCGGCTGCGATCTCGTCACCGACACGCGCGACAGCCAGAGCCAGGGCAACATCGCGGTCGATGCCGCCACCCAGCTGGTGCAGGTCAAGAAAGTGCCTGTGATCATCGGCGGCATCATCTCCTCGGTGTCGATCCCGATCCTGACCTCGGTGACCGCGCCGGCCAAGATCGTCCAGGTCTCGCCGGCGTCGTCCTCGCCGACGCTGACGACACTCGGCCGCGACGGCAAGACCAACGGCATCTTCTTCCGCACCATCACCTCGGATGCGCTGCAGGGCGTCGCCGCCGCCAAATACGCCGTCGACAAGGGCTTCAAGAAGCTGGCGATCATCCACGTCAACAACGACTTCGGCGTCAACATGGTGGCCGAATTCTCGCGTGCCTACAAAGCGCTCGGCGGCACCATCGTCTCCGACACGCCCTACAACGAGAAGCAGTCGAGCTACGCCTCGGAAGTCACCGCGGCGATGGGTGGCGAACCGGATGGACTTTACCTGGTCAGCACGCCCGTCGACGGCGCCACCATCGCCCGCACCTGGATTTCGCAGGGCGGCGTGCAGAAATTCCTGCTCAATGACGGCATGAACAGCCCTGATTTCATCGAGTCCGTCGGCGCCGATTATCTGAAGGACGCCTATGGCACGTCTTCAGGCACCAGCCCGACTGCCTCGACGGAGTATTTCACCAAGAACTACAAGGCGTTTTCTGGCATCGAACCGTCAAATCCCGCGGCAGACCGCTCCTATGATGCCGGCGCCATTGTCGGGCTCGCCATCGCGATTGCCGGCTCCGAGAACCCGGCCAAGATCAAGGACGCCATGTACAAGGCAGTCGATCCCGCCGGCACGCCGATTTATGCCGGCAAGGAAGAATTCGCCAAGGCGCTCGGCCTGATCAAGGACGGCAAGCCGATCCGCTATGAAGGCGTCATCGGTCCCGTCGCCTTCGACAAGTTTGGCGACATCACCGGCCCGTTCCGGCTGTGGAAGATCGCCGACGGCAAGGTGACGACCGATGGTGAAATGACCACCGACGACGTCAACGCGCTGCAGGCCAAGCTTCAGTAAGCCGTCGCTGTACTTCCGGCATCGATCTCGCCCATCGCGATCGATGCCGGCATAGTCTGAGGCAGCTCGATATCGCTTGCACGACAAGCGGGCGCGATTAGGATCGGCCGGCTGCAATTCAGGGATGGCGAGCGTGCTGGACAAGGATACTCATCGGGCGATCCGGTTGTTGGACGCTGATGATGCGCCCTGTCACGCAGGCGCCTGAGCCGGATGTCGCCTGAAACACAACGGCTGCTCTCCGCGCTTGGCAACAGGCTGGGCGCGGGCGGCGTGCTCGCCGGCTCCGACGTGGACCAGCGCTATCGTGACGATCCCGACGGCAAGCTCGGCGTGCTTCCCGAAGCCGGGCTGCGCCCGCGCGATGCCGAGGGTGTCGCGGCGGCACTCGCCGCGTGCAACGCTCTTGGCCAGCCGGTCGTCGTCCAGGGCGGGCGCACCGGGCTGGCCGGTGGCGCGCGCGTCCAGCCGGGCGAGGTCGTGCTGTCGCTGGAGCGCATGACCGGCCTTGCCGCCCCGGATTGTCAAGCCGCCACCATCGTCGCCGAAGCTGGCGCGACGCTGCAATCGGTGCAGGAAGCGGCCGACGGCGCCGGGCTGATGTTCGGCGTCGATATCGGCGCGCGCGGCTCCGCCACGGTCGGCGGCAACATCGCCACCAACGCCGGCGGCATCCGCGTGCTGCGTTATGGCATGTACCGGGCACAGGTGCTGGGGCTGGAGGCGGTACTCGCCGATGGCACCGTGCTGACGTCGCTCAAAGGCCTGCCCAAGGACAATTCCGGCTACGACCTCGGCCAACTCTTCATCGGCGCGGAAGGGACGCTTGGCGTCGTCACCCGCGCCGCGCTCCGGCTGCATCCCAAGCCCGCATCCGAGGTGAACGCCTTCTGCGCGCTGCCTTCGCTCGATGCGGCGATCGCCCTGCTTGGGCTGCTGCGGCAAAAGCTCGGCCCGCTTTTGTCCGCCTATGAGGTCAATATCGCGCCGCTCTATGACGTGATGGTCGCCAGCATGGCCATGCCGGCGCCGCTTCCGGCCGGATCACCCGTCTACGTGCTGGCTGAAATCCAGGGCAGCGAGCCAGAACGCGACGGCGAGCGCTTCGCCGCGGTGTTGATGCAGGCGGTCGAGGACGGCGTCGTCGACAATGTTGTCGTCTCCCAATCGCCGCGCGAATTCCGCGCGCTGTGGGATGTGCGGGAGGACGCCAACCGCGTCCTGTTTTCGATGAAAGGCCTGATCGGCGTCGACATCAGCATCCCGTTGGCGCGAATGGGGGCGTTCCTGCAAGAAGCGGATGCCGCCATCCACGCGGTCGATCCCGGTGCCGACATCTACGTCTTCGGCCATCTCGGGGACGGCAACCTGCACTATCAGGTGCTGACGGCGGACCCGGCGGCGGCCTACGGTATCATCTATCGCGGCGTGGCGGCGGCCGGAGGTGGCGTGTCGGCCGAGCATGGCATCGGCCTCGACAAGAAGCAGTGGCTGAATCTGGTGCGCAGTGACGCCGAGATCGCCACGATGCGGCGGCTGAAGACGGCGCTCGATCCGAAGAACATCCTCAATCCCGGACGAGTCTTCGACCTTGACCCAACCGTTTGAAACTCAGGTACGTTCCGTCGCCATTTGCCTGGGAATGAGAAAACGGGCGGCGAGCACGCACAGCAGCACGGTGAACATCAGGATCAGCGCCACCAGCGCGTTGATGTCGGGCGAGAAGCCTAGCCGCATCATCGCCCACAGCCGGACCGGCAGCGTGCTTTGCGTGCCGGTGACCAGGATGGTGATCATCGTCTCGTCGAACGACAGGGCGAAGGCCAGGATGGCGCCGCCGACCATGGCGCTCGACAGGTTCGGCAGGATGATGCGCCAGAAGGTCTGCCAACCGCTGGCGCCGAGATCGTAGGATGCTTCGACCAGCGTGCGGCTCATCGACTGCAGCCGCATCAGCACAGTGCGGTAGACGATCGCCAGCACGAACACGGTGTGGCCGATGACAACCGTCAGCAGCGAGCGTTCGAGGCCGATCTCGCGGAAGAAGATCAGCAGCGCCAGGCCGCTGATGATGGGCGGCATCAGGAATGGCAGGAAGATGATGAACTGCAGAACCGAACGTCCCGAGCGGCGGCCGTGATAGTAGAGCGCCAGCAGCGTCCCGCTGACCACGGACAGGATCACGGTACAGACGCCGACGATCAGCGTGGTGCGCAACGCGGTCAGGATGTCATGGTTTTCAGCCAGCGCCACATAGGTCGAAAAGGTCGGCGACGACCAGTCGACATTGCCATGCGAAATGGTGAAGAACGACGACACGATCGGCACGAACAGTGGGCTGTAAAGCAGTACCGCGACCAGCGTCGTAATCGCGGCCAGGAAAACAGTGGAAGGCCGGGGCAGCGCGCTCATACCGACGTCCCCCGGCTGCGCCCGAACCGTTCGCCAATGAGAATGGCGGCGATCACCACGATCGCAAGCGCCACCGACAGCGCGGCGCCGAACGGCCAGTTATAGGCCGTGCCGAACTGGCTGTAGAGGATGCGGCCGAAGGTGAAGCCGCTGATCCCGCCGACCATCTGCGGTGTCAGGAAATCGCCGATCGCCAGTACGAAGACGAAGCTCGCCGCCGAGGCGACGCCGGGCAGGCTCAGCGGCAAGGTGATGCGCAGGAATGTCTGCAGGCTGCTGGCGCCCAGGTCATCCGAGGCGCGCAGCAAGGTCTGCGGGATCCGCTCCAGCGACAGGAAGATCGGCAGGATGGCGAACGGGATCAAAAGCAGGCTGAGCGTCAAGAGGATCGCGTTCATGTTGAAGACGAAAAGCGTCGATGGCTGATCCAGGATGCCGAGCGCCACCAGCGCCTTGTTGAGGAAGCCGTTGAGGCCGAGGATGCTGCGGATCGCGTAGATCTTGATGACGTAGCTCATCAGCAGTGGCACCAGCAGCAACATCAGGAGGGCATAGCGCCACCGCCCTTTCAGCGTCGTCAGGAAGTAGGCGGCGGGATAGGCGAGCAGGATACAGATCACGGCCACCGATATGCACAGCACGATGGTGTTCCAGAACACCGGCAGAAAGATCGGGTCGGTGAAGAACCTGACATAGTTGCCGAGCGTCGGTGCATGGACGATCGTACCCTGGTCGACGCTGAAGAAACTGTAGACCAGGAAGATTGCCAGCGGCACGAGGACGAAGATAACCGGCAAGGCGAATGCCAGCACCGTCACCAACCCTGACAGTCGCCGTTGCGCGGCGTGTGTCGAGCCGGTTCCGCTCATGCCAGCACCAGATGGCCTTCATGCGGCGCAAACGAAAGCCAGACCGTCTCGCCGGATTTCAAGATGCTGCCGTCGATCCGGCTCGGCATGCGCAGCCGCAGGCGCTGCGCGGCATCGTCCGCCCCCGCCATGATCGTGGCGACGGTCGACGAGCCGGCAAAGGCGAGATCGGCAATGGCACCGGAAAAGCGATTGGCGCCATCACGGGCGTCCGCGAGATGCAAGGCTTCAGGGCGGAACGCCGCGAAAGCCGCGGCGCCATCCGGGGCAATCTTCAGATGCGGCTGGTCGCTGATCGAGCAGACCAGCCGTCCGAGTGCCGTCTCGATCGGTCGCTGCTCGCCTTGCACCGGACCGAGTTTTCCAGCCACCAGATTGTTCTCGCCGAAGAAGCGCGCCACGAATTCGCAATTCGGCTTGTAGTAGAGCTCATGCGGCGTGCCGAGCTGGCGGATATGGCCGGCCTGCATGACGCAGATCCGATCGGCCATGCCGATCGCTTCTTCCTGGTCGTGGGTGACGAACAGGAAGGTGGTCTTGATCTCGCGCTGGATGGATTTCAGGAACTCCTGCATCTGCCGGCGCAATTCGAGATCGAGTGCCGCCAGCGGCTCGTCGAGCAGGATCAGGCGCGGCTGGCAGATCAGCGCCCGGGCGAGCGCGACACGCTGGCGCTGGCCGCCGGAAAGCTGTGCCGGAAAGCGCTCGGCGAAACGTCCGAGCTGCACCAGATCGAGGGCTTGCGCCACGCGGCTGGCGATCTCCTTGCGCTTGATATGGCGCACCGAAAGCCCATAGCCGACATTGCCGGAGACGGTCATATGGGGGAACAGCGCATAGTCTTGGAACACCGTGTTGAACGGCCGCTTGTTGATCGGCATGCGGCTGATGTCCTGGCCGTCCAGCCGGATCTCGCCTGACGTCAGCGGCTCCAGCCCGCCGATCAGCCGCAGGACCGTGGTCTTGCCCGAACCCGACGGCCCAAGAACGGTGAGGAACTCACCGTCCCGGAGCGACAGGTCGATGCCGTGCAGCACGGGAACCGTGCCGTAGGATTTCGAGACGGACCGCAGCGTCAAGAGGTCGGTGTTCTGGCTCATGGGATATTCTCGCATACGCTTCGGCGGTCCGGAACGTCCGGACCGCCGGGTCCTTCGAAGTCAGGCGCGGAAGGGATCAGGGCGTCGCCTTGACCTCGTTCCACAAGTCCGAACGCTTGAGCGGATCCTCGACATTGTTGAGCCAGACCAGCTTGTCGTTGCCGCCCGCACTGCTCGACTCGACCACCGTGTTGCCGAATCCGGTGCGCTCGGAAAGCGCGCCGCTGACCTTCTTCGTCAGCATGAAGTCGATCCATTTCTCGGCCGCGGCATTGTCGCGGACGCCCTTGGAGATCACCCAGTTGTCGAGCCAGGCAAGTGCGCCTTCGCTCGGATTGACGTAGGCGACATGGGCGCCGATCTTCTGCAGTGCCTTCACCTGCTGCTGGCCATAATTGGCCCAGATCAGCGCAACATCATTGTTCTGGTAGATCTGCTGCGCCTCGTCGGCGGTGGTGTAGAAGCTCAGCACATTGCGCTTGAGCTCGACCAGCTTGGCCTTGACCGCCGCCATCTGTTTTTCGTCGAGGTTGAACGGATCCTTGTAGCCGAGCGTCAGCGCGGTGAACGAGAAATTGTGCTCGCCATTGTCGTAGGCGAGGATCTTGCCTTTGTAGGCCGGATCCCACAGGACGGACATCGAGGTCGGCGCCGGCTTGACCTTGTCGGTGTCGTAGATCAGCCCGATGGAATCGAAGCAGAATGGAATACCATAGACCTTGCCGTCCTTGGTGTCGCCGCTGACCTGAGACAGATCGCGGAAGCGCGGCAGCACGTCCTTCTGGTTCGGCAGCTTGGTGATGTCGATCGGCGACACCAGATCGGCCTTGATGTAGCGCTGCAACTGGGCGGTGTTGACGGCGAAGACGTCGAAGTCCTGCCCTTCGCTGCCCTTGATCTTGGCCCAGATTTCGTCATCGCTGCCGATGAAGACGACATCGACGCCGATGCCGGTGGCGGCGGTGAAGTCCTTCACCCAGTCCGGGTCGGCATAACCGTCCCAGGCCAGCACGCGAAGGTTCGCGGCCAGCGCCGCCGACGTCATCAGGCCGATGCCGAGCCCGATGGTCGCTAGTCTCAGAAACGCTTTCTTCAGTCCCATTTTTAATCTCCCATTGTCGTTCTGGTGGACCGTAATTTCCGGGGCTATCGCCGTCATAGCTGGGTGACGGCGACCAGTCCCTCGTCCGGCACCGACACCATCCGGTTGCGCAACGGCTTGCCGAATGTCTGTGCCTGGATTTCATACTCGTCGCCGGAAGCCGTCTTGACGCCGGAGGCGTAGCTCATCACCGCCGCTCCGAAGAAATAGGCGTGCAGGTCGCCCGCCCTGCGGTGCATCGGGTAGCGGAAATGGAAGTGTTCGAGATTGGCGATCGAATGCGACATGTGCGCTTCGCCCGACAGGAATTCCTGTTCCCAGATAACAGTGCCGTCGCGCAGAATGCGGGAATGGCCACGCACTTCTTCGGGCAGGTCGCCGATCAGAAGCTCCGGTCCGATCGAGCAGGAGCGGAGTTTCGAGTGGGCGAGATAGAGGTAGTTCTCGGCCTCCGTCACATGGTCGGAATATTCGTTGCCCAGCGCATAGCCGATGCGATAGGGGCGGCCATCCGGCCCATTGAGGTAAAGGCCGACGATCTCGGCTTCTTCGGCGCCGGCTTTCGCGAAGGCAGGCATCGGCAGATCGGCGCCAGGCGGCACGACACAGGTGCCGACGCCCTTGAAGAACCACTCGGGCTGGATGCCGATCTTGCCGGCACCGGGCTTGCCCCCGTCCAAGCCCATGCGGAAGATCTTCAGCGAATCCGACTCCTCGGCGTCCTCGCCATGGGTCAGCACATGCATCTTGTCGCGCGCGGCGGCACTTCCGGTGTGGGTGAGGCCGGTGCCGGTGACCAGGAAGCGCGCCGGTTCCGGATGGTCGACGGGAGCGAGCACGCGGCCATCGCGCAGCAGTTCGCCATAGTCGATCGTGGCCGCAGCAGTCCGCTTCTCGACCAGCGCCGCGATCGACGCACCCTGGGCGATCGCCGCTTCGGCGAGCTCCAGCACGGTGCTTGTCTTGTCGAGTGGATGCAGGCGATTGCCGTCATCGGAAACGCGGCCGACCCGCCTGCCGCCATCGATCGTTGTGTACTGAACAAGACGCATGAAATACCCTTCTTCCCTAGAGGCCGTACGGGGTCACACCCAGCCCGCGTCGACGATGAACTGTTGGCTCGTGCACATCAGGCTGTCGTCGGCGGCGAGGAACAGCGCCATGCGCGCAATGTCGGATGGCTGCAGCCGGTCGGGCAGGCACTGCCGCTCCGCGATCTGGCGTTCGCCGGCGGGGTTCAGCCATAGCCGCATCTGGCGCTCTGTCATCACCCAGCCAGGCACCATGCAGTTGACGCGGATGCGCTCGGGGCCGAGTTCGCGGGCCAGCGCCCGCGTCATGCCGTAGACAGCGGCTTTCGCGGTGACATAGGCAGGGCAGTCGGGATCGCCGACCATCCAGGTAATGGAACCGAAATTGATGATCGAGCCGCCGCCCAGCGAGCCCATCTGCGGACGCACCGCCTGGGCGGCGAAGAACTGGTGGCGCAGATTGACCGCCATGCGGTCGTCCCAATAGGCCACCGTGACGTCCTTGGTCTGGTGGCGGTCGTCATTGCCGGCATTGTTGCACAGCACCTGGATCGGGCCGTTGTGCCGCATCGCCTCGACGGTCGCCGCCTGCAGCTGCTCGACATTGCGCAGGTCGCAGGGAATGAATAGCGGCGCGGCATGCCCTTCGGCCGCGATCGCATCGACCAGGCGCCGTGAAGGCTCCTCGGCCAGATCCACGAAGGCGACGCGGCTGCCTTGCGCGCAGAAATGGCGCACCAGGCTTTCGCCGATGCCGCTGCCGCCGCCGGTTATGAACACGCTGCGGCCCTTCAGGCTGGGGTAGGTCGCGTAGCTGCCGATCTGATCCGTCACCGCGCGCCTCTCTAATGGGAATGCCGGGGAATGCCGGCATCGCGCCGACCGACGAGAAAGTCGAAGTCGCAGCCCTTGTCGGCCTGCAGCACGCGCTCGACATAGAGGCTCTGGTAGCCACCCTGCGGCGGCTCCGGTGGCTTCCAGTCACGGCGGCGGATCGCCAGTTCCTCGTCCGAAACCAAAAGCTCGAGACGGCGGCCGGCGACGTCGAGCTCGATGAGATCGCCGTCGCGCACCAGGGCCAGCACACCACCGGCCGCGGCCTCCGGCGCCACATGCAGCACCACCGTGCCGTAGGCGGTACCGCTCATGCGCGCGTCCGAAATGCGCACCATGTCGGAAACGCCTTCTCTGAGCAGCTTGGCTGGCAGCGGCATGTTGCCGACCTCGGCCATCCCGGGATAACCGCGCGGTCCGCAATTCTTCAGCACCATCACCGAGGAGGCGTCGATATCCAGCTCCGGATCGTCGATGCGGGCATGGTAATGCTCGATGTTCTCGAAAACGACCGCCTTGCCGCGATGCTGCATCAGTTCGGGCGTTGCCGCGGACGGCTTGATGACCGCTCCGTTGGGCGCCAGATTGCCACGCAGGATCGAGATGCCGCCCTCCTTGGTCAGCGGCTCGCGCAGCGGCCGTATGACCTCACGGTTGTAGTTGGGCGCGCCGTCGATCAGTTCACCGATGGTCTTGGCGCTGACGGTCATGGCGTCGCGATGAAGAAGCCCCACTTCATCAAGCGACGCCATGACCGCAGCTAGCCCCCCGGCATAGTAGAAATCTTCCATCAGGAACCGGCCCGACGGCATCAGGTCGACAATGGTTGGCACGCCGCGGCCAAGGCGGTCCCAGTCATCGAGGCCCAGATCGACACCGACCCGGTTGGCGATGGCGATCAGATGCAGCACCGCATTGGTCGAGCCGCCGATCGCGCCATTGACGCGAATGGCATTCTCGAAGGCTTGCCTGGTAAGGATCTTTGCAATCGTCACGTCGCGGTGGACAAGATCGACGATCTGCCGTCCGGCCAACTGGGCAAGCACGCTTCGGCGCGAATCCACCGCCGGGATCGCGGCGTTGTCGGGCATGCCGATGCCGAGCGCCTCCACCATGCTGGCCATGGTCGAGGCGGTGCCCATCGTCATGCAGCTGCCGGCCGACCGGCTCTGGCCCTGCTCGGCGGCAAGGAAGTCGGCGACCGGCATGCGGCCGGCCTTGACCTCCTCGGCGAATTTCCAGACATGCGTGCCCGAGCCGATATCCTGTCCGCGGAACTTGCCGTTCAGCATCGGCCCACCGGAGACGGCGATGGTTGGCAGGTTGCACGAGGCAGCCCCCATCAAGAGCGCCGGCGTGGTCTTGTCGCAACCGACAAGCAGGATGACGCCGTCGATCGGATTGCCGCGGATGGATTCCTCGACATCCATGCTCGCCAGGTTGCGAAACAGCATGGCGGTGGGGCGCATGTTGCTCTCGCCCAGCGACATCACGGGAAATTCGAACGGCAGGCCGCCGGCCTCATAGACGCCGCGCTTGACGTGATCGGCGAGCGCCCGCAGATGCGCATTGCAGGGGGTCAGTTCCGACCACGTGTTGCAGATGCCGATCACCGGGCGGCCGTCGAAAGCGTCAGCGGGAATGCCCTGGTTCTTCATCCAGCTGCGGTGCATGAAAGCGTTCTTGCCTTCACCGCCGAACCAGGCTTCCGACCGCAATTTGCGTTTGGTCTCGGTCACGATTGCAGGCCCCGCTCGTTGCGGCGTTTGTTGCGGTTCTCGACGCTGCGGCGCACGTCATCCTCGGCATTGTCGATAAGCACCAGCAATGCCTTTTGCGCGCCGGCGGCGTCGCCGTCGGCAATCTTCTCGGCGACTTCCCGGTGCAGCGGCAAGGAATGGCGCTGCCCTTCCGGATTGTCGTTGGAGAGGCGAAAGCTCATTACCAATGCGGTCTCGACCAGTGCGGCCAGCGAGGCGATCAGCTCGTTGCCGGTCATGCGCAATATGGTCTGGTGGAACACCAGATCGGGCTTGGCGAAGCGGTCTCCGTCATCGCTCAGTGCTTCCATTTCAGCCAGCGCTGCATGGATCTCGGCGATCTGAGCCGGCGTCGCACGCTGCGCGGCAAGGGCCGCCGACATCGGCTCGATGGCGCGGCGTAGTTCAAACAGCGCCCGCACATCCTCCGCACTGACACCGCCGGTATAGCGCCAGGACAGGACGTCGGGGTCGAGGAAATTCCAGTCGGCGCGAGGACGCACCCGCGTGCCGGTCTTCGGCCTGGATTCGACCAGCCCCTTGCCCGCCAGCACCTTGATCGCCTCGCGCAGCACGGTGCGGCTGACCCCCAGCATCTCGCTGGAATCGTCGGCATTAGGCAGCGCCTCACCGGGCAGGAAGTCGCCCTGCACGATGCGCAGCCCGATCTGCTCGACGACGGTGGCGTGCAGCGCGGTGGAACCGCTGGAAACCGCGACCGCGACTCGTGACGTGCGGGCCGTGCTGAATGATTTTCTATTCTTCATACTATTCATATGATATGTCTTATAGGCGTGGGGATTGGAGTCAAGGGATTGGGGGAGTGCCGATGACAAAGAATTTCGCTGTGGCCGTCGCGCAGTACACGGGACTGGTCTCGATCAGCGACGGCATCGCGACGGTCGAAATTGCTCCCGCCGCTGGTGGAGCGCTGGCGTCGTATCGATGGTGGCGGGATGGTTCGGCCGTGGATTGGCTGCGTGCGGCTCACCCAGCGGCGATCGGCCGTGGCGATGCCGGCGCCATGGCCTGCTTTCCGCTCGTGCCCTATTCCAACCGCATAAGGAATGGCCGCTTTGAATTCGCGGGGCGCCCCATTCAATTGCCGACGGCCCCGGACGATCCACATCATGAGCACGGCCATGGCTGGCGTCACCCGTGGGCCGTCGTGAGCCATGAAGCGAGCATGATCGTCCTGCGCTATCGCCACGCCGCCGATTCCTGGCCATGGAGCTACGAAGCCGAGCAAGTGATCTCGCTGGCCGAAGGCAGGCTTCGCATGACCATTACCATGCGCAACCTGTCGGACGCGCCGATGCCGGTTGGCCTCGGTCTCCATCCTTACTTCCCGTCGACACCGTGGACGCATGTCCAGGCACGGGTATCAGGCATGTGGGAAACCGATGCGGAGGTGCTGCCCATCCGGCATGTCCCGCCGCCCGTGGGGGCCGATCCATCCATCGGCTTTGACGTATCGGAAGTGGACTTCGACACGGTCTTCACCGGATGGGCGCGCCGCGCCCGGATTACCTGGCCCGAACACGGACGGCAGCTGGACATCGAGGCATCGGCGCCGCTCGACTTCCTCGTCCTCTACACGCCGCCGGGCGAACCGTTCTTTTGCGCCGAGCCGGTCAGCAACATTACCGATGCTTTCAACCGGATGGGCGACAAGGAGATCGACACCGGCTGCATTGTGCTGGCCCCTGGCCAGAAACAATCCGCAAGCGTCCGCTTCATACCCTCGCTGGCTGTTTGATCTTCGCCGCGACTTGCCCGACGCGAGGCCAGGTCAGAACGGATAGTGCTGGCCCGGGTCCTCGATCGTCACGCAACGCAAATCGGTGAATTCGGCGATCGAGGCCTTGCCGCCGAAGCGACCATAGCCGGAGCCCTTGACGCCGCCGCCGACGCGCAGCGCGGTCTGGAGTTGCGCCGCACCAACGGGCGCCCTGGTCCTGGTGCCGCAGCCATGACTGTCGGGATCAGCCGGTTGCGCCGGCATAGATGTCGAGAACGTCCGTCACGCCTGCGATGAGGAGTTCCCTGGCCTTTGGCGCGACGGATCCGCTCGCTACCGCGCTGTCGAGGTGGCCGAGATACTGGCTGATCAGGGGTGAGGGGATGTCGCGCTCGCCCAGCGCCTGCATCAGCGCGTTCACGGCCTGCCGCGCCGCCGGCGCAGGCCAGTAGTAGCGGATACGATCGCTGTAGGAAAAATGCCGCTCGATCCGCTGCTCGGCCTCGGAGCCGTGATAGTAATTCTTCCAATTGCCGGACGCCGCCAGCATGACGCGCTCCATGGCCGCCGGCAGGCTTTCCCGCGATGGATCGGGAACCAGAATGTCGGCGATGTGGCTCAGGCCGTAGAGGGCTTCCCGCAGCGCGAAGGTCAGCCAGGGCCCGACCTTGAGTATGGCAAAACCATCGTCGACCAGCGCGCTCAACGCCGCAGCGGGCTGGTAGTCGGTCGAGTGGGCCTCGAAGACGAATTGCGGCAGGTCTCGCAGCGTGCCGGCAAGCGCCCGGGCGCGTTCCGGCCGGTAGGTGATGACCTCGGCATTGCCGAATTCGACGCCCGGCTGCACGACGACGCCGATCGCCCGCGAGAAAGCCTGGTCGAGGCCGCGCCGGCTAAAGGCATCGTGGTGGATGCGAACCGTCTCACCCGCAGCCTCCGGTGTCGTCACCGCCAGATGGTCCATGGCCTCCTGTGCGCCGCCCGGCACCGGCACTTCCGTGCCGATGACATAGACAGGCCTGGTGCCGCCTGTTCGTTCAACCGCGGCCTCCGCCACCTCGGCCAGTTCGGCGGCGCGCGCGGCGATGGTGGCGTCGGGCGGTGCCGCGCCTTCGCCGGCGCAGCCCATGCTGGCGTCCAGGTGGATCTTGGTGAAGCCGGCCTGGGCATAGGCATCCACCATGCGTGCGGCTTTTTCCATCGCCTCGGGCGCCGGCAGGTGCTTCCAAGGATTGGGGCCCAGATGATCGCCGCCGAGCACCAGCCTGTCCAGGGGAAAGCCGGCCTTTCCGGCGATCGTCTCGACGAAGCGGCGGAAATCGCGCGGTGTCATGCCGGTATAGCCGCCCTCGTGGTTGACCTGGTTGCAGGTGGCCTCGATCAGCACATCGGCGCCGCGCGCCTTGCCGTGGCGCAGCGCCGCTTCGACGACCAGCGGATGGGCCGAGCAGATCGAGGTGATGCCACAGCGTTCGCCGGCCGCACGGCGCGTGGCGATGCCAGCCAGTCGATCGGTCGCCTGGCTCATGCCGGTGCTCCGGTCCGGGCGGTCTCGATGAACGCCTCAACGGTGGCGAGCGAGGCGATACCCTCCATCGGTCCCTTCTTCGTCACCGCCAGCGCGCCGCAGCCATTGGCTATTCGCAGTGCCCTTTCCGGTGCCTCTCCACGCAGCCAGAAGGAGACGAAGGCCGCGGTAAAGCAGTCTCCGGCGCCGGTCGGATCGATTTCCTCGACGACGAAGCCGGGTGAGGCTGTGCGCCCCGACTGGTCGTAGTGGACGGCGCCCTGCGCGCCCTTCTTGACGACGATAGTGGAGATGCCGCGGTCCAGCATTTCGCGTACCGCACTTTCCTCGTCGTTTGCCTCGGCGAAGGTGAAGAGTTCCGGCCCGCTCGGCAGGAACACGTCGGTCTTTGACAACACGAAGAGCAAGGCGTCGCGCATGCCCGGTAGATCGAGCATCTCCTTGCGGATGTTGGGGTCGAAAGAGACCGTGCCGCCGCGCATCTTGACGGCTTCGATCCCGTTGCGGGCAATTTCGATCACCTCGGGCGAGAACAGCGATGTCCCCATGACGTGAAAATGGTCGGCGCCGGCCAGCAGCGCGCGCGCTTCCGCGCCCATCTCGATCAGGCCGGCGGCACTCTGCTTGATGTTGTAGACGAAGTGCCGGCTGCCATCGCTCTCATAGGTGACGAAGGCGGTTCCGGTCGCGGCACCCTGATGGACGGTGATGGCCGAGATGTCGGCGCCGTCGGCACGCAGGCGCTCGATGTTCAAATGGCCGAAATCGTCGTCGCCCACTGCCGCGATCAGCCCCGCCGGCTGGCCGAGCCGCGCCGCCTGATCGACGAAGATGGCGGGAGCGCCCGAGGGAAACGGACCGACCAGCGGGCCGGGAGCGCGAAAACTCTGGCCGATCCGCTCGGCCATGATCTCGACCAGGATCTCGCCGGCACAAACCAGTTTCTTCATGTCCTCACCATCTGCCGGACGGACGGCCTCCGCTTGGCCAGAAATTCCTTTATCCGTGCATGTTCAAAACCTAAATTGTCGTTTTCGGAGCGTCAATAAATAATTTGACGTGCGCAATGCTTCTGCGTTGTACTGGAAACCGTGGAAATTTGACTGAATAAGTTGGCTCAAGCAATGCTGCCTCACCGCGACGATCGCAAGACTGATTCTGGCCAGAGCGTTAAGGCTGGCATCGAGGATAAGGGGCCTGAAATATAGATGGCGGAAAAGACCCACCGGACGATGGATGATTTCGCCAGGGCGTCCGGCGTTTCGCGGCCGACCCTGTCGAAGTATTTCGACGATCCGGCCAGCGTGAAGCCGGCGACCCGGGCGCGCATCGAGGCGGCGCTTAGTTCGTCCGACTATCAGCCGAATGTTTTTGCCCGCAACCTCAACCGCAAGCGCACCCGCAATGTCGGCATCGTCGTACCGGCGATCACCGATCCGTTCTACGCCGAGATGGTCAGCCGCATCGAACGGCGCTGTCGCGACGAAGGGTTTTGGCCGATCGTCATCTCCTCGCACGGTTCGCCGAAACTGGAGGCGGAATCGGTCAGGACGCTGATGTCGCTGAAGGTCGCGGGTGCTATCGTCGCGCCCTTGGGCTTGGTCTCCGAACCCGGCGTCTTCGAACGGATGAGCGAGGACATCCCGATCGTCTATTTCGACACCTATATCGAAGGCGACACGCCATTCGTCGGGAATGACAACCACCAGAGCACCTCGACCATCGTCGATTATCTCTGCCGGTCCGGCGAACCGCCTGTCTATGTCGACATCCCGCACGTCAACCACAATTCGGGCGAACGCCTGCAGAGCTATATCGACGCGATGCAGGCCGCGGGCCTGGAGCCCACCGTTCTCAAGGCGGCGGGCGACTATAGCTGGGACTTCGAGCGCATCGGCCACGAATGGATGGACAGGACGCTGGAGAGAGGCGGCCTGCCGGCCCGCACGCTGCTCTGCGCCAATGATCGTCTCGCCTTCGGTGTGATGGCGGCCGCCTTTTCGCGCGGGCTGAAGATCGGCCGCCGCGCCGATTGCGATTTTCGCGTCGCCGCCCACGATGATCATCCGTTGAGCCGCTACACCTGTCCCGCGCTGACCACCATGGCACAGGACTTCGCCGCCATGGCCGGCCGCAGCGTCGAGATCCTGCTGGCGTTGCTGGACGAGGCCGATCCGTCCGGCCATGATCTGGCGCGCAACGTCAAGCTTGGCGCCACCCTGGTGATGCGTCAGTCGGCCTGAGTGATCGGCTCCGGCGTCTGCAGGCGGAGCCAGGCCGCCGCCTCGCTTACCGTTTGCCGCGCGGCCAGGATGTGGCGGCCCATCGAGACGAAGCCGTGGATCTGACCCGGCCAGTGTCGCAACGCCAGCGGCACTCCGTCGGCGCGCAGGCGCTCGGCATAGGCCGTGCCTTCGTCGGCAAGGATGTCGTGGCCGGCGATCACGACGAAGGCCGACGGTGCGCCGGCGAGGCTGGAGGCCAGCAGCGGCGATACGCGCCAGTCCGCGATATCATCGGGCGTTCGCACATAGTGGTCGCGGAACCAGGCCATGGTGGCGGCGGTGAGTCCGAAGCCTTCGCCGAAACGCCGGTAGCTGTCCGCCGTCTGGCGGGCATCGGTGTTGGGATAGATCAGGATCTGGGCGGCGAGCGGCGGCGCCAGCCTGTCGCGGGCGAGCAATGCCAGCACGGCGGCAAGGTTGCCGCCGGCACTGTCGCCAGCGACGGCAATACGGGTAGGGTCGATGCCGAGTTCTCCAGCGGCCATGAAGCGCAGCGCTGCCGCGCAATCCTCGAGCCCGGCGGGAAACTTGTGCTCCGGCGCCAGCCGGTAATCGGGACAGACGACGACGGCGTTGCCGAGATTGGCCAGCCAGCGGCAGATATCGTCATGCGAGGAGAGATTGCCGATCACCCAGCCGCCACCATGCAGATAGAGCACGGCGCGCGCCCCCGTCCGCGGCGCGCCGATACCGCGATGGATGCGGATCGTCACCGGGCCGTTCGGCCCGTCGATCTGCTGCTGCTCGGTTGCCGCGACCGGCTCGTGCTCGCCCTGCAGCGTCGGGAACGAAGCGTTGTACGTGGCCCGCGCCGCCGCGACGCTGTCATTCTCGAAGGGTTCGCCGCCGGCGGCACGGCCGATTTCCAGGGCACGCAGCGCATCTGGGTCGAGCGTCATCGTCATCTCCGTCAAAGCAATTCCAGGAAAAGTGTGCAGCGGTTTTCCGTCCGGATTGCGTGAAACAAGGAACGCTTAGGCGAGCAGGCCGCGCGCCTCGTCTTCGCCAAGCAGGGCCGGCTGGACGACGTCACCTGCTATGGCGACCGGACTTTTCGTCTCGCCCGAATGCAGGATCGCTTCCATGATCTCCAGCACATGCAGCGCCAGATTGCCGGAAGCGCGGGGCGTCGCGCCTGTCTGCAGCGAACGCACCAGGTCGGCGACGCCGAGCATGCGGTAGTTGGCGCGGTCGGGCGCCGCGTAAGGCCAGTTGCAGGCGCCGTAGAGTTCGCCTTCGCTGGCGAAATCCTTCCAGTCGGCGCCGCGTTCCGACAGCGACACCGTGCCGCCGAACGTATCCGGGTCGGGCAGCCGCAGCGAGCCTTCCGTGCCGTGCAGTTCGATCGGATGATTGGAATGCCTGAAGACATCCCATGACGCGCCGAAAGTGACGGTCGCGCCGGAGCGGAATTCGAGCAGCGACAGCACACTGGTCGGCGTGCCGACCTTGAATTTGGTGTTCTTGAACGGCCCTTCGGCCGTGATCAGGCGTTCCTCTTGGCCGCGTGTCACCATCGCCATGACGCGTGCGACCGGGCCGAGCAGATTGACCAGCATGGTCAGATAATAGGGACCCATGTCGAACACCGGGCCGCCGCCCGGCTGATAATAGAATTGCGGGTTGGGGTGCCAGTGCTCCATGCCGCGCCCCATCATGAAGGCGGTGCCGGTGACAGGGCGGCCGATGGCGCCCTCGTCCATCAGGCGGCGCGCTTTGCGTCCGGCTGCGCCAAGGAAAGTGTCCGGAGCCGAGCCGAGCAGCAGGCCGCGTTTGGCCGCCTCCGCCACCAGGCGGCGGCCGTCGCCGGCCGAGGTTGCGAGCGGTTTTTCAGTGAAGACATGCTTTCCCGCCGAAAGGGCGGAGAATGAAATATCGAAATGCGCCGCCGGAATGGTCAGGTTGAGGACGAGGTCGATCTCGGGATCGGCCAGCAGCGCATCGACGTCAAGGGGCCGGATACCGTATTCCTTGGCTCGCAGCGCCGCCATCTCGGCTGAAATATCGGCGCAGGCGCGCAATTCGATGCCGCCGAAAAGCGCGGCATTGCGCAGGTACGTCATCGAGATGTTGCCGCATCCGATGACACCGATGCCGAGTTTGGCTTGTGAGTTTGCCTGCATTCTGTCGTACCTCCCAATGCGATCACGTCTGCCCGATCGTCGCGACGGTGCCGGATCGGGCTCGAAATGGCTATACAACGTCTCAAATATTGACGCGCGTAAAATTTTTATAGAACATGCGGAAATGCTGGTGCGGTGTCGGGAGGCTGCTGGCCCTGGGAGGAGAAAATGACGGACATGAAAACCAGCCGATCGCGGGCGCCAAAGCCCGTGGGTCATTCGGCCTCGGATATTTCGAGGGCGGCCAAGGGATCGCGACGGGTTCAGGCATAGATCACCATGGCCCCGATCCTATCAAGCTGGCTGCGTATTGGACCGGGCAGGCCATCGTCCGTGATCACAGCGAAAAGGCATTGGAGGTCCCGCTGACGCCCTTGCTCGAATCCGCATGACCCAGGCTCGGTCAAATAGGATGTCCCTCCCAAGGAGACTGACGGTCCGTGTGTTGCAATGGATGATTGGACCCTGTCTGCTGGCGGGCGATATCGCCGCGCCTCTGCCGTTGTCACCGTTCCGCTGATTGCACTCGTGCCGTTCTTCCATCACCGAAGGGCTGACGCAGGGCGGCATCAAGGAATGGGCGGGATCAAGGAATGAAAGGATGAACGTGGAAGACCTCAAAGTCGGCTGCCAGACCTTCACCTGGGAAATGCTGGGAGACCGGTTCACCGGCGGCCCCGACGATCTGTTGAAGGCGATCGCCGATGGTGGCTATGCCGGCATCGAGATCACCGACACCATGATCGGCCACTATGCCGGCAAACCCACCGAGTTCGCCGCCGCGCTGAAGTCGTCCGGTCTGGCGCTCGTTTCCTTCGCCTTCGGCTCCAGGAGCGGCTTCACGCTAAAGGACGGGATCGGCACCGATCTCGAAACCGCCAGGCGCTGGATCGATTTCGTGGCAAACTTTCCCGATGCGCTGGTGTCGATGGGCTCGGCCACCGTCGTCTCCGACGGGCCACGCCACGACAAATTCGCTGTCGCGGCCGAGGTTTACAACAAGGCCGGCGAACTCGGCCGCAAGGCGGGTGTCCAGGTGGCGGTGCATCCGAGTTCGCACCACAACACGCTGCTGTTCGACCGCGCCGATTACGACGCGATTTTTGCCTTGCTCGACCCCGATCTGGTCGGCTGGGTGCCGGATACCGGTCACATCCTGCGCGGTCACAGGGACATGGCCGACACGCTCACCACCTACCGCGACCGCATCCGCTACATCCACCTCAAGGACGTCGATGCCGACGGCACCTGGGCGATGCTGGGCCAAGGCGTCTGCGACACGCCTAAAGTCATCGAGATCGCCGGTACCGCGCCGAACTTCAACGGCTGGCTGGTGCTGGAAGAAGAATCCGACACCGCCGCCACCGATCCGGCCGGCGCGGTCAAGACCAACCGCCGGACGATGCGCGGCTACGGGGCCTGAGACGATGATCAAGAAACAGGACAGACGCCTCAGGGTCGGTGTGCTCGGCTGCGGCCCGATCGCCCAGTTCGCGCATCTGGAATCCTGCGTCAAGGCCGGCAATGCCGACCTTTACGCCATCTGCGATGCGGCACCCGATTTGCTCGCCCGGATGGACGCCACCTATGAACCAAAGAAGATGTATGCCGACTATGACGCCATGCTCGCCGATCCCGAGCTCGAAGCGGTCATCGTCGCCACGTCGGATGCCTATCACGTGCCGATGTCGATCAAGGCGCTCGATGCCGGCAAGCATGTTCTCTGCGAAAAGCCGATCGGCACCTCGGTCGAGGAAGGCGAGGCGCTGGCCGAGGCGGTGAAACGCTCCGGCAAGGTGCTGCAGGTCGGCCACATGAAGCGCTTCGATCCGGCGCTGGAGGCCGCCCGCGACTTCGTCCGCGACGAGATGGGCGAGGTTCTGGCACTGAAGGCCTGGTATTGCGATTCCACCCACCGCTACACCAACACCGACGCCGTGCAGCCGCTGCCCGTCACCAGCAAGCTCGCGAAAAAGCCCGGCGGAAATCCCAAGGCTGATCTCAGGCAATATTTCATGCTGGCGCACGGATCGCATCTGGTTGACACCGCCCGCTTCCTCTGTGGCGACATCGTTGCCGTGCGCGCCCGCCTCAACGAGCGCTTCGGCGCCTATTGCTGGTTCGTCGAAACCGAATTCGCCAGCGGCGCGCTTGGCCATCTCGACCTCACCGTGGCCGTGCGCATGGACTGGCACGAAGGGTTTCAGCTCTATGGCGAGAACGGCTCCGTCATCGCCAGGACCTTCAACCCCTGGTATTTCCGCGCCAGCGAGGTCGACATCTTCCATGAGAAGGACGCGACCTCGCGAAAACCGCTTGGCGCCGACGGCCACTTCTTCCGCCGCCAGCTCGAGGGCCTTGCCGACACCGTGCTCACCGGCGCGCCGATGCGCGGCGCCAATGTCGGGGACGGCATCGCGTCGATCCGCGCCATGGTGGCGATTGCGCGCTCTGTGGAGACTGGCGAGCGGATCGAGCTTGCCTCGGTTTCGGGTGCGGTCTGATGCGCCTCGGCATCTTCGCCAAGACATTTGCGGGCACCGACCCGGCCACCGTGCTGGCTGCCGTGAAGCAGGCCGGCTACGAGACGACGCAGTTCAATCTCGCCTGCGCCGGCCTGCCGTCGATGCCGGATGCCGTACCGGCGAATGCCGTCGCCGCCATTGGTGCCGCCGCGCGATCGTCAGGCGTTTCGCTGGCCGCGCTGTCGGGCACCTACAACATGGCGCATCCTGACAAGGCTGCGCGCGACGACGGGCTGAGGCGCCTGGCGGTGGTCATCGACACTGCAGCCAAGCTCGACATCCCACTGGTGACGCTCTGCACCGGCTCGCGCAATGCAGCCGACCAATGGGCATACCATCCCGACAATGCCGATCCGTCGGCCTGGTTCGACATGGCCGTCGAAATGGCGAAGGCACTGGCGCTGGCCGAGGAGGCCGGCATCGATCTCGGTATCGAGCCCGAGCAGGCCAACATCGTCACCTCGGCCATGAATGCGACCCGGCTGATCGCCGAGATGGGTTCGAAGCATCTGAAGATCGTGCTCGACCCCGCCAACCTGTTCGAGCATGCAAAGCCCGATGAAGCGAGAGCCATCGTCGCCGCCGCGATCGATGAGGCCGCTGGCCACATCGCCATGGCGCACGCCAAGGATCGTTTTGCCGACGGCCGCTTCGCCACATCAGGCCAGGGTGTCGTCGACTTCCCGGATTTCGTCGCGCGGCTGAAGGGGGTGGGTTTCGATGGCGCGCTCGTCACCCACGGCTTGTCCGCCGACGAGGCTCCTGGCGTCGCAATCTTCCTGCGGGGGCTGCTCTGATGGGTGCCGCGCCGACGATCATGCTGCGCGACGACGCTGCGCTCCACGTCTTCGACACGGGGCAGGGGCTTCCCATCGTCTTCCAGCATGGCCTCGGCGGCGATGCCGCGCAGGTGGCGCTGAACTTTCCCGACAGTCCGCCGCGCCGCCGGCTGACTGTGGAATGCCGCGCGCAGGGCGGCTCAGGTGCCGGCGGCAAGCGTCCGTTTTCGGTCGGGATGTTCGCCAACGATGTGCTCGCCGCTGCCGATGCAGCTGGCATTGAGCGCTTCGTTGCCGGTGGCATCTCGATGGGCGCCGCCATTGCACTGCACCTGGCGGCCCGCCACCCGGCTCGCGTCACCGCTCTTGTGCTGGTGCGCCCGGCCTGGACCTTCGACGCGGCCCCGCAAAACATGCGCCCTTACGTCGAAGTGGCGGAACTCATCCGCGACCACCCGCTGGAAGAGGCGCGCGACATCTTCGCGGCTTCGGCAACGGCGGCCCGCTTTCGCAGCGAGGCGCCGGACAATCTCGCCTCGCTGCTCGGTTTCTTCGCCCGCGAAAACGCGGTTGTCTTTGCCGAGGTGATGCAGGCGATCGCAAATGATGGGCCGGGCGTGACGCGGGCCATGGCGACCGGCCTCGCAATCCCGACGCTTGTCATCGGCAGCGGCATCGACCTCGTCCATCCCTTGGCGACCGCCCGCGAACTGGCTGAGACCATCCCCGGCGCCGCCTTCACCGAGGTGACGCCGAAAGCCGCCGACAAGGATCGCCATTTCACCGAAATCCGCGCCGCCATCGGCGGCTTTCTCGATAGAAATTTCAACAACCAGGACCAATCATGATCTCGAAACCTTTGTCAGGCCCGGCCGCCATCGCCGCATTGCCGCGCGACCGTCTGATCGCCGAATTCTCATCGTGGTCGGCCAATCTCGCCAATTTCGAGAGCGACTTGCAGCGCATCGAACCCTATGTCGATGTGCACCACATCGACGTCGCGGACGGCCATTTCGCGCCGTCCTTCCTGTTCTTCCCCGATCTCGTCGCCCGTATCGCCAAACTGACGGCCAGGCCCGTCCACGTCCATCTGATGGTCGACCAAGCAATCGTCGAAGAACAGACGCGCCAGTTCATCGAGGCCGGCGCCGACATGATCAGCGTCCATGCCGAGAACGGCGAGGCGGGTCTGCGCGCGGTGCGGCTGGCGCATGAACTCGGCGCCGAGGCCGGCGTCGTGCTGAGGCTGGAGACCCCTGTAGAGGCGATGAAGCCTTTCGTCTCCGAAGTGGCGTTCGTCACGCTTCTTGGAACCGCGATCGGCGTCAAGGGCCAGGGCCTGTCGGAGAAGGCCTGTGACAGGCTGGGCGAAGCCCGCGCCATCCTGAGGAACGCTGGTCGTGAGTCGGCCGTGGTGCTCGCCGCCGATGGCGGCATCCGCCACGAAACCGTGCCGTTGCTGCGCGCCGCCGGCGCCGAAACCGTGGTGCTCGGTTCGCTCGCTTTCGGCGACAAGGATCTCGCCAGCCGCATCGGCTGGCTGCATGGTCTGAAGGTCGCGGCCTGATGAGCATTGAAGTCGCCCTCGCGATCGATCTTGGCGGTACCGAGCTTCGTGCCGCCCTGGTCGACCGTGACGGCAAGATCCTGGCCTTCGCGGCTGTGCCGACGCAGGCGCAGGCCGGCCCCGACGTGGTGATCGGCCAGATCGAGGCGCTGGCCGCGACCATTCATGCCGCAGCGCCGGGGCTGTCGATCCTCGGCGTCGGCGTCGGCGCGCCGGGCCCGCTCGATCCGCTGGCCGGCATCGCCGTCGGACCGCCGACGCTGGCCGGCTGGCAGGACGTGCCGCTGGCCGACATCCTCGAGCGGCGGCTCGGCCTGCCGGTGCGGCTGGAGAACGACGCCAATGCGGCAGCGCTCGGCGAATGGCGCTTCGGCGCCGGCCACGGTGCGCGCTCCCTGGTCTTCGTCACCGTCTCGACCGGGATCGGCGGTGGCGTCGTCGCCGACGGACGCATCCTGCACGGCCGTCGCGGTCTTGCTGCGGAGATCGGCCACATGACCATCACCAACGAAGGCGAGCGCTGCGTGTGCGGCGTCGTCGGCTGCTTCGAGGCGATCGCTTCGGGAACCGCGCTCGGCCGCCGCGCCAATGCCGCAACGTCTCCTTTGGACGGTTCGACGCTGCGCCGCCTCTCGGCCAACGCCGAGGTCACGGGTCGCCACGTGGTCGAGGCCGCAGCGCTGCAGGACGACCTCGCTCTGGCTCTGCTCGAGGAGGAGGCGCGCTGGCTGGGCGTCGGCTTCACCAACCTTTTGCACCTCTATTCGCCCGACGTGCTGGTCGTTGGCGGCGGCATCGCCAATGGCCTCGACCTGATGGCGCCCGTCATCGGGGCGACCATCCGCCAGCGCGCCATGCGCGCCTATCGCGACGTGCCGGTCGTCCAGGCCCGGCTCGGCCGCCATGCCGGGCTGGTCGGCGCGGCCAGCCTCGTCCTGTTCGATGATTTGGGCACGTTGGCGGCTCCCATTCCCGTCGGCCCAAGCACATATCCGGACACGCGGAGGGACTTCAAGGGCTGAGCTCAAGCTGGCGCGGTCCTGTCTTGCTGCAAGCCGGTCTGTCGCGCTGCGACTCTTTCGCGGCCGTTGGCAAGGCCCTGCCACCGCTGCGCAAAGCCGTCTGATAGCGATGACATATGACCATGGCCGCAAGCGGCGTGCTTGCGGCCATTGTCCGTCGTATGAAACCGTGGATCACTCGGCGGGAACGATGTCCGCCGGCAGGCTGTCGTCGGCGGTCCCAGCCAGCGCTCTCGCCAGCTTGGCCTCGTCGAGTTCGCCTTCCCAGCGCGCCACGACCAGCGTCGCCACCGCATTGCCGACGAAGTTGGTCAGCGCCCGGCATTCCGACATGAAGCGGTCGACGCCGAGGATCAGCGCCATGCCGGCGACCGGCACCGAGGGAACCACCGAAAGCGTGGCGGCCAGGGTGATGAAGCCTGCCCCGGTGATGCCGGCGGCACCCTTGGACGACAGCATCGCCACCAGCAAAAGCAGGATCTGGTCTGATATCGACAGATGGATGTTCGTCGCCTGGGCAATGAACAGGGCGGCAAGCGTCATGTAGATGTTGGTGCCGTCGAGATTGAAGGAATAGCCGGTCGGGATGACCAGTCCGACCACCGAGCGCTTGGCGCCGGCCTTCTCCATCTTCTCCATCAGCGAGGGCAGGGCCGCTTCCGACGACGAGGTGCCGAGCACCAGCAGCAGCTCCTCCTTGATGTAGCGGATCAGCGACAGGATCGAGAAGCCGTTGTAGCGGCAGACGGCACCGAGCACGACGAACACGAACAGGAACGAGGTCGCGTAGAAGGTTCCGACCAGCATTGCGAGGTTGATCACCGAGCCGATGCCGTATTTGCCGATGGTGAAGGCCATCGCACCGAACGCGCCGATCGGGGCTGCCTTCATCAGCACGCTGACCAGCTTGAACATCGGCGCCATCAGCGCCTGCAGGAAATTGAGCACCGGCGTGCCCTTGTCGCCGACCAGCGCCAGCGCGATGCCGAACAGGACCGAGAAGAACAGCACCTGCAGGATGTCGCCGTCTGCGAAGGCGCCGACGATCGTGCCGGGAATGATGTTCATCAGGAAGCCGGTGACCGACTGGTCATGTGCCTTGGCGGCGTAAGTGTTGACCGTCGAGGCGTCGAGCGTCGCCGGGTCGATGTTGAAGCCGGCGCCCGGTTGCACGACATTGGCCACGATCAGGCCGATGATCAGCGCCAGTGTCGAGAAGGTGAGGAAGTACAGCATCGCCTTGCCGGCGACGCGTCCGACCTTTTGCAGGTCGCTCATGCCGGCGATGCCGGTTGCCACCGTCAGGAAGATGACCGGAGCGATGATCATCTTGACCAGCTTGATGAAGGCGTCGCCCAATGGCTTCATGCTCTCGCCGATCGACGGATAATAGTGGCCGAGCAGGATGCCCACGGTGATCGCCACCAGCACCTGCACGTAGAGCTGGGCATAGAGGGGCTTGCGCTGCGCGGCGGGCGCGGCGGATTGGTCTGCGATATGCATCGAACTCTCCCTGGCCGGATGGACGGAACCCGCCCTGCGTGACTTCTCCCATCGCGGCGTTCCGGTCGCCCGCCGCTGCAAGGACTTTTGCAAGCGCTGTGCCAGATGCCGGATAGACCGGAATCCCTGGATTCAGCCGTTTCTGCCTTGCCTTTGACAGAGGGTTGTGCGGATTTCCGCACAAGCCTTGTTTGCCAGGGCGGAATTTCGCATTAGACTGGGGCAAAGCCGGGGAGCAAAGGGAGAGGGCCGACGCCACAACAGCGCATCGATAGCGGATCCCCGGGGTTTGCCGGCCGCGACCTGCTGCGCGAAGCGGTAGCGCGCCTGCGCGGCCGTTGGCTGTTTGCGGCAATAGCGCTGGCTGTGCTTGCCGGCGCGGTTGCAACCGCCGGGCGCATCGCCGAGGGTCAGGCCGCCGATGACCTGCGCGACGGGGCATTGGCCGCCTTGCCGCTGGCGGCCGGAACCCTGACCGGCGAAATCGAAAAGCAACGTCTCGTGCCGCTGGTGCTGGCGCGCGACGATGCGGTGCGTGATGCGCTGCGCCGCGCCGGGAAAGTCGAGGAAACAGCGCTCGACGCCAAGCTGAAGGCCATAGCCGGCGATGCGTCGGCGTCCGCCATCTATGTCATCGACACGGCGGGCATGGCGATATCGGCCAGCAATGCCGGCCAGCCGGACAGCTTTGTCGGTATCGATTATAATTTTCGCCACTATTTCACCGATGCGATGGCCAAGGGCGCGGCCAGCCAGTATGGCCTCGGCACGATCAGCGGCAAGCCGGGACTCTACCTTGCCGGCCGTGTCGACGACGGTGGCAAACCGCTTGGCGTCGCGGTTCTGAAGGTCGAACTCGGCGGTGTCGAAGCCAATTGGCGGGCGAGCGGCTTTCTCGTTTTCGTCACCGACGAGCGCGGCGTCGTTCTGGCCACCAGCCAGCCCGACTGGCGGTTCCATGCGCTGGCGCCGCTCTCCGCCGCGGATGCCGCCGCGGCGCATGACCAGCTTCAACTGGTCGACGCCGCCTTCGAGCCGCTGCCGATACGACGTGGCGCCGGTGACGGCCTGGCGACGATCGAAGAAGCCGGAAAATCGCGCCGGTTCGTCGAGGTGGTGCAGGACTTGCCCGGTGCCGTCCCCGGCTGGCGCCTGTGGCTGCTGACGCCCGCCGATGCCGCCTTGACCGCCGCCGCCAACACGGCGCGCCTGACGACACTGCTCGGGCTGCTGCTGATGGGGCTGCTTGCTTATGTGTTCACCCGGCGCCGGCGCACACGCCGGCTGCGGCAGGAGGCGCTGGCGCGCATGAATGCCGAACTCGAAAGCCGGGTCAGTTCCCGGACCGCCGAACTGACGCGATCGAACACGGCCCTTGCCGGCGAAATCGCCGAGCGCGAAAACGCCGAGGCCAAGGTCCGCCGGCTGCGCGACGATCTTGCCCAGGCCAACCGGCTCTCCATCCTCGGCCAGATCGCCGCCGGTGTGGCGCATGAGATCAATCAGCCGGTCGCCGCCATCCGCACCTATGCCGAGAATGCCCGCCGCTTTCTCGAGGCCGGCAAGACCGAACCGGCAAGCGGCAACCTGACCTCGATCGTCTCGATGACCGAGCGCATCGGCGCGATCACCAGCACGCTGCGCACCTTTGCGCGACGGCCTGGCGTCGCTGCCTCGCCCTTGCCGGTACGCGAGGCGATCGAGGGCGCGCTGTCGCTGCTGTCCGGCCGCATCCGCGATTCCGGCGTCACCATCGTCAAGCCGGGCGGCACCGCATCGCCATTGGTGATGGCAAGCCGCATCCGGCTGGAGCAGATCCTCGTGAACCTGTTGCAGAACGCGCTGGACGCCATGAAGGACCGGCCTGATCCCCGCATTGAGATCGACCTCGCCGAACGCGGCGACCGCGTGCTGATTTCGGTGCGCGACAATGGCCCCGGCCTCGATCAGGACGCCGCCGCCAATCTGTTCATGCCGTTCCAGACCACCAAGGAGAAGGGGCTTGGCCTCGGCCTGGTGATCTCGCAGGAGATCGCCCAGGAATTGGGCGGCACGCTGCGGCTCGACCCCGACACCGCCAGCGGCGCATCCTTCACCATCGACTTGAGGCGGATCGAATGACGCAGGGATCGGGGCTGGTCGCGCTCGTCGACGACGATGCGGATCTGCTGCATGCCACCACGCAACTGCTCGAACTTGCCGGCTTCACGGTGATCGGGCTCGACGCCGCCGAGGCAGCGCTTGGTGTCGTCGACAGGGACTTCGAGGGTGTGGTCGTCAGCGACATCCGCATGCCCGGCATGAATGGGCTGCAACTCTTCGACCGCGTCAAGGCTGTTGATCCCGACTTGCCGGTGATCCTGGTCACCGGGCATGGCGATGTCGATCTTGCGGTCGCCGCGCTCAAGGATGGGGTCTATGATTTCATTCCGAAACCCTATGCGGGGGAGCGTCTGGTCGAGGCGCTGAAGCGTGCATCGGAGAAGCGGCGGCTGGTGATGGAAAACCGGCGGCTCCGCGAAGCCGCCGCACTTGCCGCGGACGGCATGCCGTTGATCGGCGAAGCGCCGGCCATAAGGCGGCTGCGCGAGACCTTGCGCCAGATCGCCGACATGGACGTCGACGTGCTGGTGGAGGGCGAGACCGGAACCGGCAAGGAAGTGGTGGCCGACCTCCTGCACCGGTGGGGCCGGCGGCGTGCAAAGCCGTTCGTGGCACTGAACTGCGGCGCTCTGCCCGAGACCGTCATCGAAAGCGAGCTGTTCGGGCACGAGGCCGGCGCGTTTACCGGGGCGCAGCGACGGCGGATCGGCAGCATAGAGCATTCCAGCGGCGGCACGCTGTTCCTCGACGAGATCGAATCCATGCCGCCGGCCCTGCAGGTCAAGCTGTTGCGGGTGCTGGAGACGCGCAGCCTCACCCCGCTCGGCTCGAACGAAACAAGGCGCCTCGATCTCCGGGTCGTCGCGGCGACCAAGGTCGATCTCGGCCGGCAGGACCAGCGCGGCGATTTTCGCGAGGATCTCTATTTCCGCCTCAACGTGGTGACGCTGCGCATTCCGCCGCTGCGCGAGCGGCGCGGCGATATCGAGATGCTGTTCGGCCACTTCCTTGGCAAGGCGGCGAAACGGTTTGGCCGGCCTGTCGCCAAGGTGAACGCCGCCGTGAGCCATCATCTCCAGTCGCACGACTGGCCGGGCAATGTGCGCGAACTCGCCCATTTCGCCGATCGCGTCGCGCTCGGTCTTGGTCCCGATGACGAAACCAGGTTCTCGCCCGCACGATTGCCAGCGCCCGCCGCCGCACTGCCGGAGCGGGTCGGGCATTACGAGGCGCAGCTCATCCGCGACGCGCTGCGCGACCATGGCGGCGACGTGCGCGGCGCCATCGACGCGCTCGGCGTGCCGCGCAAGACGTTCTACGACAAGCTCAAGCGCTATGGCATCGCCGCATCTGATTTCCGTCCCTCTTGATCTTTCCAAGCGAGTATCGCGAAAGCCATGAACACGACACTTGAAACGACCGCCGATCCCCTGCCGGAAGAACTCGCCTTTCTCAGTGAACGGCTGACGGCGTTCAACGACGGCGATGTCGGCGCGTCCGAAAAGAAGGCGCTGGCGGTGTTCGTGCGCGACGAGATCGGGGCGATCGTCGCCGGCATTTCAGGCTACACCGCCTGGGGCTGGCTCTACGTGCAGTGGCTGTGGGTCGACGAAGGGCTGCGCGGCCAGCACATGGCAGGCCGGATGCTCGACGCGGCCGAACGCGAAGCCGTGGCGCGCGGCTGCCAAAACGCCTGGATCGACACATTCAATCCCAACGCCGCCAAGGTCTATCAGAGGCAAGGCTACCAGCCTTTCGGGACGCTGGCCGATTTCCCTGTCGGCCGCAGCCGCATCTTCCTGCGGAAGAAACTGGTCGACTGATCAGCCAGCCAGCTTTCCGCCGCGCATCGGCCGCGGCGCGCCCGTCGTGCTCGGGAAACTGATCGGCAGGCCGCGCAGCACGCGAACCGCGAGGAAGGCAAAACACTCCGCCTCCACCGCGTCGCCGCTCCAGCCGAGGCTTTCGGCCAGCACGACCTCGACGCCGGCGCGGCCGGCGAGCATCGCCATCATTGTCGGATTGTGGCGGCCGCCACCGCTGACCACCAGCTTCTTCGGCCGGCTGGGCAGAAGGTCGAGCGCCTTGCCGACAGCCGACGCGGTGAAGGCGGTGAGCAGGGCCGCGCCATCCTCGGCGCTCAGGCCGTCGGCCATGGCCGCGCCGAAATCGAAACGGTCGAGTGATTTCGGATAGGCCTTGGTCAGATAGGGATGCTGCAACAGCTTGGCGAGCCGGGCTTCGTCCACTTTTCCCGCGCGGCCAAGCGCGCCGTCGCGGTCCATTTCGCCGAGCCCCTTCGACTTGATGAAATCGTTGAGCGGCGCGTTGGCGGGGCCGGTGTCGAAGGCGATGACATTGTCGGCGCCGTCCCACCAGGTGATGTTGGCGACGCCGCCGAGATTGAGTACCGCCACCTCGCCACTGGCGCCGGCGCCGCGCATCAGCGCGGTGTGATAGGCAGCGGCCAAAGGCGCGCCCTGTCCGCCGGCGCGCATGTCGGCCGAGCGGAAATCGTAGGCTACCTTGGTGCCGAGGATGGCATGCATGAGCTCGCCGTCGCCGAGCTGCCGGGTCTGGCCGAGCCGTCCGACCTGCGGCGCGCGATGCAGCACGGTCTGGCCGTGAAAGCCGACGACCCCAATCTCGGCCATCGTCATGCCGTAACCTTCCACGAGTTCCTTCACCGCCGCCGACTGCGCGCGCGTCAGCGCCTCTTCGGCCTTGCGGAAAATCGCAGGTTCCGGCCCGGTGAAATTCCAGGCCCGCGCCGCCGCCAGCGTCTCTTCCAGCAGCGACCGGATCGAGGCGGGATAAGGCATCAGCCGGTAAGTGCCGAAATCGTCTATCCGCTCGCCATCGGTCTTGATCAGGGCGACATCGATGTTGCCGTCAAGCACCGTGCCGGTCATCAGGCCGACGGCCCAGATTGGTTCCATCATTGAGCTCCATTGATGAGGTCGCCGACCGCTTGCCGAAGCTGAACGATGCCGCTGTCGAAATGACGTGTCGGATGGATCCGGTTGGTAAGCAAGGTCCACGCCTTGCCCTTGTCGAAGTCGATCCACAATCCTGTGCCGGTGAAGCCGGTGTGGCCGATCGTTCCCGGACCGCACAGCGCACCGCCGGACCAGCCTTGGTAAGGGCGCTCCCAGCCATGGGTGCGGGTGGCCGACAGGGGCTCGCGCATCAGCGCGATCAACCGTTCGGATGCGCCGGTTCCGTCCAGCAATCCCCAGGCGAAATCGAGCACCGAAGCAGCTGTGCCGAACAGGCCGGCATGACCCGCACCCTGCAGCGCCGAGCAATTGTCGTCGTGGACCTCGCCGGACAGCACGCGATGGCGCCAGGTGCAGTCCTCGGTCGCCGCGGCGGCATCGGGTTCCGCGAACCAGGCAAAGCCTGGGCCGGGTTCCATGGCGCGGATGCTCTTGCCCGACAGCCGCTCCATCGCAAAGCCGAGCAGGATGAAGTTGATGTCGGAATAGACAGGGTCGCGCGCCCGCCATTCGCGCTGCAGGACGAAGGCGCGCAGCAGCTCGGGGTCCCGCCCATAGGTGTAGATCGGCTCGACGGCCGGAAAGGGCGTCTGGTGGCCGAGGCACTGGCGAAACGTCACCTCCCGCTCCCATGCGTTCGCGTCATACTGGCGAAGGTCGGGAAGCAGGGAAATCAGCGGCGCGTCGAGATCGATGATGCCGTCCTGCGCCAGCGCCAGGATACGCGGCGTGGTAAAGATCACCTTGGTCAGCGACGCCAGGTCGAACCAGGTCTCAACAGTCATCGGCCTGACCTTAGGCACAAGCTGCGCGGAGCCGATCGCTCTGGTGATGCGCTCGCCATTTCTGCCGACCAGGCCGAGCACGCCGCCGGGAATGCGCGTGGCCGCCACTGCCGCCGCGAGTGGCTGGAACGCGCGGTCGAAGAGCTGGGCGAGGGGGCTCAATGCCGGCCTCCGCACGTGGGCATGTCGTCAAACGGAAAAGTCGGCGATCCTTCGCACCCCCCTCTGTCCTGCCGGACATCTCCCCCGCAAGGGGGGAGATTGGCCGTAATAGCGGCTTTCGCCAATCGCCGACGTCGCAGGAAGGGGCGGGATGCCGAAGCTGCTAATCTCCCCCCTTGCGGGGGAGATGGCCGGCAGGCCAGAGGGGGGTGCTGTCCCGCCGACCTTGCATATCCCAGTGCACCGTCCATCACACCTCCACCCTCGCCATATGATCCCCGCCAAACTGCTCCCATCGCGCCGGCGCCGGCTCAAACCCTCTCGGGCGCACCAGCGAAGGCACCTGGCGCGTATCCAGTTCGAAACGCTCATGTCGCCGGTCGATGGTCGGAACGGCTGATATAAGCTTCTTCGTATAGGAATGCTTCGGCTTCGACAGCACGGACTGTGCGTCGCCGATCTCGACGATCTGGCCGGCATAGATGACGGCGATGCGATGCGCGATCCGCTCGACCACCGCCATGTCATGCGAGATGAACAGATAGGCCAGCCCAAACTCGCGCTGCAAGTCGACCAGCAGCTCCAGCACCTTGGCCTGCACCGACACATCGAGCGCCGACACTGCTTCATCGAGGACCACGACGGACGGGTTGAGCATCAGCGCGCGGGCGATGCACAGCCTTTGCCGCTGGCCGCCGGAGAATTCATGCGGATAGCGCTCGAGGCTGTTCTTGGGCAGGCCGACGCGTTCCAGCAGGCGCGCCATTCTGGCCCGCGTTTCGGCATCCACCCGGCCGCCGGTGGCGATCACGGGTTCCGCCAGAATGCTCTCGATCGTCAGCCTTGGATTGAGAGAGGCATAAGGGTTCTGGAACACCATCTGCATGGGCTTGGCGCTGCGCCTCGGCGAGGCCGCTCGGGCATCGACCGAGAAGCTGCCGCGCGCCGGCCGCACAAGCCCTAGCACCGCCTTGGCGGCAGTGGATTTGCCCGAACCGCTTTCGCCGACGATGGCCAGCGTCTCGCCGTGCATCAGGTCGAAATCGACGCCGTCCACGGCATGCACCGCGCCGGTGGCGCGGCTGAAGAAACTGCTCTTGAGGGGAAACCGAACCACGAGGCCATCGACCTTCAAGGCCGGTTCGGCGCTCGCGCCGTTGTCACGTTGCCCATCCGAGCGCGTCGCGCGACCGCTGGCGAAATGCGGCACGGCGTGCAGCAGATGCTGGGTGTAGGGATGCTGGGGGCTGTCGAGGATCCGGTTGAGCTCACCCTGTTCGACGGCCTGCCCGTTCTGCATCACCATCACCTTGTCGGCGATGCCGGCAACCAGGCCGATATCGTGGGTGATGAAGATGACGGACATGCCGCTTTCGCGCTTCAGCTCGGCAAGCAGCGCCATGATCTGTGCCTGCACGGTAACGTCGAGCGCCGTCGTCGGCTCGTCGGCGATCAGCAGGCGCGGGTTGCAGGCCAGTGCAATGGCGATCATCACCCGCTGCAGCATGCCGCCGGACAGCTGGTTGGGCGTGTATTTCAGCCGCCTTGCGGCATCGGGAATGCGCACGCGGTCGAGCGCGTCCTTGGCTGCCGCAGTAGCCTGCCGGCCGGTCAGGCCGCGATGCAGGCGGAACGATTCCTCGATCTGGGTGCCGATGGTCAGCACCGGGTTGAGCGAGGTCATCGGTTCCTGAAAAATCATGCCGATCTCGGCGCCGCGAATGCCGGTCAGTTGCGGTTCGGTCGCGGTCGTCAACTCGAAGACGGTCCCATTGGCCCGCTTGAGCTTCATCGAGCCACCAGTGATGCGGCCGCCACCGAAATCCACGAGCCGGTTGATCGACAGCGCCGTCACCGACTTGCCCGAGCCGCTTTCGCCGACAATGGCCAGGGTCTCGCCGTCGGCGATATCGAAACTGACGCCGCGCACCACCTCATTGGCCCGGGGGTCGCGGCCGAAGCCGACGCGCAGGTCCGAGACTGACAAGAGCGGGGTCATGCGAACGCGCTCCGCATCCTCGGGTCGAGGATGTCGCGCAAGGCGTCGCCCAAAAGGTTGAAGCCCAGAATGCTGATCATGATCGCCAGGCCTGGGAAGATCAGCAGCCAGGGTGCCGTCTCCATCAGGTTGCGGCTGTCGCTCAGCATCAGGCCGAGCGACGCGGCGGGCGGCTGCGTGCCAAGGCCGAGAAAGCTCAAGCCGGCTTCGGTCAGCAGCGCCCAGGCGAGCGCCAGCGTCACCTGCACAGTCAACGGCGCCACGAGGTTGAGCAGCAGGTGGCGCATGACGATGTAGCTCGAACTGCTGCCGAAGGTACGCGCGGCGTCGACGAATTCGCGTGTCTTGAGCGACAGCGCGGGGCCGCGCACCACGCGGGTGAAGATCGGCGTGTAGACGATGCCGATGGCAACGACGCTGGTCCAGGTGCCGGGGCCGGCAACGGTGACGATGAGCAGCGCCAGGAGGATCGCCGGGAAGGCCAGCAGCACGTCCATGATCCGCATCACGACGCCGTCCCAGCGGCGCCCGAGCCAGGCGGCGGCCAACCCCAGGATCGTTCCGGCAAGCGCCGCGAAGGCCACCGAGAAGAAGGCGACGGTAAAAGACTGGCCGATGCCCGCCATCAGGCGGCTGGCGACGTCGCGGCCGAACAGGTCGGTGCCCATCCAGTAGGCGGCGCTGGGCGCATGCAGCCGGTCGATACGGTACTGCGTGATCGGATTGTGCGGCGTCAGCCCGAGCAGGCCGAGGATGGCAAGCAGCAGATAGACGCACACGATGACGCCGCCGATGCGGCCGCTGCCATGGCCGAAGATGGCACGCAGGATGCGCATCACTGTTCCCCCAGCCGGATGCGCGGATCGAGCGCGACATAGGCGAGGTCGACCAGGAGATTGACGATCATGAAGTTGAAGGCGATGAACAGCACGCTGCCCTGCACCAGCGCGTAATCGCGCTGCAGGATCGCGTCGAGCACCATGCGTCCGAGGCCGGGCAGGGCGTAGATCTGTTCGACGATGACGGCGCCGCCCAGGAGGTAGCCGAATTCTATGCCGCTCAGCGTCACGACAGGGATCAGCGCATTGGGAAGCGCATGCCGCCAGATGACGCTGCGCGCCGAAGCGCCCTTGCTGCGTGCGGTGCGCACATAATCGTCGCTCAACACGTCGAGCATTGCCGATCGCGCAATGCGGGTGACCGACGCCGCGAAGGCAAAGCCCAGCGTGATGGCGGGCAGGATCAACTGGCTGAGATTGCGCAAGGGATCCTGCCAGAGCGGCACGAATTCACCCATCGCCGGCAGTACGCCGAAGCCCGCCGACAGCGTGTAGATGATCAGCAAGCCAAGCACGAAGCTCGGCGTCGACTGGCCGATCATGGCGACGACGCGCACACCGAGATCGGACAGCTTCTCGTTGTGAGTGGCGGCGTAGATGCCGGCCGGCATGCCGACGGCAAGTGCAATGATCATAGAGAGGAGCGCCAGCTCCAAGGTCAGCGGGAAGCGCTCGAGGATGACCTCGAGAACCGGCCTGCCATAGGTGACGGATATGCCGAAATTGCCGTGCAGGATGCCGCCGATCCAGCGCCAGTACTGGACGAACCAGGGCTGGTCGATGCCGAAATAGGCGGCGAGCGAATCCCGTTGTGCCGGCGTCAGCAGGCCGGCCTCGGTGCCCAGCATCGCCGTGATCGAATCGCCGGGCACCATCCGGATCGCGACGAAGACCAGGATGGACACGCCAAGCAGGACGAGAGGAAACGTCGCTAGCCGTCGCAGGAGATAGTTCACGCCAGGAAGACCTCTCGTCCCGTTGCCGAAGCTACTGGATCGTCACCTTGCTCAGGCTGAACAGCGTGCCGGTCGGCGTCGGCACGAAACCGGATATGTTCTTCTGCTGCGCCGTGTAGCTGTAAGAGGTGTAGAGCCAGATCCACGGCGACATTTCGGCGAGATGCTTCTCGAATTCGGCGAAGATCGCTTTGCGTTTGGCTGGATCGGTCTCTGCGCGGCCCTGCTGCATCAGGCTGTCGAGCGTATCGTCGATGTAGTTTGCCACCTTTTGCAGATTGCCTGATTTGGTCCAGTAGCGGTTGTACATGGTATAGGGGTCGGCCCGGCCGCCATTGAGCGCGATCGCCATGTCGAAATCGCCCTTCAGCCAGGCGTCGACATAGACGTTGAGCTCCATCATCTTGATATCGAGTTTGACGCCGATTTCGGCGAGCTGCGACTGGATGACCTGGGCTTCCGCGGCTGCCGTCGGCGGCTCGCCCGTGGCGCCGATCACGGTCGCCGAAAAGCCGTCGGCAAAGCCGGCCTCGGCCATCAGCTTCTTGGCCCTTTCGACATCGCGCTTGTAGCAGAACAACTGGCTGGGATCGGTGGCCAGCGCCGGGATGGTCAGCGGTCCGGTGACCTTGCCTTCGCCCAGCGCGGCGGTGTCCAGCACCTCCTGCCGGTCGATGGCGCAGGAGATCGCCTGGCGCACCTTGAGCTCGGTCATCGGCTTCCGCGACGGGTTGAGCTGCAGCACGTTGTAGGCCAGCACCGGCACGCGGTTCAATTGCAAGTTGGCTTCCTTCGGCACCAGCGTGGCGACGAGCGGATCGTTGAGCAAGGCGAAATCGATCTGCTTGGTGCGCATGGCGGCGAGGATCGCCGCCTCGTCGGGCAGCACACTGATCTCGATGCCGTCGACGCCGGTCGCGCCGCCGGCCCAGTTCTTGTTGGCGCTCAAGACTTCCTTGGCGTTGGGATCCCACTTGTCGAGCTTGAACGGGCCCGAACCGACCGTCCTGGTGCCGATCGAGCCGGCCTTGATCTCGGTCGCCGGAACGATGGCCGCGTTGACGTCGCTCATCGCCGTCAGGATAGGTGCGTCGGCCTGCGACAGGTGGAACACGACGGTCGCCGCATCCGGCGTGTCGATGCTGGCGATCGACAGGAAGTTGGCGCGGGCAGCGGCACCGGTCTTCTCGTCGAGAATGCGCTCGAACGACGCCTTGACGTCGGCGGATGTCACGGCGGTGCCGTCCTGGAATTTCGCCTTGGGATCGAGCTTGAAGGTCAGCCCCTTGCCGTCCTTCGAAAACTCCCAGGAGGAGGCGATGGCGGGAATGATCCGCAGGCTGGCGTCGACGCGCACCAGCGGCTCATAGATCAGCTCCAAAAGCCGCAGCGAGGAAAAGGCCGTCTGCTTGTGCGGATCAAGCCCGGTGGCGTCCTGGGACCAGGCCATGTGCAGCGTCGCCGCCTGCGCCGAAACCGTCGCGATGCCGAGCATCGCGGCAAGGGTGATGCCCGAAAGCAGCCTTCTTGTAAGATGAACCATTCTCGTCTCCCATTATTGAACTCGGTGCCTTGCAGTTTCCGAGGACCGCTTCCAAGGCACACATGCTATGGAGTGTCGGCCCAGTCTATGCGGCTTGACGCCGTCTTGTCTAAAGTGGCTTCAGGTTGCTTCGTCGCCGATCGCCTTTCGCAGGAACCCTCCGGCCCTGGACAAAGCGGCCCGCGCCGCGTCCACGTCGAGGCCGGTGATGGTCACCAGGATCGCCAACTTGACGTCCTTGCCGGTCCGGTCGAGCGCCTGCCGCGCCTGCGGCGCGGTACAGCCGGTCGTCTGCATGACCATCCTGATCGCCCGGGCCACCAGCTTCCTGTTCGATGGGTTCAGGTCGACCATCAGATTCTGGTAGCTCTTGCCGATCCGGATCATCGAGGCCGTGGTCAGCATGTTGAGCACCAGCTTCTGCGCGGTTCCCGATTTCAGCCGGGTCGAGCCGGTGAGCACTTCGGGGCCGACGACGGGCGAGATCGCGATGTCGGCGATACCGGCAATGGTGGATGCCGGATTGCAGGAGAGGGCGACCGTCGTTGCGCCGATCTGCCTGGCATGGGTCAGCCCGCCGATGACATAGGGCGTGCGTCCGCTGACCGCGATGCCGACCACCACGTCGTCGGGTGTGAGTCCGATCCCCTGCAAGGCCTTGGCGCCCATCTTCGGGTCATCCTCGGCGCCTTCGAGCGAGCGCACCAGCGCGTCGGACCCGCCGGCAATCAGGCCGACCACCATGCCTTCGGGCACGCCGAATGTCGGCGGGCATTCCGAAGCGTCGAGCACGCCAAGCCGACCGCTGGTGCCGGCGCCCATGTAGATGAGGCGTGCGCCCCTCTCGAAGGCAAGCACGATCCGGTCCACCGCGGCGGCAATCTCGGGCAGCACCTTTTCGACGGCCGCTGGGACGATCTTGTCCTCGTCATTGATCCTGCGCAGCACGTCGAGGGTCGGCAGCAGATCGATGTCGACGGTCCTTGGGTTCCGACCCTCGGAAACCAAGCGATCCAGCTCAGACATCAACCCTTGCTCGGTCATCCCAGCGCTTTCAAAAGTTCTGCCACACGGCGCCCGGCATCGCTCGACTGGCAACCAGTGCAGACGGACCTTGGGTCTGTCATCGCAGTTTTTCTTTGTTAACTTTTTAGAATTTGATATTCACATCGTCAACAGAGATTTGGAATATTTTATTCCTGCCCGTGCTGGCTATCCCTTGCAAACCGAACGCTTGGCAAGAATGATCGCGCCGGATACGGCGTCGCCGTCGGCGGGCTTCAGGCGGCGGCGCACATCGGGAGAAAGCCAGGGCTCCAGCGGGCTGGCGAGGCCGCCCAGCAACGTCACGCGCAGTGCGCCTTTTTCGAACAATACCCGCACCAGCGTGTCGATCTGTTCGGCGGCACCTTGCACGATGCGCCGCCCAACGGGATCCCCCTGGTCGGCATGGCGCATCACCATGGGTGCAAGCGCGGCATAGTCCGTGGCGCTGGCGCGGTCCATCCAGGCGACAGCCTCCATGGGGTCGCCCGCGAAGCGCTGCATGACCTCCGCCAGCAGCGCCGTGCGCTCGTGGCGGCCGTCATGGGCGCGCAATGCCAGTTGCACGGCTTTCAATCCAAGGTCGGCGCCGCTGCCCTCGTCGGAGATCGGAAACCCGTAGCCGCCGGCGCGCAGGTCGCGGCCCTCGACGAAGCCGAGGCCGATCGAGCCGGTCCCGGCGATGACGATGGCGCCGTCCCGGCCGGAATGCGCGCCAAGGCAGGCACCGATGCCGTCGCTGACGAAGTCGATGCTGGCAAAGGGATGCGCGATTGCCCGCAACGCCTCAAGCGCGCCTTTGCGGCCGATGCCGGCAAGGCCGATGCCGGCATGGATCTTGGCGGTTTCGGCTGGCGCGAAACCTGCTTCCTCGATCGCCGCGCCGAAAGCTTTCGCGATGGAGGTCCAGGCTGCCTCGATGCCGAGCCGCGTCGTCGCCGGCCCCGACAGGCCCTGTCCCAGCACCGTGCCTTGCGCGTCCTCGAGACGGGCGCGGCAACCGGTGCCGCCGCCGTCGACGCCGAGAAAATAATCCGCTTCGGTATTCATGCGCCCAGCCGCTCGATATCGGCGCCGCACAGGCGCAGCTTGCGGTCCAGCTGCTCGTAGCCGCGGTCGAGGTGATAGACGCGGTTGATTGTCGTCTCGCCTTCACAGACCAGCGCCGCCAGCACCAGCGACACCGAAGCCCGCAGATCGGTGGCCATCACCTGCGCGCCGTGCAATTTCTCGCCGCCGCGCACCAGCGCCATCGTGCCTTGCAGCTTGATGTTGGCGCCGAGCCGCATCAGTTCGGGCACATGCATGAAGCGGTTCTCGAAGATGGTTTCGCGCAGCAGCGACGCACCCTGGGCGCAGCACATCAGCGCCATGAATTGCGCCTGCAGGTCGGTCGGAAAGCCCGGATAGGGTTCCGTCGTCAGATCCGCGGCCTTGAGCGGCCGGTCGCGCGAGACGATCAGACCGCGGTCGCCTGGCCAGACGCTGACGCCGGTCGCCTCCAGCAATTGCACCACCGAGGCCATGTGCTCGAGCCGGGCGTGCGTCAGTTCGAGCTGGCCGCCGGTGATGGCGGCCGCGATGGCATAAGTGCCGGCCTCGATGCGGTCGGGGATGATGTCGTGCCTGGCGGCGTGCCAGCTGGTGTCGCCCGCGATCAGGATACGGTGCGTGCCGGCGCCTTCGATGCGCGCGCCCATGGCAACGAGGCAGGCGGCGAGATCGGCCACTTCCGGCTCGCGCGCCGCGTTCAGGATCTCGGTTTCGCCCTTGGCCGCGGTCGCCGCCATCATGGCGGTTTCCGTCGCCCCGACCGATGGCGAGGGGAGCACGATGCGCGTGCCGGTCAGCCCGTTCGGGGCCGAGGCGACGATCAGGCCGTTCTCGACGGCGATCCTGGCGCCAAGCGCGGCGAGTGCGGCGACATGCATGTCGACCGGCCGCGCGCCGATCGCGCAGCCGCCCGGCAGCGAAACCCGGGCATGGCCGAACCGCGCCAGCAACGGCGCCAGGACGAGCACCGTCGCCCGCATTTTCCGTACCGTGTCGTAGGAGGTCTCCTTGGAAACGGCGGTACTTGTGTCGATTGTGGCGGCATGGGCGGACCGGGTGATTTCGGCGCCGTGAAGTCGCACCACGCCGAGCATGTTTTCGACGTCGGTCACATCGGGCAGGTTGGTCAGTTCCAGCGGGTAGGGGCTGAGAAGAGCGGCCGCGATCTGCGGCAAAGCGGCATTCTTGGCGCCCGATATGGTGACCGCGCCTTCCAGTCTCTGTCCGCCGACGATCCGCAATCTGTCCATGGCTGAAACCTTGACGGCCACGTCCGGTGACCTGCCCGGGATCCCGAGCGATGACCTCGGGTCGGTCGAGAATTAATTCTGCGTTCTTGGCTGTCAATCAAAATTGGAATAATTTATTCCTCGTCTTGCAGTGAAGAGCGAGGGGTTTCCGTGTCCGTCTTAAGCAGGATCAGTGCCGAGCTCGACGGCATGGCGCCCGGCGATCGCGAGATCGGCCGTTATATCATCGACAATCCCGACCAGATGCTGCGGCTGTCGACGGCCGCGCTTGCGGCCGAGATCGGCCGCAGCCAGTCTAGCGTCGTCAAGTTCAGCCAGAAGCTCGGCTATGACAGCTATCAGGAGCTCAAGCTCGCCGTCAGCGAGGCCAAGGCGCAGGATTGGCAGGTGCCGGCCGGCGTCATCCACGGCTCCATCGAGGTGGGTGACGGTTTTCCGGTCATCCTGAAGAAGCTGATCGGCAGCAAGCTGCTGTCGATGCAGCAGACCGTCGCCGCCAACAGCGAGCGCATCCTTTCCAGGACGCTGGACCTGCTGGATGGCGCGCGGCGCATCCATCTGGTCGGCGTCGGCGCCTCCTCGCTGGTGGCGCGCGATTTTTCATACAAGCTGATGAAGCTCGGCCGCAATGTGCTGCATGACAGCGACAGCCACATCCAGATGGCCAACGCCTCGACGCTCGGGCCTGACGATGTGCTGTTCGCGCTGTCCTATTCCGGCGCCAGCATCGAAACCTTGCGTATCGCGGAGCTTGCCAGCAAGCGTGGCACGACGGTGATCGCCGTCACCGGCCTGCACGACAATCCGCTGAGCCGCGTCGCCGACATCCGCCTCTACACCCTCGCCGACGAGGAACGCGCGCGCTCTTCCTCCATCACCGCGCGCGACGCGCAGCTGACGCTGACCGACCTTCTGTTCATCCTGCTGGTACAGAAGCAGCCCGACGCCAACGACTACGTTCACAACAGCGAGGCGGCGGTCACGGTGCTGAAGGCCGAGCGCTCGTCGTAAAGGCCTCAGACGCTTTCGAGATAGGTCTCGATCTCGAAATCGCTGACGTTGAGGGCAAACGTATTCAATTCCTGGCGTTTGCAGGCGACGAAGGAGTCGCGCAGGATCGCCGGGAAGATCTCCGCCACATGCGTCCCGCCTTCAAAGGTTGCGATCGCCGACGCCCAGTCCGGCGGCAATTTGGCCGGGGCAACGCCTTGCCCGTCATTCCCCGCCGGGTCGCCCGGCGACATCTGCTTCTCGATGCCGATCAGCGCGGCGCCCAGTATGGCGGCAAGCACGAGATAGGGGTTGGCGTCGGCTCCCGAGACGCGATGTTCGATGCGGCGCGCGCCGGTCGGGCCGCCGGGGATGCGGATCGCGACCATGCGGTTCTCGTAACCCCAGGCGACCGCGGTCGGCGCGTAGGATCTCGGGCGCAGCCTGCGGTAGGAATTGAAGTGCGGCGCGAACACCAGCGTGCTTTCGGCCATCGCCGCCAGCAGCCCGCCGACCGCGTGTCGCATGGTGTCGGAACCCTGGTCGGTGCCGTCGTCGAACACGTTGCGCCCATCGGCGTCGACCAGGCTGAAATGGACATGGAAGCCGTTGCCGGCGCGGTCGCCATAGGGCTTGGCCATGAAGCAGGCGGCAAAGCCGTGCTTGCGGGCAATGCCCTTCACCGTGCGCTTGAACAACACCGCATCGTCGGCGGCCCGCAAGGCGTCGGCGACATGGTTCAGGTTGATCTCGAACTGGCCGACGCCGTTTTCGGCGATTGCCGTATCGACGGGAATGCCTTGCGCGCGGCAGGCTTCATAGATGTCGTGGATGAAGGCTTCGAAATCGTCGATCTCGTCGATCGACAGCGCCGCGTCGGAATCGAGGCGCCGCCCGGTGACCGGCGAGACCGGCCCGACCGGCCGCTGCGATTGCGGATCGACCAGGTAGAATTCGAGTTCGGTCGCCGCGACAGGCGTCAGGCCGAGCGCCTTGTAGCGATCGAGGATGCGGGCCAGTGCCCGCCGGGGGTCGCCGAGATAGGGCGCTCCGCTCTCATCGGCGAGCCAGAGCGGGACGAGCGCCGTCGGATGCGCCGTCCATTCCACCGGCAGAATGCCGCGACCCGTCCATTGGCAAAGGCCATCGGCATCGCCGGTCGAGAAGACCAGGCTGTTGCCTTCGATGTCCTCGCCCCAGACGTCGAGCCCGATCAGCGAGTAGGGCATGCGCAGCTTGCCCTCCAGCGCCTTGCGGGCCTGCTCGACGGGGATGCGTTTTCCCCGCATGATGCCGTTGAGGTCGCACACCGCGGCCCTCAGGCTCTGGATGTCGCTTCGGCTTTCAAGCCAGTTCAAAACGTCCGCAATTGCATCGCCCAATTTCAAACCTCTGGTTCCCTGCGGTGTCGCGTCTGAGGCGAGCACCCTATTTCTACGACAAAGCAGCTGATGAGTTCATGAAGGCACCTCCGACATCGGTCGGAAAAGTTTCCTTCATTTTTTCAAGCAGTTAGCCGGTATGTCGGGAGGCATTTCAGGAACCAATTGCGCGATCTGCGATCGCAACATAGCGACAAGGCAAGGGAAAGCCAAGCGGCATCTGGGGTGCAGGAGACACCGGCCTAGCTCCTCGCTTCCGGGAATCTGACCTGCCGCAGGATGTGGGCAGCACCCTCGTCGATGTCGCGAACGATGGCCGCCCGCGCTCGCGCACCGTCCTGCGCCTCGATCGCGGCAACGACTTCCTCGTGATAGTCGATGTCCAGGATGGAGGAGAGGTCGTCCTCGAACCCCACGGCGAGGTTTCTGAGAAACGGGCCGACCTGCATCCACACCGTCTCGATCAGGAAGATCATCTGCTCGTTGCCGCAATGGCGATAGATCGAGAACTTAAAATCGTGGTTCTTCCTGAGATAGTCGCCGATATCGCCTTTGCGGGCCGTCAGGGTCAGTTCTGTGCAATGGCGTCGGATCGCCCGCAGATTGTTGCCGTTGATCAGTTTCGTCGCAAGCTCGGTCGCCGGGCCTTCGAGCAGTGTGCGCACGGCGGTCAATTGCGAGAATCGCTCGGCCGAGATCACCGGCACCTCGACGCTGCCATTCGGCATCGGGCTCAGTGCACGCAATGCCTGCAGCCGCATGAAGGCACTGCGCACCGGCATGTCGCTGGTGCCGAGTTCCCTGGCGAGCCTGCGCGAGGTCAGCTTCTGACCGGGCAGGAATTGGCCCGACATCAGGGCTCGCACAAGCTCCAGATAGACCTTCTCGTGCAAGGGCACGGTGTCGACGGCGGTCAAACCGAAATGTGTTCTGCCGGCCATTGGCGGGGCGCACCTTCATCCGTTCTGAAAATGACCTGACGACACGCGCCGCGGACAAAGCTTAGGCCCGGCACGGCGGGAACACCCAAGCCGCCGATTGATCGGGCATGATAGACGCTTCGGTCGTTGCGCGGCAAGCCAACCGCCGGAGCCGGCGCGGTGCGGCGGGCTGCCTTCTTTTCCGGCTATCGATCCGGGGCCGGCCCGCTCTTTTCCAGCGCCAGATGCGTCAGCAAATTCCTGGTGATCCGGCCGACGTCGTTCATGGCATCGCCCGCGGGCAAGGCGCCGCACCAGGCGACCGAACTCGCGCAGAAGATCAGGCCGCCCGAGGGCAGATGGCGCAGCGTCATCTCCGCGCAGCGGCGCTCGTCGCGCTCTCTGTCACCTCCTTCGTACCAGCGCGTGGCGTCATGGACGAAGCTGTCCGGGAACCCGGTCGCACGGGCAATGACCATGGTGTCGGGGGATGTGCCCAGATGCGGGTCGGTGGCATCGACCTCGTAGCCGGCGGCGCCGCCAAGCACGATGCCCTCGTCGCCGAAGGTCTCGCTGGTGACGCCGTCGAACAACCACGCGGCCGAGGGCTGACGGCTTTCCGGCGTACGCGTGAAAGGCCGCGCGCCATCGAAACCCATCAGCGAGATGGCGACGCCGGTCAGCGAGAACTCGCCGCGCCCGCTGGCGCGCAGGTAGCCTCCCGGCTGGTTGGTAATCGACAGTGACTGTTCGGCGATGGGGCCGTCCCAGGTCCGGCCCGCCTCGAGCGGCGAGCGGCGCAATTCCATCAGATCGTCCTGGAACGCCACCTTGCCGGCAAAGCCATTGCCGCCGAGATAGGCGATGCTGCCGCCCGCCGCCGCGAATTGGCGCAGCGCATGCTCCATCTCGACCGACATGTATTCGGGATGGCTGCCGGTGATGACCGCCTGATACTCCTGCAGGCCGGCAAGACCCAGTTCGTGCAGGTCGCGGTCGGTGATGAGATCGAAGGCGATATCATTGTTGTGGCAGAAGCGTAGAAAATGCAGGTCGACCGGCAGATTGTGCGGGCAGCCGCAGAGCGGATACTTGTAGTCGTCACGCAGCGTCGCCTTGGGCTTCCTGGTGGAACAGATCGACACGCCGCTGAGGTCGCTGTGATAGTCGTAGAGCGACTTCAGATTGTTATCGATCGCGAAGCGATGGCCGCGATCTTCGCACATCCATTCGTAGAGATGCGCCGGCAGGAATTCGTCCGCGTAAGCGAGATAGGTGGCCGTCGGCACCAGGAACAACAACGGCGCCCGGCGCTCCGACGAAGTGATGAAGAAGACGATACGCTCCGATCCTTCATCGTGACCGACCTCGAAGGCATAGACCCCGGCGGGCGCCTCGGCGGGAACCTGCAATTGGTATGAGGCCGGCCACTGCAACGCCTCCATGTCGTCGTCGTGGCAATGCACGGCGTCGTAATGCGACGGCACCAGCCGGGGGTCGAAACTCGACCCGTCCCAGCGGCGCGAGGTCATGCAGAAGGCGGGCTGGTTGACCGTTTCCAGGAAGAGGACGCGATCGGTGCCTGTCGAGGCGAGCGGGCCTCTCGGCAGCAGGGTCGGAAACGTCCAGGCGATACGGCCAGCCGCGGTTTGCAGCGAGATCGTCGAGAATTTCGCGTTGAGCGACCTGACATCGTTTGCCGTGCTGGCGCCGAAGACCATGTCACCGGTCAGGAGCCGCCACGGCAGGTCGAATCGACGATCCAGGCGAAACGGCGACAGGAGATCGTCCGAATCGATCCGCAGCACGGTCGCGCCGTCGTTCGACGAAATCTCGACCTTGAGCCAGGTGTTTGCCGGCAAGACCACGTCGCTATCGGGCGAGTTGCCGTCGTCGCCTGATATCAGCCGCCCGTCCTGCAAGCCGAGGCGCAGGTTTCCGCTTTCGAACAGCACGCGGGCGCCATCGTTGCGGGTCAAGTATACTTCGAAGGCGACGCCTTCGATCTCGGTGGCCTTGGCAAGTTCCGCCGCCGCGACCCTGAGGAAGGATCCGTGATCGAAATCGCGACGGGACACGGCATTTCCCGTCGGCTCGACGCGCCAGCCCATCGGCTCGGCCGCTTGCGTGTCGAGCCGCACGACGTGCACGTCGCGTACCGGCCGCGACGACGAGACATGGAGGGCGACTGGTGTTCCTGCCGCTGTATGCCAAGGAACGGTATAGCCTGAGACGGCCATGGCGCCGTGGTCGACGGGGCGTTTCATCGCCGCAAAAATCCGCGTCGCGATCCCGGCTGTCGCACTCTCCCCGGCTGTCGCACTCTCATTGATGGCAAACTGGACAATTCTTTCATACCTTTGGGTCAGGAGGGCGCATATATCCCCTCGGCCTTGCTTGCTGATTAAGTCCGTAGAAATCTCGCTCAGCCATCGATGGCCTCGGCAAATGCGAGTTCTAGGCATCCGTCGCAGGCATCCGCTTGGTGCCTGATCCACGACGACATTATCGCGATCGTCCGAAACCGGACAGTCGTTCTCGAAGGTCGGCCTCTTCATCACAAAACTTGACCTTCACGCTCTTGCACGTCCGGCCGCTCTCTGGCTTTTTGGGGTACCCATCCGAACGGACTGATTCGCGTCATGCCGCTCGATTGCAATGTCTTGCAGGCAGTCTGCTTGTGGGTCGTGAAGCGCACGCAATTGGCGAAGGAGAAGCAGGCATGGCCGAGTTCAAGAAGCCGGAAATCTCCGAGATGAGACCCAAGATCACCGTGATCGGCGTCGGCGGCGGCGGCGGCAACGCGATCAACAACATGATCGTGGAACAGCTTCAGGGAACCGAGTTCATTGCCGCCAACACCGATGCCCAGGCGCTGACTATGTCGAAGGCGACGCGGCTGATCCAGCTTGGCGCGCACGTCACGGAAGGCCTTGGCGCCGGCTCGTTGCCCGAGATCGGCCGTGCCGCGGCCGAAGAATCGCTGGACGAGATCATGGATCATTTGGCCGGCACCCACATGTGTTTCGTCACTGCCGGCATGGGCGGCGGCACCGGAACCGGTGCGGCCCCGATCATCGCCCAGGCGGCGCGCAAGGCCGGCATCCTGACGGTCGGCGTCGTCACCAAGCCGTTCACCTTCGAGGGCAGGCGCCGCATGCAGATGGCCGAAGAGGGCATCGAGCGGCTGCGCGAGGCCGCCGACACCGTGATCGTGATCCCCAACCAGAACCTGTTCCGGATTGCCGATGCCAAGACCACTTTTGCCGATGCCTTCGTCATCGCCGACAGGGTGCTTTATTCAGGCGTCAGCTGCATTACCGACCTCATCGTCAAGGAAGGCCTGATCAATCTCGACTTCGCCGACGTCAAATCGGTGATGCGCGGCATGGGCCGCGCCATGATGGGAACCGGCGAGGCTTCGGGCGAAGGCCGGGCGATGAAGGCGGCGGAAGCCGCGATCGCCAATCCGCTGCTTGACGAAATGTCGATGAAGGGCGCCAAGGGCGTGCTGGTGTCGATTTCGGGCGGCCGGGACATGACCCTGTTCGAGGTCGACGAGGCGGCCACGCGCATCCGTGAAGAGGTCTATGAGGACGCCGATATCATCGTCGGCGCCATCTTCGACAAGAGCATGGAAGGCCGCTTCAGGGTCTCGGTGGTGGCGACGGGCCTCGATCGTTCGCTCGGCGAGGGTGATGCCGATGCCGGCATGGCACATGGCCATTCCGTGCCGTCCGCCGCACGGACCCTGCAGTAACCTTTCTCTTCGATTGACCTCCCGGGCAGGCGACCCGCGGTATCTGCCGCGTCCCCGGGGCGGAAAAATTGCTCTTCAGGACGCCTTCTCGCCGATGAGCTCGAATCGCTCGATCTCGCATTCGCGCGCGACCAGCGCCAGGATTTCCGTCGAGGGTTCGGCGGCGTCGGACTGTCTCCATTCGAGATTGAACGAGTACACGAAGCGGTCGCGGCTGGGATCATGCTCGATCTTGGCAAGGCGCGCGCCGTAGCCGAGCGGCCGCACCATCTCCGGAAGGTCAGGTGGGAATCCGTTTGCCCAGGAAACCGACAGGATCGCATGGTGGTCGCGCGGCAACTTGAGGTCGACCCATTTCAACACCTGAAGTGTCAGTAGCGTCAGCACGGTTGCAATTGCCGCAAGACCAAACTGGCCGCCGCCAACGGCAAGTCCGATCATCGTCATGATCCACATGGTGGCCGCGGTGGTGATCCCAGTCACGAGATCGCCGCGCCGAAGGATGGCGCCGCCGCCGATGAAGCCGACGCCGGTCAGCACGCCAAGCGGCAGACGCAGCACGTCCATGCTGGCGAAGAAGTCCATTCCCTTACCCGTGGTATCAAGCAGTATGTTGGCCTGGATCATGGCCACAGCGGCTGCCAGGGCGACCAGGATGGTCGTGCGAAGCCCGGCGGTGTGGCCGCGCGCTTCCCTGTTCAGGCCGATGAAGAAACCAGCCAGCAGCGCAAGCAGCAACCGGGCGACAAGATCGGGCCATGTCGGATGAAGTGGCATATCGCAGCAAAGCGGCTCGAACATCGCCCTGTCAGGGCGGCGCTGGTGCTCCGCCCTCCATTTTTCTCAGGATTTCGGCGCCCTCGCTGACGACGTTGCTTGCGGCTGGCCGGTACGTCGCGACCTCGGGCTGTCGATGTAAGAACCTTTTTGCCTTCGTGAGGTTCCCGGCGAACCGTCGCGCGGCAGCCGACCAAACGCCATGCAATTTGAAGGTGGCGCTTGACTTCGTCCGATCCGTGTGAAAAATTTTGCAGCAACTGATAAAAATATCACCGGGATGGAAACGTGGTTGGTTTTGGAAACGGCCTTTTGCGGGACGATGATGCCAGCATGGCGGCGCGGGCCGCGTGGCTTCATTACGCCGGCGGCCTGACCCAGTCCGAGGTCGCCAAGCGGCTGGGGCTGACCAGCCTCAAGGCGCACCGCCTCATCACCAAGGCCAACCAGGAAGGCCTGGTGAAGGTCTATATCGACGGCGAAGTGTCGGAATGCGTCGAGCTCGAGGACGAATTGTCCCGCCGCTACGGCCTCGACTATTGCGAGGTGGTTCCGGATTTCGATTCCGAGGATCTGCCGCTCAAGGCGCTCGGCATCGCCGGCGCGCAGTTCCTCAAGCGCGAGATCGAGCGCGGCGAGCAGGCGCTGATCGGCGTCGGCCATGGCCGCACGCTCGCGGCCTGCGTGGAATATCTGCCGCGCACCACCACCGACCGCATCCGTTTCGTCTCGCTGCTTGGTGGCCTGACGCGGAAATTCTCGGCCAACCCGCATGATGTCATCCACCGTCTCGCCGAACGCACCGGTGCCGAAGCCTATGTGATGCCGGTGCCGATGTTCGCCAACACGGCGGAGGACCGCATCGTGCTGCTGGGCCAGAAGGGCATTAGTGAGGTCTTCGATCTCGCCAGATCCGCCGACCTGTTGTTTGCGGGCATCGGCACCGCCGAACGCGAGGCTTCGCTTGTCGCCACCGGCATGATCGAGAAGGGCGAGATGGAGGAGATCCGTCGCAATGGCGGTGTCGGCGAATTGCTCGGCCATTTCTTTGACGAGGCCGGCAAGGCAGTGGCGACGACCGTTTCCAACCGGGCGCTGGCACTGGCGCGCGAGGATATCGCCAGCCGCCGGATTGTCGCCGTCGCCGGCGGCAGGATTAAGGTTCGCGCAATCAAGTCGGTGCTGGAGGGGCGCTATCTCAAGGGCCTGATAACGGACGAGCGCACGGCGCGATCGCTCGTGGAAGAGACGCCGGTCGGGTAGCCGGCAACAGTCCAGTTGAAACTACCCTGTGGAGGAGAAGACGAAATGCATGAGAAAGAGAAAGACCTGATAGATGCCTTCCTGCGCGGACAAGTCGACCGTCGTGGACTGATCAAGGGCCTGGGTGCCATGGGTCTCGCCGCCGGCACCGCCGGCACGCTGCTCAACCTCGGCCAGACCCGCGCGCTTGCCGCGGACTTCGACTGGCAGGCGCATAAGGGCAAGACCATCAAGCTCTTGCTCAACAAGCATCCCTATGCCGACGCCATGATCGCCAATCTTGAGAACTTCAAGAAGCTGACCGGCATGAACGTCGTCTACGACGTATTCCCCGAAGACGTCTATTTCGACAAGGTGACGGCCGCATTGTCGGCGAGCTCGCCCGAATATGATGCCTTCATGACCGGCGCGTACATGACCTGGACCTATGGCCCAGCCGGCTGGATCACCGACCTCAACGAATGGATCAAGGATCCGGCCAAGACCAACCCGAACTATGCTTGGGACGACTTCCTGCCAGGCGTCAAGAATTCCTGCGCCTGGAACGGCAAGCCGGGCGGAGCTTTGGGATCGGAAGACGCCAAGCAGTGGTGCATTCCGTGGGGGTTCGAGCAGAACAACATCACCTACAACAAGGCGATGTTCGACAAGGCGGGCGTCAAGGTTCCCGGCAATATGGACGAGATGGTGGCCGCTGCCGCCAAGCTCACCAAGGATGTCGGCGGCGGCGTCTACGGCATTGGTGTGCGCGGCTCGCGCTCCTGGGCGACCATACACCCGGGGTTCCTGTCGGCCTACGCCAATTTCGATCAGAAGGACCTGAACGTGTCGGCCGACGGTAAATTGTCGGCCGCCATGAACACCGCCCAGTCCAAGGCTTTCCACAAGCAGTGGGTGCAGATGATCCAGGAGAGCGGCCCGAAGGACTGGTCGACCTACACCTGGTACCAGGTCGGCACCGATCTGGGCGCCGGCGCCTCGGCGATGATCTTCGACGCCGATATCCTTGGCTACTTCATGAATGGTGGCGACAACAAGATGGCCGGCAAGCTTGCCTTCGCCGCCTTCAAGGCGAATCCGGAGGCCAAGGCACCAACGCCGAACATCTGGATCTGGTCGCTGTCGATGTCCAACTTCTCCAAGGACAAGGACGCCACATGGTACTTCATGCAATGGGCCTCCGGACCTGAGCATGCGCTGTTCGGCGCCACCAAGATGGATTTTGTCAACCCAGTCCGCCAGTCGGTCTGGAAAGATGAGGTCTTCCGCGAGAAGCTGAACAAGAGCTATCCGGGCTATGTCGAGATGTTCGACGCCTCGGCACCCGGCGCCTCGATCAAGTTCACGGCGCAGCCGTTGTTCTTCGATCTCACCACCGAATGGGCGGCGACGCTGCAGAAGATGGTGTCCAAGGAAGTGCCGATCGACGAGGGCCTCGACAAGCTCGCCGAGAGCATCAACGGCCAGCTCAAGGAAGCCGGTCTCGGTTAAGTCGCAACGAGGGCCGGCCTGCTTGGCGGTTCGGCCCTCGCCACATCTTTCATGTTTGCGATGCGGTGCCGAAAGGTGACCGCCATTTCGCCCCACCGGCCGCCTTGCTCCCTTGGGCGGCCGGCAGGGCGAAGCGACAGCAACAACGGAGCAGCTCGATGACTGCGGTGGTATCGCAAAGGCTCAAGCCATCCGGCTTCAGGATCAGCAAGCGGGTGCTGCCCTATGTGCTCAGCCTGCCGGCCTTGCTGGTCTGCATAGGCATCCTGATCCCGTTCCTGACGTCGGTCGTTTACTCGTTCCAACGCTATCGTCTGAGCCAGCCTTGGGCGCGCCAGTTCAACTGGGGCGACAACTACATCTCCTTCTTCACCGACCCGAAATTCTGGAATACGTTGAAAGTGTCGCTGCTCTATGCCGGCACCACGGTCGTGCTGGAACTGCTTCTCGGTCTCGCCATCGCGCTGCTGCTGCAGAAGCGCTCGACGCTCAACAACTTCATCTCGATCATGCTGTTGATGCCGCTGATGACGGCGCCCGCGCTGGCAGCACTGATGTGGAAGCTGATGACCAATCCGGGCTTCGGCGTGCTGAGCTATCTCGCCAGCCTCATCGGGCTGCAGGATTTTCGCTGGGCGTCGTCACCGTCGACGGCGCTGTTCACCGTCGTGCTGGTCGACATCTGGGTCTACACGCCCTTCATCATGATCCTGCTGCTTGCCGGCCTGCGCAGCCTGCCAACGCAGCCCTTCGAGGCCGCCGCGCTCGACGGCGTGCCGAGGAGCTTCGTCTTCTTCCGCATCACCTTGCCGATGCTGACGCCCTACATCCTGACGGCGACCTTGTTTCGCCTGCTCGATTCCATCCAGCAGTTCGACATCATCTACGCCATGACACAGGGCGGGCCGGGCGACACACTGACCGTGTTCCAGGTCGAGGCCTATCTCAACTTCTTCCAGTCGACCAATGTCGGCCGCTCGGCGGCGCTGATGATCATCCTGTGGGCGATCACCTATTTCCTCTCCAACATCTTCATCAAGAACTGGCTCAGGCTGCGCGAACGCGCCCGCGGCCAGGCATAGGAGGCGGCGATGGAACATACCTCGCCTCTCGAACGCATCCTGCGCGGCGCGGCACTGACGCTGGTCGTGATCTTCTTCATGTTCCCGATCCTGTGGATCTTCATGATGTCGTTCCAGACCAACGAGACCATTCTGCGCATCCCGCCGCAGCTCATCTTCGAACCGACGCTCGCCAACTACACGGCGTTGATCACCGGCAAGCTGATGACGGCCGCCGGCACGCTCGACATCGCCTTCATGCGCAACCTCTGGAACTCGGTATTCCTGTCGGTGACCTCGGTGGCGGTTTCACTGCTGCTCGGCGTGCCGGCGGCCTACGCCTTCGCGCGCCACAAATTCCGGGGTTCGGAGGACATCGCCTTCACGCTGCTGTCGTTCAAGTTCGCGCCGGCACTTCTGGTGCTGCTGCCGCTGACCCTCTACTTCCAGAAGCTCGGCCTGGCCAACACCTATATCGGGCTGATCTGGGTCTACCAGTTGATCTGCCTGCCGCTGATCCTGTGGATCGTGCGCGGCTATTTCGAGGATATTCCGGCCGACATCGAATATGCCTACCGCATCGGCGGCCATTCCTGGTTCGCCACCTTCCGCAAGATCGCGCTGCCGCTCGCCGGCCCTGGCATCGCGGCGGCCGGCCTGCTCGCCTTCATCTTCGCCTGGAACAATTTCGTTTTCGCGCTGGTGTTGGCTTCGGCCGACAAGCAGCCGGTGACGGTCGGCGCGTTGGCCTTCATCACTTCATCGGGCATCCAGTACGGCCAGATTTCGGCGGCCATAGTCTTGTCGATCACGCCGACGCTGGCGCTCGCCCTTTACGCACAGCGCTATCTGGTCGAGGGCCTGTCGCTCGGCGCGGTGAAAGGATAGAAATGGCCAGCCTCGAACTCAGAAACGTCGTCAAGCGCTACAAGAGCCAGACCGTCCTCGACAATCTGTCGCTGACCGTTGCCGATGGCGAAACGCTGGTGCTGTTTGGTCCCTCGGGCGCCGGCAAGACGGTGCTGTTGCGGCTGGTCGCCGGCGTCATCGATCCGGACGAAGGCAAGATCCTGATCGGCGGCGAGGACATGACCGATGTCGACGCGGAATTCCGCGGCGTCGGCATGGCGTTCCAGAATTTCGCGCTGTTTCCGCATATGAGCGCTTTCGACAATATCGCGACGCCGCTGGCGGCCAAGCGCTCGTCGCAGAGCGCGATCAAGGCCGGTGTCGAGAGCGTCGCCAAATTGTTGAAGATCGGCCATGTGCTTTCCCACAAGCCGCGCGCGCTCTCCAACGGCCAGAAGCAGCGCACGGCCCTTGCCCGCGCTTTGGTCGGTTCGCCGCCGCTGCTTCTGCTCGACGATCCCTTGCGCAATGTCGACGCCAAGCTGCGTTTCGAGATGCGGCTCGAACTGCCGCGGCTGCTCGCCGATCGCGGCGCCACCGTCGTTTACGTTACCCAGGACTACAAGGAAGCCATGGCGCTCGGCGACCGCATCGCGGTGATGTCGCAAGGCGTCATCAGGCAGCTTGGTACGCCCGAGCAGATCTATCGTGAGCCCGCCAACATCGAGATTGCGCGGCTGTTCGGCGATCCGACCATCAACCTGCTCGACGTCAAGCCCGCGCGCGATGCCCGGGGGGGCTATGTCGGCCTGTCCAATGTGCAGGTCCATCTCGCCGATGCTCCCGAGGCCGCCATCGGCCGCGACTGCATCATCGGGCTGAGACCCGAGGCCCTGCATTTCGTCGGCGAAAACGAACCCGGCGCCGTTCCGGTGATCGTCGAGGCGGAGACGCCGCTCAACGAAAAGATCGTTACCCTGGTGCGCACCGTGCGCGGCCGTGAAATCCTGGTCTCGCGCCCGGCCGGAACCCCGGGGCGCAGCGAAGGCAAGGCGCATATCGCCGTCGACGGCAAGAGCGCCCTGCTGTTCGATCGGGCGAGCGGCGAGCGCATCGGCGCCAGGAATGTCGTCAAACTGCGCAACGGAGAAGCGGCATGAGCCCGAGCGCGCTCACCATATCGGGCGTCGACAAATTCTATGGCCCGATCGACAGGGGCGTTCACGCCGTCAAGAACCTGACGATGGAGATCGGCAAGGGCGAAATCGTGGCGCTGCTCGGCTCGTCGGGCTGCGGCAAGACCTCGACCTTGCGAATGATCGCTGGCTTCGAGGAGGTGTCGCGTGGCGCGATCGCGGTCGCCGGCCGCAAGGTACACACCTTGCCGCCGGTCAAACGCAACGTGGCGATGGCCTTCGAGGGCTATTCGCTCTATCCGCCGCTCACCGTGCGCGAGAACATGGCCTTTGCCCTCAAGGCCGCAAGGCTGCCCAGGAGCGAGGTCGACGCCAAGGTCGCCAGCATCGCAAAGCTGCTGGAGATCGAGGACATATTGGAGCGCTATCCTAGCTCCATTTCGGGTGGCCAGCAGCAGCGCGCCAGCCTTGGCCGGGCGCTGATCCGCGAGGCCGACCTGCATCTGCTGGACGAGCCGATGGGCCAGCTCGAGCCGCAGCTTCGCGCCGTGCTGCGCGGCCGCATCAAGCACTTCATCAAGGAACGCGGCCTGACCGCGATCCTGGTCACCCACGACCAGACCGAGGCGAACGCGCTGGCCGACCGCATCGCGGTGATGGAGGGCGGCGTGCTGCAGCAGTTCGATACGCCGGACCGGATCAAGGAGCGCCCGGCGAACCTGTTCACCGGCACCTTCGTCGGCGAGCCGCCGATGAACGTCTTCGAGGCCTTTGTCGGCACGACCGCCGGCCGCATCAGTCTCAAGCTGCCCGACGGGCTGTCGCTCGACTATGACAAGGACGCCTTCAGCACTCCGGTTCGCGACCAGCTGCTCAGCCGCGAGCGGGTGGTCATCGGCATCAGGCCCTATGCGGTCAGGCGCTCGAAGGAGGGTGTTCCGGCCAGGGTCTCGGCCAACCAATGGCTCGGCGACCAGACCCACATCGCCGCCGACTTCGCCGGCGGCTCGCTGGTCCTGGTGGAGCATGACCGCACCCGGCTCGACCTCGGCGCGCCCATCAATGTCAGCATCGATCCCAAAAACCTGCACGTCTTCGACCAAGCGAGCGGCATTGCGATCTCGCACGGCATGGAGCTCGCGTGATGCGCGATCTATTAATAGGCATCGATGCCGGCACTTCCGTCATCAAGTCCATCGCTTTTGACACGAAGGGCCGCCAGATCGCGGCCGCGGCAACGCCGAACCATTACGAGACGCTGCCGGGCGGCGGCGCCGAACAGGATCTGGCCCGCACATGGGCCGATGCCGCCACCACCTTGCGCCAGCTTGCCGACGAGGTGCCCGATCTCGCCAGCCGGACCGTCGCCATCGCGGTGACCGGGCAGGGCGACGGCACCTGGCTGATCGACGGCAAGGGCGAGCCGGTGGCCAAGGGTTGGCTCTGGCTCGACGCGCGCGCCGCCGGCGTCGTCGAGGAAATCCGTGCGCGGCCCGATGACCGGCTGCGCTTCGAGAAGACCGGCAGCGGGCTCGCCGCCTGCCAGCAAGGCTCGCAGTTCGCGTTCATGAAACGCACCATGCCCGAAATGCTCGGCAAGGCGGCGACCGCGTTCCACTGCAAGGATTGGCTCTATTTCAAGCTGACCGGCGAACGCGCCACCGATCCGTCCGAAGGGACCTTCACTTTCGGCGACTTCCGCACCCGTGACTACAGTGGGGACGTGCTCGACGTCCTCGGCGTCGCCGATCTCAGACACCTGCTGCCGCCCATCGTCGACGGCACGAGCCACAGCGCCGGACTGTCGCCGGCCGCCGCCGAAGTCACCGGCATGCTTGCCGGCACACCCGTCGTGCTCGGTTATGTCGACGTCGTCTGCACCGCGCTCGGCGCCGGCCTCCTCGACCGCGAGCGCAAGCCCGGCTGCTCGATCATCGGTTCCACCGGCATGCACATGCGGCTGGCCGAGACCCCTGATGATGTGCAGCTCAACGAAGCGGCGACCGGTTATACGATGGCGATGCCGGCGCCGGGCGTCTTCGCGCAGATGCAGTCCAACATGGCGGCGACGCTCAACATCGACTGGGTGCTTGGCCTCGCTTCGGGCATTCTCGCCTCGCAAGGCATAACCCGCAGCAATGGCGAGATGATCGCGCTGGTCGACGCCTGGATCGCGGCCTCGCAGCCGGCTTCGCTGCTCTACCAGCCCTACGTGTCGGAAGCCGGCGAGCGCGGACCGTTCGTCGATGCCAATGCCAGGGCAGGCTTCGTCGGCATTTCGTCGCGTCACGGCTACGCCGATCTGGTGCGCGCCGTCTTCGAAGGCTTGGCCTTCGCGGCGCGCGATTGCTACGCCGCCATGGGCCCGCTGCCGCGCGAAATTCGCCTGACCGGCGGCGCCGCCAGAAGCCCGGCGCTGCGCAAGATCCTGGGTGCGGCCATTGGTGCCGACACGCGCACCAGCGCGCGCGAGGAGGCCGGTGCGGCCGGTGCCGCAATGATCGCGGCGGTCTGCGTCGGCCAATACGCCTCCATGGACGAATGCGTCGGCGAATGGGTGACGCCGCTGCTCGGCGAGGCCGAGCCGAGCGACCCGGATCTCGCCGCGATCTACGACAGGATGACCCCGTCCTACATGCTGGCGCACCAGGCCCTGCGGCCGGTCTGGCGTGCCATGGCGACATCGCAGGAAAATTGAGAAGTCGAGTATGCTGAGGAAAATAGCGATCATTGGCGACAACTTCATGCTGCCGGAGGTGTTTCGCGCCAAAATCGAGAAGGTGGCCAGTGGCGACCTCGATATCAGGACATTGCGGACGGCCTGGCCCGACGAGCCGATGGAGTTCGGCAACGCCGCGCTCGGCCTCGACAAGGTCAAGGAATATTTCGGCCATCCCGACGAGGTCGTCGACTTCATCGACGATGCCGAAATCCTCGTCACCCAGCTTGCGCCCCTGTCGGAGGGCATGATGCGGCGCCTGCCGCGGCTCAAGCTGGTCGCGGTGTCGCGCGGCGGCCCGATCAACATCGACATGGAAGCGGCCAGGGTGCACGGCATCACCGTGGTCAATGTGCCCGGCCGCAACGCCACTGCCGTGGCTGAGTTTACCATCGGCGCCATCCTGGCCGAGACGCGGCTGATCCGGGTCGGCCACGAGGCCTTGCGCAAGGGGGAATGGCGCGGCGATCTCTACCGCGCCGACCGCACCGGCCGCGAACTCGGCGAAATGACCGTCGGCGTGGTCGGCTACGGCAATATCGGCACGAAGGTGGTGCGCCTGCTGCGCGCCTTCGGCTGCCACGTCCTGGTCAGCGATCCCTATGTGCAACTGAGCGCCGAGGACCGCAACGCTGGCGTCGAACTGGTTGCGCTCGACGACCTCCTGTCGCGCTCCGATGTGGTCACGCTGCATTCACGGGTGACGCAGGAGACACGCGGTCTGATCGGCAAGGACACCATCGCGCGGATGAAGCCGGGCGTGATCTTCGTCAATACGGCGCGTGGCCCGCTGGTCGACTACGACGCACTCTACGAGGCGCTGGTTTCAGGGCAGATCGCCAGCGCCATGCTGGAAACCTTCGCGGTCGAACCGGTGCCGTCGGACTGGCCCTTGCTGCAGCTGCCCAATGTGACGCTGACGCCGCATATCGCCGGCGCTTCGGTGCGCACCGTGACCTATGCCGCCGAGCAGGCCGCCGAGGAAGTGCGCCGCTACCTGGCCGGCCTGCCTCCGGTCAATCCGTGCTGAGAGCGATGGCCATGATGCGAAAATCAGGCAGTGGGGCGACGGCAAGATGAGCGTCGGCCCTGACATAGTCGACCTCTTCGTCATTGGCGGCGGCGTCAACGGCGCCGGCATCGCGCGCGACGCCGCCGGCCGCGGGCTTTCCGTCATCCTGTGCGAAAAGGACGATCTCGCCGAAGGCACCAGCTCGCGCTCGGGCAAGCTCGTCCATGGCGGTCTGCGCTACCTCGAATATTACGAGTTCCGCCTGGTGCGCGAGGCGCTGATCGAGCGCGAGGTGCTGCTGGAATCGGCGCCGCACATCATCTGGCCGATGCGCTTCGTGCTGCCGCACAGCCCGGACGACCGGCCGGCATGGCTGGTGCGGCTCGGCCTCTTCCTCTACGACCACCTCGGCGGCCGCAAGCGGCTGCCCGCCACGCGGACGCTCGACCTGCGCACCGCGCCCGAGGGGGCGCCGATCAAGGACAGTTTCAAGCGCGGCTTCGAATATTCCGACTGCTGGGTCGACGATGCCCGCCTCGTCGTCATCAATGCGCTCGACGCCGCCGAACGGGGAGCGAAGATCCTCACCCGCACCGCCTGCACCGCGGCCCGCCGCGAGGGCGGCCTCTGGGTTGTCGAGATGCGCGACGTCAGGACCGGCATCAAGACCAGTGTACGGGCCCGCGCGCTGATCAATGCCGCCGGCCCTTGGGTCAATGACATCGTCAACCGCGTTGCCGGCCAGAACTCCAGGCGCAACGTCCGCCTCGTCAAGGGCAGCCATATCGTCGTACCCAAATTCTGGGAGGGAAGGCAGGCTTATCTCGTCCAGAACAACGACAAGCGCGTCATCTTCATCAATCCCTACCAGAACGATCTAGCCTTGATCGGAACCACCGACATCCCCTACGAGGGCCGGCCCGAGGATGTGAGGGCGGATGAGAGCGAGATCGATTACCTCATCAAGGTGGTCAACCGCTATTTCAAGCGCGGCCTTGCGCGGGGCGACGTGGTCCATTCGTTCTCCGGTGTCCGGCCGCTCTATGACGACAACGCCGACAATCCGAGCGCGGTGACGCGCGACTATATTTTCGAACTCGACGCGCCGGACGCGCAGGCGCCGCTGCTCTCCGTCTTCGGCGGCAAGATCACCACCTTCCGCAAACTGGCCGAGCATGCGCTGGACAGGATCGCACCGTTCTTTCCCAGCATGGGCAAAGCCTGGACCGCGAGGGCGCATCTGCCAGGCGGCGACATCGCCAATGCCGACTTCGAACAGTTTCTTGGCAACCTCGCAAGCGAGTATCCATGGATGCCGGCATCGTTGCTCAAGCATTACGGCCGGCTCTACGGCACCAGGACGCGGTCCGTGGTCGGCGGCGCCCGATCGCTCGCCGCACTGGGGCGGTGCTTCGGCAAGGATTTCTTCGAGCGCGAGGCGAACTACCTCTTTGAACAGGAATGGGCGGAAGACGCGGCCGACATTCTCGAACGGCGCACCAAGCATGGCCTGCATTTGTCCGCCGAGGAGAAGTCGGCCTTCGAGCATTGGTGCGCGAGCCGGCAGGCGAGGGCAGGCTGATGGCGCTCATCGCCCCTGTTCTGCGCCGGCGTTGACGGGATCGCGACCTTGGCTTTCACGCTCTCCCTCAACACCAATCCGCTGGTCAACCGCTTCGCCGAGCCGGACGACCTGATCGATACCGTCGCCTATGAGATCGGCATTCGCGACGTTCAGCTCACGCATGAATTCGTCAACCCAGGCTGGCCGGCGGCGACGATCGTCAAGTTCGTCCGCCTGTTCCGCAACGCCTTGAATCGCACCGGCGTGCGCGTCACCTCCGGCATGACCGGCCCCTATGGCCGGCTGAACCATTTCGGCCATCCGGATGCCGATGTGCGCCGCTACTATGTCGACTGGTTCAAGACCTTTGCCGACATCTCGGCCGAGCTTGGTGCCAGCGGCATGGGCACGCAGTTCGCCATTTTCACGCATCGGGACTATGACGATCCCGCCCGTCGCGCCAAGCTGTTCGACATCGCGCTGGACTGCTGGCGCGAGGTCGCCGAGCACGCCCGAGCGGCAGGCCTGACCTATCTGTTCTGGGAGCCGATGTCGGTCGGTCGCGAATTCGGTCACACGATCGAGAATTGCCGGATGCTGCAGGACGCGATTGACGCGGCCGGCATGGCCATTCCGCTGGAGATGATGGTCGACATCGACCATGGCGACGTCACTTCCTCCAATCCGGCCGACGTCGATCCCTATGCCTGGGCCGAAGCTTTTCCCCTGAAGTCCCCGATCATCCACATCAAGCAATCGTCGATGAACAAGGGTGGCCATTGGCCATTCACCGCGGCCCACAACAAGGACGGCCGCATCACGCCTGAGAAGCTGCTGGAGACGGTGCGACGCGGCGGCGGCACCGACAACGAGATCTGCCTCGAACTGTCGTTCCGCGAGCGCGAGCCGGTAGACCACCAGGTCGTCGCCATGATTCGCGAGTCGGTCGATTACTGGGCGCCGTTCATTGACGCCGGCAGGGCGGGGATTTCGCCGAAGGACGGATAGAAATCGGACAGGAGCCCACGCGGCTCCTGTCCATGAAATGCTACCGGATCGAACTCAGGCGAATTTCGGATCGAGGCTGCCCGACTTGTAGCGCTTGGCCATTTCCGAAACCGGTAGCGGCTTGATCTTCGGCGCATTGCCGGCGGTGCCGAACTGCTCGAAGCGCTCCTTGCAGAGCTTCCTCATCGCCGCCATCGCCGGCGTCAGATATTTGCGCGGATCGAACTCGCTGGGATTTTCGGTCAGCACCTTGCGGATCGCGCCGGTCAGCGCCATGCGGTTGTCGGTGTCGATGTTGATCTTGCGCACGCCATGCTTGATGCCGCGCTGGATCTCTTCCACCGGGACGCCCCAGGTCGGCTTCATCTGGCCGCCATATTTGTTGATGATCTCCTGCAGGTCCTCCGGCACCGAGGACGAGCCGTGCATGACCAGATGCATATTCGGCAAGCGCCGGTGGATCTCCTCGATCACGTTCATCGCCAGCACCGCGCCGTCGGGCTTGCGCGAGAATTTATAGGCGCCGTGGCTGGTGCCCATGGCCACCGCCAGCGCATCGACATGGGTGTCGCGCACGAACTGTTCGGCCTGCACCGGATCGGTCAGGAGCTGGTCGTGACTGATCGCGCCTTCGACGCCGTGGCCGTCTTCCTGCTCGCCGCCGCCGCTCTCGAGCGAGCCCAGCACGCCGATCTCGCCTTCGACCGACACGCCGCCCCAATGCGCCATGTCGACGACGCGCTTGGTGATGCCGGAATTATAGGCATAGTCGGCCGGCGACTTGCCGTCTTCCTTGAGTGAGCCGTCCATCATCACGGAGGTGAAGCCGTGCTGGATCGCGGTGACGCAGGTGGCTTCGTTGTTGCCATGGTCGAGATGCATGCAGACCGGGATGTCGGGATGGATTTCGACCAGCGCGTCGATCAGCTTGGCCAGCACCACGTCATTGGCATAGGCGCGCGCGCCGCGGCTCGCCTGCAGGATGACCGGGGACTTGGTCTCCTCGGCAGCCTCCATGATGGCGAGGCCCTGTTCCATGTTGTTCATGTTGAAGGCCGGCACGCCATAGCCGTATTCGGCGGCGTGATCGAGCAATTGTCTCAGTGTGATGCGAGCCAACGATTAGTCTCCCGTATCTGGTTTCGAACCTGTGGTTGCGGGCCGCCCGCGCATCGTTCAGCCCACCGATGCTTCTGGCCGGAATCCCGCGCAACCGCAACCGTGACAGACCGTCCCGGCAGCAATTCTTGTTACAGCGGCGCGATAAGAGCCGGCGAATATCCCACGGAAATATCTCATTATCACAAAAATCATGATACCTATGCGATCATATCTGTTATATCTTCGCTCGATCAAGGAGCCAGCTTCTGCGTTGGCGGGTCGGCGAGAATGAAGAGCGACAACAGACGCCAAGGCATCATGGACTTCCTGGTGGACGCCGGCGCGGCGAGCGTCGACGATCTTGCCTCCCGCTTTGGCGTCTCCAGGATGACCGTGCATCGCGACCTCGACGAGCTCGAGGAGAGCGGTTTGCTGCGCAAGGTGCGCGGCGGCGCCTCGATCCAGCCGAGCAGTCTGTTTGAAAGCGATTTCCGCTACCGGCAGAAGCAGGCGATCGGGGAAAAACAGCGCCTTGCGGCGGCGGCCGTGGCTATGATCGAACCCGGCCAGACGGTCATCATCGACGACGGCTCGACCGCGGGCGGTATCGCGCGGTATCTCGCCGATCTCAGGCCACTGACGGTGATCACCAACAACCTCGCCGTCATCCAGGATCTGGCGGGTGCCGCAGGCATCAACCTGATCGCGCTCGGCGGCCAGTATTCGAAGAAATTCCACGGCTTCTTCGGCCTGCTCGCCGAAGCTTCGCTGCGGTCGCTGCGTGCCGACGTCGCCTTCCTGTCGTCGTCCGCCATCCATGGCGCCTCCGCCTTCCATCAGGACCAGGAAGTGGTGCAGGCCAAGCGACTGATGATGGCCGCGGCGACACGCAAATATCTGCTGGTGGATCACGGCAAGTTTGGCCGCAGCGCGCTGCATTTCCTGACCGATCTCAAGGCATTCGACGCCGTCTTCACCGGGCGCGGGCCGGAGCCCGGAATGCGCGACACGCTGGATGCGGCCGGCGTCTCGCTGACGGTGGTCGCCGACAAGGATTGATGATCAAACGGGGACTGAGGATCAAGGAGTGTACGCGTGGTTTACTGGGTCGGTACAAGCTGGAAGATGAACAAGACGCTCGCCGAGGCGCTTGACTTTGCAGGCGCACTGGCCGGCTTCGTGGCGGGTTTCGACGATCGCATCCAGCCTTTCGTCGTCCCGCCTTTCACGGCGGTGCGCGAGGTCGGGCAGGCGCTGTCGACGACGCGCGTCAAGGTCGGCGCGCAGAACATGCATTGGGCCGACGCCGGCGCCTGGACCGGCGAGATCTCGCCGGTGATGCTGAACGATTGTGGCCTAGACCTGGTCGAACTCGGCCACAGCGAAAGGCGCGAGCACTTCGGCGAGACCGACCGCACGGTTGGGCTGAAGACGGCGGCGGCGGTCAAGCACGCACTGATACCGCTGATCTGCGTCGGCGAGACGCTGGCCGAGCGCGAAGGCGGCAAGGCCGATGCGGTGCTGACCAGCCAGGTCGAGGGTGCACTGCAATTCCTCGAGGGCGAGGCGAGGGGAGCAAAAATCCTGTTCGCCTACGAGCCGGTCTGGGCGATCGGCGACAAGGGCATTCCGGCCAGTTCCGACTATGCCGACAAGCAGCAGGCGCTGATCAAGAAGGTCGCGGGGGGTCTGCTGCCGTCCGTGCCGCCGGTGCTCTATGGCGGCAGCGTCAATCCCGGCAATGCCGCGGAACTGATCGCCCAGCCCAACATCGACGGCTTGTTCATCGGCCGCTCGGCCTGGCAGGCCGAAGGCTACATCGACATCCTGCGCCGCGCGTCGGCCGCCATCTGAATCATCGAACTGGAAAGGACAAAAAATGAAAATAGCCATTGGAGCCGACAGCGCCGGCAAGCCGCTGCTCGACGTCATATCAGCGCATCTGGCGACCAAGCCGGGGCTCACCGTCAGCGACCTCAGCCAGGCCGGCTTCTATGCCGATCTGTCGCGGAAACTTGCCCAGACGATCGTCGACGGCGAGAACGATCGCGGCATCCTGTTCTGCGGCACCGGCATCGGCGTCTCGATCTCGGCCAACAAGGTGCCGGGCATCCGCGCCGCACTCACCCACGACACCTATTCGGCCGAACGCGCGGCGAAATCCAATAATGCCCAGATCATCACCATGGGCGCCCGCGTCATCGGCCCGGAACTGGCCAAGGCCATTGTCGATACCTGGCTGGCCTCGGAGTTCGACGAGAAGGGACCGTCGGCCGGCAACGTCCAGGCGATCGACAGGCTCGATGCGGCGAAGAGCTAAGCGAGACTGTCGCGCATCGCGCCGATGACGGTGACGGCCGAAGCCGCACCGGGATCGATATGGCCGAGCGAGCGCTCGCCGAGCCGCGACGAGCGGCCCTTGGCGGCGATCATGTCCTTGGTCGATTCCGCGCCGCGCTCGGCGGCGGCAAAAGCGGCCTGGAGGCTTTCGGCAAGGTTTTTTCCTGCTGCATTGCTGGCGCCGGCCGCTTCCGCCGCCGGTTGCCAGGCGTCGACCATTGTCTTTTCGCCGGTTTCGGCCTTGCCGCGATCCTTGATGCCTTGCGCCATGGCCTGCAGCAGCGCGACGACATCGGCATCCGCCAGCGTCGCCTTGCCCTTGACGGCGGCGGCGGCGCGCATGAAGGCGGTGGCATAGAGCGGGCCGCAGGACGCGCCGACGGCATTGAGAAACGATTTCGCCGCGGCGTTGAGGAGCGCGGTCGGCTCGGCCGCCGTAAGGTCGAGCGATGCCAGAGCATCGCGCGCGGCGTTGAACCCGAGCGCCATGGCAATGCCGTGGTCGGCGTCGCCGATGACGCCGTCGAGCTGGCAAAGCCGGTCTCTGTCGGCTTCCATCGCCACGGCGATCGCATCGAACATTCTTTTCAGGTCGAACGCGGCGATGGTCATGGAGCGCTCCTCAGCCGGCACGGAACATGGCGCAGTCGCAGGGGTGGTCGAGCATCGCCTGCAATTCTTCGTCGAGATGGAAAAGCGTCACCGAAGCGCCGGCCATTTCCAGCGACGTGCAGTAGTTGCCGACCCAGGTCGCGTGGACCGAAACGCCGATGGCGTCGAGCCTCTGCTTGACCCGGCGGTTCATGATGTAGAGCTCCATCAGCGGCGTCGAACCCAGCGAATTGACCAGCACCGCGACCTTGTCGCCGCGCTTCGGCGCCATCTCGGCGAAAATCTTGTCGAGCATCTCGTCGGTGATTTCGTCGGCGGTCCCGAGCTTGCCGCGGGCGATGCCGGGTTCGCCATGGATGCCCATGCCGATTTCCATCTCGTCCGCGCCGATCTCGAAATTCGGCCGCCGGGTCTGCGGCAGCGAGCAGGGCGACAGTGCCACGCCCATGGTGAAGGTGCGGTCGTTGGCCTTGCGCGCGACGCGCTCGCATTCGTCGAGGGAGAGCATCAGGTCGCAGGCGGCACCGGCCGCCTTGAAGATGAAGAAATTACCGGCGACACCACGGCGCTTCCGCCGCTGGTCACGCGGCGCCGAGGCGACGTCGTCGGTGGTCAGCACCGTGCGCACCTCGATATCGTCCATGGCGGCCATCTCGGCCGCCATGTCGAAATTCATCACGTCGCCGGCATAGTTGCCGTACATGAACAGCACGCCGGCGCCGCCGCTGACCGCCTTGGCGCATTCGAGGATCGGATCGGGCGGCGGCGAGGCAAAGACGTTGCCGACAGCCGCCGCGTCCGCCAGCCCCTTGCCGACAAAGCCGAGAAAGGTCGGCTCGTGGCCGGAGCCGCCGCCGATCACCAGCCCGACCTTGCCGGGCCTCGGTCCATCGCGGGCGATGATCGAGCGCGGACTGCCGTCCACGCTCCCGAGATGGCGAGGATGCGCGGCCAGGATCCCTTCGAGCATTTCGTCGACGGCACGGTTGCCGTCATTGATGATCTTCTTGGTCTGCACCGGCATCCTCCCGAACTCAGTATTTTCCGGGATACTACAGCCCGTTACCGGGATTTCCACCCCGGCAGCGCCGCTTCAGGCCGCGATCTTTTCCCGCGCGGCGAGTATCTGCACACAGGCGTTTGCCGCTTCCTTCCCCTTGACCGTGAAATGCTCGAAGAAGAAGCGATGATGCTCGGCGCTGTCGTGGAAATTGTGGGGCGTGAGCACCGCCGAAAGCACGGGCACGCCGGTCGACAACTGCACGTTCATCATGCCGTCGATAACAGCGTTGGCGACGAAGTCGTGCCGGTAGATGCCGCCATTGACGACGAATGCCGTGCCGAGGATAGCGGCGTAGCGGCCGGTCCCGGCAAGCGTCTTGGCATGGAGCGGAATCTCGTAGGCGCCGGGCACGTCGAAGATATCGACGGCAAAGCGTCCGCCGCCAATCTCGGCCAGTTCCGCCCCAAAGGCTTGCACGCACTGGTCGACAATGTCGGCATGCCAGCGCGCCCTGATGACGGCGATGCGGATTGTTTCATAGTCTTTGTGGGAATGCTGATTCATGGGTCCATCCTTCCGTTTCGAACCAGAATCAGGACGCACGATACGAAATGCGGCCCGCCGGGGCGGTCCGTCTTCCGTTTCGTTCTCTTTCATCCGGACTGTAACCGTCGGCTCCGGAATCACACCGGATCTGCTGACCTCTCCGATACCGGAGAGCGCTCGCGGGCTGCGGCCGAAACCGTTACCGCCGGTGGGGACTTTCACCCCGCCCTGAGAACATTAACGCGCTTTGTATGGGAGGATGGTGGGGCCGCTGTCAACGCAGCAGGTGTCCTTGGCCAATCACGTTTTGCCGATTGGAGCAATGCAACAGGCGGATCGTTCTAGCGTGTGCGCCATGCCGCCGCGCCAGCGGCAATCAGCATCAGCAAGGCCGCAACTGCCGCGCATGTGGCGAAGCCGAAGCCGGAATAGAGCGGCCCGAAGCCGGTGGTGCCGACGAACACCGCGAGGTAGGTCACCGCGCTGTTCAGCCCCATGATCGTGCCCCGCCGCGACGGATCGAGCGCCGACAGGCGCATCACCAGCACGTTCAGCCCGAAATGATTGGCAAGTCCCCAGGCAGCCACCATGGCGAGCGTCAAGCCATAGCTGCCGCTGGTCGCGGCGATCGCCACGTAGACGATGGCGACGAGAAGGTAGGCAAAGGGCATGACGCGTCGGGCGCCCAGCCGATCGATGATGCCGTCGAAGAGCGCCGCCGTGCCAAATCCCGCGCCATAGGCGAGGGCCGCCAGCCCATTGGCGCTGACGGGCTGCCCCAGCCCGCTGTGGAGGTGGTCGCCAAGGTAGCCATAGACACCGTAGAAGGCGGTCATGAAGGCGCCGCACGCGATGAGAAGCGGCACAATGCCGGGAATGTTCAACGCCACCAGCGGGGCGGGTGCCGGTCCGGCCTTCCGGACATCCGGGAGCGACGATGCGCTGAGGCCGCCAAGCGCTAGTGCCGCCAGCACGGCCACGGCGACAAAGACGGCGCGCCAGTGCACGAGATCGGCAAGCACCGCCGACAGCGAAACGCCGGCCACCATGCTGAGCGTCCACCCGGTCAGCACCACGCCGATCGTGCCGCTTTCCCGCCCGGGCGGGGCGATGGCCGCGGCACTGGCATAGATTGCCGGCATGGCGACGCCGGCTGCGATCCCAGCGACAAGCTGCGCGGCAACCAGCGCGCTCACCGTCGACGCGGCCGCGCTGGCGACCAAGGCCAATGCCAGCAGCAGCAAGGCCGCCCGCAGCATCCGGCGCGCGCCGAGCCGGTCGATATGGCGTGCCAGGAACAGGGCGCTCGCCGATGTGCCGAGGCCGAACGCGGCCGCCGCCATCATCACCATGGGGACGCTGGTCGAGAACGACACGGCCACTGCCGGAGCGATCGGGCCCAGCACCAGCGAATTCGAGCCGATCACGGCGATGCATCCGGTCAGCAGATAGGCGAGGGCCGGGATGGGCGGCCTGGTGCCCGCGCCCAAGGCTGTAGCTTGATCGTTGTTCGACATATCATCATAATGGCCGTATTAAATTCCGTGACAATCGGGAATACCGCTATGGATGAAGAAACAGATGGCATTCCGCGGAACAGGCCGGCGGCCCGGGATGTCGACGCGACCGACCGAAAAATATTAGGCGTTCTCGTCGAAGACGCGACTGTCAGCTATGCCGAACTCGGCGATCGCGTCGGCTTGTCGCCGCCGGCAGCGCACGAGCGCGTCAAGCGGCTTCGGCGCAGCGGCGCCATTCGCAATACGGCCGCCATCATCGATCCCAACGCGGTGAGAAAACCGCTGCTCACCTTTGTCCACATCGACACCAGCGGCTGGGGCAAGACTCCGGAACTGATGGCGATCTCGGAATATCCCGAGGTCGAGGAGATCCACACCGTCGCCGGCGATACATGCGTACTACTCAAGGTGCGCACCGAGGACACCAAGGCGCTCGAAGGCCTGCTGTTGCGTCTCTACGAGACACCCGGCGTCACCTCGACGCGCAGCTACGTGGTTCTGGCGACCTATCTCGAACGGCCGGTGCAACCCGGCATCACCGCGCAGTGGCCGACGCCCAAGCACATGGGCAAGCCGTTGTATTGAACGGCCTGGATCGTCGCTTAGCTTCCCAGCCGGATCGTCTCGAAATAGGCGTCGGTGCCGACCTGGCCGCCTTTCAGCGCTATTTCGAGGCCATCGATCTCACCGCCGCCATGGGCGACGCAGAGCGGAGATCCCGGCGATTGCGGTAACGGCATGCGCACGGTCAGCGCGTCGATGGCCAATTGTCCGAGCGCGTGGCTGGACGTATCGCCACCAGCGATCACCGCGCGCTTGAGTTTCTGCTCGGCGATCAGACGGCGCAGGATGGTCCCCAGCGCCCGCCCGAGCGTGTTCCGGGCGCCCTCGATCCGGTCGATCTCGGCGCCGCGATCGGCCTGTGGACCAAGCGCGGTGTAGAGGATGACGCTGCGGCCCTTGGCAAGGCTCGCCAGCCCGGCCGCGACCGCCTGCTCGATCGCTTCGCCGGCGCCCTCGCGGACCAGCCGCATCGCATCCATCTCAATACCGTCGAACCCGTGGGCGAGTGCGTGGCGGATTTGCTTTTCCGTGGTGGGCGAGACGCTGCCCGACACCACGGCGAGCCGATCCACCGGACCGGGCGACGCGAATGCCGCATGCCCCGACACGATGCCTTTGGCTGCCCACTCGGCAAGCAAGGCATATTCGGCGCCGGAGGATCCGACGACAAAACCATGGCCCTTTTCATGGATGCGCCAAAGCTGTTCGCCGACCCGCTGCTGAGTCCGGAGGCTATCGACGTCGAACAGGACGATGTCCTTGTCTCGCAGGATCTGATCGACCGTTTGCGAAAGATCGTCCGCCTGCAGCGCCGCCAGGTCGACCAGACCGGAACTTAGGCTGGTCTGGCGCGAAAGGTGGATGAGCAGGTCGGCCTCGTCCATCGGCGTCACCGGATGCCTGCTCATCACCGGATGCCGGTCGATGCGGAAATACGCGCCGCGGAATGCCGCGAAGAGATTGCCGAAGGCGGTGTAGCGCTTGAGCTGCGGCGCCCCGACCACCATCGGCACGCTCGCTCGGCCGAAAATACGCCTGCCGATTTCGGTGGCGCGGCCAATGCTGCCGACCGCCGGGCTGGAATCGAAGGTAGAGCAGATCTTGTAGTGGCAGATCGCCGCCCCGAGGCCTTTCAGCCATTCGAAGGCCGGCGTCAGGTTTTCCTCCATCCATTGCGGCGTTTCGCTTCGGCTGGTGCCCGCCAATCCAACCGCGCGGCAATGCGAAAATCGCGCCAGCAAGGACGGATCGGGCTGGTTCATGAACAGCACCGTCGGAACGCCGCCGAGCTCAAGCGCCTCCATGACGTCCGTCGAACCGGTAAGGTCGTCGCCATAATAACTGAGGAGCAGGTTTTGCGCGGCCATGCTCATGCTGCCTTGCCGTCGCCGAACTTTTCGATCGATCGGGCCAGTTCGATGTGATCGCGGGCATAGTCCGCCAGCGCAATGCCCTCGACCGCCGCCTGCCAGGCTTGCAGCACGGCCCGCACGCCGGCACCGGGTCCGTCCGGATGGCTGACGATGCCGCCGCCGCAGAGGTAGAGGAGGTCGACCGTGCGGCCGGTGCGCTCATAGGTTTCGGGTGCCTGGCCGCCCCATTGGCCCGAGCAGGCCACGGGCAGCGCGCAATCGTCTGATGAAAACAGCGGCGTCGTCACTGCCTCGAAGGAGCGGATGAAGGAATCGTCCGGCTCCCAATATTTCGAGCCGATGCCGTTGATCTGGAACTGGTCGACGCCGAGCAGCCGCCAGAATTGCTGCCAGACCTTGAAGTCCATGCCGAGGCCGGGGTGGCGTGTGAGAATGTCCCAGCCATTGCGATGGGCATGCAGCACCAAGCCGGAACGCTTCCGCAGAAAAGCCATGCCACCGAAGCCGATCGAGTTGATGTTGACGACCGCGCAATTGCCGCCGGCTTGGAGCACAAGATCGTGGTTGCGCATCATCTCGTCGGGATCGGCATGCGAGATGCCGAAGGCATACATCACCTTCTTGCCGGTCTTCTGCTCATGGTCGAGAATCCCTGGCATGATCGCCTTCACCCGCTCCGCCAGCGGCGAATAGGCAGGGCTCATCAGCTTCTCGTCGTCCTTGATGAAATCGACGCCGGCCTCGATCAGTTCGCCCACCATCGCGGCCGTCTCGTGCGGCCTGAGACCAAGCGCCGGCTTGACGATGGTACCGATGATCGGGCGGCCCTCGACACCGGTCAGCCCGCGGCTGCCCGCAACGCCGAACTGTGGACCCGGATGGGCACCCCGGTATTGTTCCGGCAGCTTCATGTCGATGACGCGGATGCCGGACAGGCCCCTGATCGAATAGGTGCCACCAATGGCAATGGTCATCAGTGCCGACAGGTCGGTGCCGATGGCGTCGAAGGGGAAGGCGATGTCGACATCGGCGCGCCGGAAGGGCCCGCTGCCGGATCCGGGGAGAGAGGGTTGCGTGGCATCCGGCAGGTGCCGGATCGCCAGCACGCGCGCCGCCACGCGCGCCTTCAGCTCCTCGGTCTCGCCCGGCAGCGCGACGAAGGTGCCGGTCGACTGGTCGCTGGCGATCTTGGCGGCCAGCGCCTCGATGCTGCCAGAGGTTTCGATGCGATAAGTAAGCGTGATCATGATCAGTCCGCCGCTCGAAAAAGGTTCGAAAAAAGTTTCGTCGCGCAGGAAATCTGGTATAATGAGTACATAAGTATTGCAAGAAATATCCACGCCTCGGCAAGAGTGGGTGGGCTGCCGCAAAGCTGGAGCGAACCCGCTCCAGGCGCGGGCATTCCGGTAATCCTGCCGGGAATGCTAAACAGGAACCGGGCCAGGGAGTGATTCGTCACGATGAACCGTTCGGAGCCGATCGTCCGGCGCAAACTTTCCGACGAAGTCTTTGCAAGATTGAAGCGGCTGATCACCAGCGGCGAACTGCAGCCGGGCGACGACATGCCGTCCGAGCGCGAGTTGATGGAGCGCTTCGAGGTCGGCCGGCCGGCGATCCGCGAGGCCATGCAGGCGCTGAGCAATATGGGGTTGGTCGCCATCTCGCATGGCGAGCGCGCCAAGGTGCTGCAACTCACCGCCAAGTCGATCATCAAGCAGGTCGACGGTGCGGCCAAGATCATCCTGTCCTCGTCCCGGGACACGCTGGAGCACCTGAAGACCGCGCGCATCTTCTTCGAGCGCGGCATGGTCAGGGAAGCCGCGGAAAGGGCCAAATCAGAGGATGTGCAATTGCTGAAGGCGACCGTGGCCGAGCAGCGCGCCGCGCGCGGCGATTCCGAAGCCTTCATCTCCGCCGACATGAAATTCCATACCCAGATCGCGTCCATTTCAGGCAATCCGATCTATGTCGCCGTCAGCGAAGCCACACTGGGCTGGCTGAAGGAATACCACACCGAAATGCTGATCTGGACCGGCAAGGAAAAATACACGCTGACCGAGCACGAAGAGATCATCGACCGCATCGAGCACGGGGATGCCGACGGCGCCGAGAAGGCGATGATCAAGCACCTCGAGCGCTCGCGTGCGCTCTATGTGATGAATTCCGAGAAGTAACCGATCCTGGTAATCGCATAGGGAGACATCACGAGATCGCCCCGGCCAAGCGCGGAAGCGTCGACCCGCATGTCGTTCGGTGTCAGGTTCGCCAGCCAGACGATGGTCTCGCCCGACGCGGAGCGGCCGGCCAGCGCCAGGACCCGCGTCTCGTCGCTCGTCATGGCGGAAACATGCGTCAGCCCGGCCAACTCACAAAGCCCTTTGACGGCCTGGAAAATCGGCCGCGGCGATCCCTCTGCGGCGGGTTCGCCCGATCCCGCGACCACGCCGAACGGTCCAGCGAAACTGGACAGAGTCAGCATCTCCAGTCCCGCCGGCGCGACCCGCGCGGCATAGCCGATCGTCCATGCGGCGGCGAACTGCGCGGCGTGGCGCGGGTCGCGGTTCGCCATGGCGATGCGCTGTCCCTGAGGATTGTCCTTGGTCGCGCCGCCATACGGGTTCTGGCGCATGGCAATCGTCGATGGTCCGATCCGGTACGGCTTTGTCCCGAAGATCGCCCGCGTGGACCGGGTGATGAAGGGCAGCGCCTCCAGCGACTGCATCACGCTGAGATCGTCGGCGGCATGCACGATCGGGTTGGTGCAGTGGGTGATGAAGTCGAGCTGGCCGGCTGGAACGCGCTTGCGGTTGAGTTCGGTGAAATAGCTGAACATGCCGCCGCCGAGGCGGAGGCCGGGAAAGGCGCGGCGGGCGGCCGCGTAGACGTCCTCGAGCGGTGGGCATGCCGGCCAGGCACTGCCCGGCGGCGTCGATTGCCGATCGACCGCAGGCGACACCGCGATGGCGTCGAGCCGCAGGCCTGCCCGGCGCACCATGTCGGCGACCTCGGAAAGTTCGGCGTCCAGATCGCCGGCACAAGCGACCACGCACTCCAGCGTCGTCGAAACAGGATAGGCGGCCGCCAGCCGGGCATGGGCGCGCAGCGCCTCGCGGCCGTGACCACGCGTCGGGTCGAAGTGGAAAAGCAGTTGCCGGGGACCGAGCCCTCGCAGCAACGGCAGGTCGGCAAGTGCCGCCTCGATCTCCTCGGGATAGACCACGATGCCGATATCGGGCAGCTTCGCGCCGGCTTGCCCGAGCTCGACGCGGACCGGTTCGGCCGGCGCCGCCGAGGCAGGCACATTGGCATCGCCGGTGATGCGCAGGCTGATCGTCTGGCGCATCGGTTCGCCGGCTGGCAGCACATACGGCCATGGCAGCGCCAGCGGCCGCACATAGGTTTTGTACGAGGCGTCGGACCAGTTGCGCTGGTCCTCCATCTCGAATGCGTCGCCTTCCATCCGGCATTGCGCGACAACGCCGGGCCGCACCTGATGCGTGATGGCGCGCAAATCCTTGAACGGCTGCCAGGGGTCGATCAGATCGGGGAGTTCCGTCTCGACCACGCTGCCGTCGGTGTGCTCGACGGTCACCGGGCTGCCGGCGAGGCCGGCGATCGGGTGCAGGATGCAGAAGCCGCAGCGGTTGGTTTCGAAATCGCTCTCGGGCAATGCGATTACGTCGAAGACCAGCCTGCCGTCGGCGGAGCCTTCGATTGTCGCGTGGAAGCGGAGGCTGCTGTCATCCGGACCGGTGCAGCTCGCCTCATAGCTTATCGAGAAACGGTCGTCCTTCTGGTCGACGGTCAGGTCCGTCAGGTCGGGCTCATAAGTGCCCCAGTCGCGGTCGCGCACGATGTAGGCGATGGCGCGCAGCACTTCGGTGCCGCCGTGGCGGATGGTGCGCAAATTGCCGTTGACCAGTTCCGCGCTCAATGCCCCCGCACGCAGCGTGACCGGCTTGGGCTCGGCCGCGCGCGTGCCGTAGAGCTGGAAAGCGTCCGCCGTCATCTGAGCAGCGCGTCGATCTGCACCGGTTCTCGGCTGGCGGCACCGGCATAGGCGGCCTCGACCAGGGCGAATGTCCTCAGATTGTCCGCGCCTGAAGTCGCCGGTTCCTGGCCTGATGCAAGGCAGTCGACCCAGTGCCGCTGGATGGCCAGCACGCTTTCCTGGATGTTGTGCCAAGGCCGCGAGGCCCAGGGCAGCAGCGGCGGCGAGATGTCGCTCACCTTGGTTCCGCTCTTGCCGGTGACGGTCAGCCGATAGCCTTGCGCCAGCCGGATCGTGCCGTCGCTGCCGTCGAGTTCGATGAGCGTCTCCGGGAACGGCTCCACCGCAAGCTTGGTCGCATAACTGCAATCGACCACCGAGGTGGCGCCGCCGGCGTGATCCATGAGGATCGTGGCGACATCCTCGCCGGCGATGGCCGGGTTGATGCGTTTGGTCCGCGCGGTCAGGCTCGACACATCGCCGAGCAGGAAGCGGGCGATATCGAGGATATGGATGCCGAGATCCTCGATGATGAAGCGCTTGCCCGTCGCGAGATAGGGCTGGCCGGAAAACACGTCATAGCCGGAGCGGAAGGAGATGCGTCCGAAGAAGGGCGTGCCGATCTCGCCGCTGTCGAGCACCGCGCGCACCGCCTGGATCGGCGATTGCCAGCGAAAATTCTCATGCACCATCAGCGGCACGCCGGCATCCGCGCAAGCCTTCACCATCGCCTTGGCGTCGGCCAGCGTTGGCGCGAACGGTTTCTGGCAGATCACGGGAACGCCATGCGCGGCCGCCATCTCGACCAGCGGCCGATGGCTGCCGACCGTGGTGGCAATGTCGACGAAATCGAGCGTCTCGGCGGCGAAAAGTTCCGCCGCATCGGTGTAGCGCCGCGTCACGCCGAACTGGTCGCCGACTATCTTGAGCCGCTCGGGATCGCGGTCGCAGACGGCGATGATCGCGGCGCCTTCGATGTCACGCCAGGCATGCATCTGGTTGACGGCGAAGAAGCCGCAGCCGATCAGCGCTCCACTTAAGCCCGCCATTCTCTCAACCCGCCTTTGCCGTCTGCATGAGGGTGACACGCTGCTGCAGCCGGCGCTGCGCCTGGTCGACGACCACGGCGACGATGATGACCAGCCCCTTGATCACCATCTGCCAGAAAGAACTCACGCCCATCATCACCAGCCCGTCCGACAGGATGCCGATAACGAAGGCGCCGACGATGGTGCCGCCGATCGTGCCGCGCCCGCCCGACATCGAGGTGCCGCCGAGCACCGCCGCGGCGATGGCGTTCAATTCGAAGCTCTCGCCCGTCGCCGGATGCGAGGCCATCAGCTCCGAGGAGATGATCAGGCCGACGATCGCCGCGCAGAAGCCGGAAAACATGTAGACGAACATCTTGACCATGTTGACGCGCACGCCTGAGATGCGCGCCGCCCTCTCATTGCCGCCGACGGCGAAGATGTGCCGGCCGAGCGGGGTGTAGCGCGCGAGATAGGCAGCCCCCAGCGCCACCACGATCAGAATCCAGATCGACACCGGCAGGCCGAGCAGCCGGCCGGCGCCGAGGAAGCCGAAGCCGGTGGTGCCGAGTTCCGGCTTGCCGACCAGGTTGGGGAAGGTGCGGCCGTCGGAGGACAGCAGCGCGAAACCGCGCGCGACATAGAGCACGCCGAGCGTGGCGATGAAGGGTGCGACGTTGAGCCTGGTGATCAGCAGCCCGTTGACGGCGCCGATCGCTATGCCGACCAGAAGCGTGATCAGGGCGATCTCGACGACGTTGAAATAGATGGTGTAGCCGATCTGCAGGTCGATGCCGTTGAGCACGAGATAGCCGGCCACCATGCCGCACAGGCCGACGATCGAGCCGACCGAAAGATCAATGCCGCCGGTGATGATGACGAAGGTCATGCCCATGGCCAGGAAGGCGTTGAGCGCCACGTGCTTGGCCATCAGGATCAGGTTCGCCGCAGACAGGAAGTTCGGCGCGGCGATCGAGAAGAACACCAGGACCGCGATCAGCGCGATAAAGGTCCTGAGCTTCATCAGTGTCAGCAACGCGGAGCCGCCGGAGGCGGAAGGAGCGGTCGCCTTGGCCGGAATGTCAGTCATCAGCGTTGCTCCCCATGTGCGGCCGGTCCGTGGCCCAGCGCCGACGCGGCGACGATCGCCGCCTCCGTCGCTTCGGTGCGGTCGAACATGCCGGTCAATCTGCCATTGCTCATCACCGCGATGCGGTCGGACAGTGCCATCACTTCGTCGAGGTCGGAGGTGGCGAACAGGATGCCTAGCCCGTCGCGCGAAAGCTTGCGCATGGTGCGGAAGACATCGGCCTTGGCGCCGACATCGATGCCACGGCTGGGCTCGTCCATCAGAAGCACTTTCGGTCCGGTGAGCAGCGCCTTGCCGATCACCACCTTCTGCTGGTTGCCGCCCGACAGCGACGAGACTTCCTGCGCCGGGTCGGCGACCTTGATTGCCAGTTCCCGCACCATCTGCATCACGGCCTGCCGCTCGGCGCCGCCACGGATATGGAACAGGCGTACGAAACGCGACAGGCTCGCCAGCGTCAGGTTGCTGGCCACCGAGAGGATCGACACCAGGCCTTCGCGCTGGCGGTCCTCGGGGATCAGTGCAAGCCCGCGCTGGATACGGCGCGTCGTGTCGCGCTCCTTCACTTGCCTTCCGGCGATGAAGATCTTGCCGCTGGCATGGCCGTGGCGACCCATGATGCAGTCGAACAGCTCGCTCCGCCCGGCGCCCATCAGCCCGTATATGCCGAGGATTTCGCCGGCGCGCAGCGACAGCGAGACATGGTCGACCGCCAGTCCGCCGGTGACGCGCGGCAGGCAGATCTCCTCGGCGCGGAAGATTTCCTCGCCTGGCTGGTGGCCGTCGGCCTTGGCGAAATCCTTGGCATCCGAGCCGATCATCTGCCGCACGATCCACTGCGTGTCGACGTTCTTCATTTCCTCCTGGCCGGTGATGCGCCCGTCGCGCAGCACGGTGACCGTGTCGCCGATGCGGATCAGTTCTTCCAGCCGGTGCGAGATGTAGACGATAGCGACGCCGCGCGCCTTGAGGTCGGCGATCACCTTGAACAGGATTTCGACTTCCGTAGCACTCAGCGCCGAGGTCGGCTCGTCCATGATCAGGATCTTGGCGTCGAGCGATACCGCTTTGGCGATCTCGACCAGCTGCTGCTGGCCGATGCGCAAGTCCTCGACCAGCATGTCTGGCCGGATGCCGGCCTCGAGCCGGTCGAGGAATTCGCCCGCCCGCTTTTCCTGTGTCTTGCGATCGATCTTGCCCAGCCGGTTGGTGATCTCGCGTGTGGCGAAGATGTTCTCGGCCACGGTCATATTGCCGAACAGGTTCAGCTCCTGGAACACCATGCCGATGCCGCGCGCGACCGCGTCTCCCGACGAGGAGAAGGAAACCTCTTCGCCTTCGAGCAGGATACGGCCGAGGGTCGGCTGCTCGACGCCGGCGATGATCTTCATCAGCGTCGACTTGCCGGCGCCGTTTTCGCCGACCAGCACGTTGACGGCCCCCTTGTGCACCTCGAAGTTCGCCTGCTTGACCGCGACCGTGCCGGCATAAACCTTCGAGACGTCCTCCAGCTTGAGGATAACCTCGTGAGCGGGGCTCATGGCTTCGGCCCGATCTCGGCCTCCGCCGGGGTCACCAGCGGCAGGTCCTGGCCGCCTTCGATCGTATAAGCGCCGATCACCTTGGCGGTGCGGCCCTCAAGCGCCTCGCGAGGCAGTTTGGACAGCACGGTCTTACCGGCATAGGCGTTGAAGGCCTTGCCGAACTGGGCGAAGTCGATCTGATTGGTGAAGTCGTTGAACTGGACGAAATCGAGGCTGTCTCTAAGTGCAGTGCCGCGTATCGCCGGCCCGATCTGGACGCGCGCATCGGCCTTGTCGTCGCCGTCCACGTCGACATCCATCGTTGCCGCGCGCGACTGCGTGTTGGCGGCGACGATCTTGCCCTCGACGCGGACCGCGAAGGTCCATGGCGAATTCGCCTGCTTCCTTGGATTGCCGTATTTGGCGCCGGCCGCCGCCGGATCGGTTTTCGCCAAGGCATGGACCTCGGCGAACGGCCCAGCCTTCTGCCTGAGGTAGGGGATGACCTTCGGGGCCCAGATGTCCTCGACCATCTTGTCCGGGTTAAAGGCAGACGCGCTGTTTTCACTCTGCGCCACCGGCGTCGGCAGGATTTTGCAACCGCCGAGGCCAAGGCCCGCGAGCGCGACAAGCGTCAGCCAACTAAAAGGGGTTAGCCAGGTCAATGTCTTCGGCATGGCGGTCAAAAGCACCCGGAACGTGAAATTAGAGCAATTCCAGGAAAACTGTGAAACGGTTTCCCGTCCGGAATTGCATCAAAATAAAGCACTGAGGGGCGAACGCGTGTCCGCCCCTCGCAATTATATCGTGCCGGCTCAGTTCTTCAGCGCGAAGGTTTCCAGCTTGGCGGCATTGTCGCCATTGATGAGCACGCAGTCCATCAGCTGCTTTTCCTTCTCGGGTGACTTCTTGTTCTTGATGAAGTCGTTGGCCTGTTCCACCGCCATCTGCGCCTGGGCGTAGGCCGGCTGCAGCACCGTCGCCTTGATGCCGCCCGAGGTGATGGAATCGCGCACGTCGTTCGAACCGTCGAAGCCGACGACGATGACATCCTTGCGGTTCGCCGCCGCGAGCGCCGCATAGGCGCCCATCGCCATCGTGTCGTTGCCGGAGATGACGCCCTTGATGTCGGGGTTGGCCTGCAGGATCGATTCCATCTTGGAATAGGCCTCGGTCTGGCTCCAGTTGGCCGATTGCTGCGCGACCATTTTCAGGTCCGGATAATCGTCGATGACGTCATGGTAGCCCTTGGAGCGGATGCCGGCATTGGTGTCGGATTCCTTGCCGACCAGCTCGACGAAATTACCCTTTTCGCCCATCAGCTTGACGAACTCCTGCGCGCCGAGCTGGGCGCCCTGGTAGTTGTTGGAGACGATCTGCGCCACGGCAACGCCTGTGGCGTTGATCTCGCGATCGATCAGGAAGGAGGGAATGCCGGCGTCCTTGGCCTTCTGCACGGCGGCGACGGTCGCGTCGGCGCCGGCATTGTCGAGGATGATCGCCTTGGCGCCGCGGCCGATCGCGGTATCGATCAGCTCGGACTGCTTGTTGGCGTCGTCGTCATGCACCAGCACCAGCGCCTCGTAGCCGAGTTCCTTGGCCTTGGCCTCGGCGCCGACGGCTTCCGCCTTGAAGAACGGATTGTCGTGCGATGGGGTGATGATGGCGATGAGGTCCGCCGCGTAGGCGGGCATCGCCGTGCCGAGCGCCAGCACGCCGGCGAAGGCGGCAAGCGTCATTCTGCGTGTCAGTTTCATGAAGTCCTCCCGTTTGAAAAGCCTGTGTCTCGATCGTTCGAGCCACTTGTCTGTGTTTGAATTCGTCAGCGTGTGAAGGTTGCGGAACGCCCGGGCTCAAGCCCACCAGCTCCGCCAAGGCAAGTTCCTATTCCCCCATCCTCCACCCGTCTCAGCATCGAACTCCCGGCGAAGCGTGATCCGAGCGAACATTAGCTTAGCTAACTGGTATGATGAGTCAACCACAAATTCAGGTGATCTGTACCTAAGGCAGATCTGTACCTAGAGACGCTCAAGTGATCCGCTGGATGCTGGCCGCGATCTCTTCGGGCTCGAAGACGCGCTTCCAGTCGTCGCGCATCAGCACCGGCTTGCCAAACTCGATCGCCTTGTTGCAGGCATCCGAGAACACCCCCTTGGTTTCGCCGAAGATGACGGCGCCGAGCACGTTCATGTGGCCAAGCAGGAAGTCGAGTGCCGCCTGCTGGTCGACGCCGCGCGCCACCACCTCGTCGACCGCTTCCTTCATGACGACCAGCAGCGAGGCGCACACCGTTTCCGAAAGTCCCGGCTCGAGCAGCGCCATCTGTTCGACGGAAACGCGGTGCGAGCGCATTACCGGCGCCCAGATGATCTTGGCGATAGCCTCCCCCTTGGCGTAGTCGGCCTCCGGTCCCTGCATCAGTGCGCTGACCATGTGCTGCTTGGCCTTGACGCCGCCGAAATAATCCTTCTTGGCCGCCATGTCGGTCTCGTCGTTGAAGATCGGCGGATGACAGGGATGGGTGACGAAGTAGGTCAGGTCGGGACGATTAGGCAGATGGCCGGCAAACGGTGCGGCGGCATCGAGCACGATGACCATCGTGCCCGGCGCAAGCTTGCTCTCGATGCCGGCCGCGACCTTGCCGATATGGGTGTCCGGCACGGCCAGGATCACCACGTCGGCGCCTTCCAGCGCCTCGTCGGCGCTGACCGTGTCGAAGCCCAGTCCGGTCTTCAGCCGCTCGCGCCCGGCCTCGCTGACCTCGACATGGCGGATTGTATAGGGCGAACCGCGGAAATTGGTCGAAAGGCGGTAGCCCATTTTGCCACCGGCACCGAACAGCGCAATCGTCGTCATCTAGCCCTTGCTCCTTGGTCGCGGACGCCGGCATTGCCGATCGTCACCTTATCTACTGGTATGATCACTCTACCACAGCTTGGCAAGAGAAATCATCACTCGGATTTCAGCGTGCCGTCGTCGCCTGCGCGGTCGACGGCGGCTCGCCTCGACAGCACCTGGCGGCCGGCCAGCGCCAGAACGAAGATGACGACGATGCCTTGCACGATGTCCTGCGCACCTGGCGGCAGGCCGACGATCTGCATGGTGGTGACGATGAGGATCAAAAGGATGCTGGCGAACAGCGTGCCGACGGCGCTGGCCGAGCCGCCGAAGATCAGCGTCCCGCCCAGAACCACCGCAGCGATCGACTGCAGGAGATAGGGCTGGCCCATTTCGAGGAAGGCGCCGCCTATATAAGCGCCGAGCAGCAGCCCGTTGAGCGAAGCCAGCACCGCCGAGATGATGAACGCCGACGCGATGATCCGGTTGTTGCGGATCGCCGCCAGTCGCGCGGCGGTGCGATTCTGGCCGACCGCCGACAGCAACTGTCCGAACACCGTGTAGCGCAGCACGAACGCGGTCGCGGCCACGCCGACAATGGCGATGACGGCCATGATCGGCACGCCGGAGACGCGGCCCGTCGCCAGCGTCTTCAAGAGCGGGCTGACGGCGAAACCCGATATGGCGCGGTTCGACAGCAGCGTTGCCGTCGCCAGCACATAACCCGTCGCCAGCGTGGCGATGATGGCTGGTATGTTCAGCCCGACGACGAGCAGCGAGTTCAAGCCGCCGACCGCAAGGCCGAGCAGGATCGCCGCACCCACGCCGATGGCGAGGTTGGCATCCTGGCCCTTGATGGTGAGCAGCGCCACGAAGGCGCTGAGCGTGATCACCGACGCCACCGAAAGGTCGATATTGCCGCGCCCGGTGGTGACGACGAACATCTGGCCTATGCCGACAACGGTCAGGAACGACGCCGATAGAATGATGCCCGACAGGCTGGAGAGGCTGAACCGGTTGGTGACGATGGACAGCACCAGCCAAAGCACGAGCACGCCGATCGCCGACCAGACCCAGCGGTTCTTCTGCGCCCACAGGCTGAAGGCGGCGAGGCCGTTCATTGTTCGCTCCTGCGGTCGGCGGTCAGGCTGCGCAGCGTCAGCAGGGCGATGAGGATCAGCCCTTGCGTTGCCGCGTTGAAGTCGCTGCTCACGTTCAGCGTGCCGAGCAAGGCGCCGATCAAGGCCAGCGTGACCGCCCCGGCGACGGCGCCGACCGGCGAGATGACGCCGCCCAGCAGCGAGCAGCCGCCCATCACCACGGCGGCGACGCTGAGCAGCGTGAACGAATTGCCGGAATTGATATCGCTTGCCGTGTTGATCGCGGTCAGCGACAGGCCGGCGGCAGCCGCGAACAGTCCGGCGACGAGGTAGCGCACCAGCGCATAGCGCGTCGGCGACCAGCCGGAGCGGATCATGGCGGTCGGATTGTTGCCGAAGCCGCGCAGCACCACGCCGAGCGGCAGCCGGTCGATCAACAGCACCACCAGCGCGACCGCGGCGATGAGGATGATGGAGGTGGGCAGGAAACCCAGTGACCAGCTGAACATCGCCGACAGCCATTCGGGGCTGGCGCCGCCCGGCGTCGGCTGCAGCGCATAGCCCAGTCCCATCCAGATGAAAGAGGCGCCAAGCGTGACGACGATGGCTGGGATCTTGCGTGCCTGGATCAGGCCGCCAAGCCCGGCATAGGCGGCGACCGCCGCCACCAGCGCCAGCGCGCCGAGCCATGGCTGATCGTAGAGCAGCGTGGCGGAAAGCACGCTGACCAGGCCGGCAAAGGCGCCGACGCCGAGATCGATCTCGCTGCCGCCGACGATGAACATCTGCGCCGCCGTCACCAGCACCAGCGACAGCGCCGGCATCAGGAGCAGGTCGAGCCCGAAGATCGAAGCGACCGCCGGGTTGGCCGAGATCATCACTGCCAGCACGGCGGCGAGGCCGATGAAGGGAGCCGCGTTCACCAGCCGGCGGGCAAGCCCGGCGCCGGCGGTGCTGTGTCGCGGGCCGGCGCGCGTGTCCGCCTGCTGGGCGAAGGATGCGCCGACGACGGCCGATTCCGTGATCGCCGCTCCGCTCAATTCCTTGACGATGCGCCCGCCCGAAAACACCAGCACGCGGTCGCAGGCCAAAAGCTCGGCATCTTCGGTCGTATGCCAGACCAGCGTGCGCCCGCTGCGCGCGATCTCGTTGCAGAGCCTGTAGAAGTCCTGCTTGGTGGCGATATCGACGCCGCGCGTCGGATCGTCGAGCAGCAGGATCGGCGTGTCGGCGACGAGCGCCCGGGCAACCAGCGCCTTCTGCTGGTTGCCGCCGCTGAGTTCGAGGATGTTGGAGCCGAAGCGCTTGTCGTCGAGCCGCAGCCGGCCGGCCGCTTCGGCCGCCGCCTCGCGGTTGGCACGCTGCGAAACCAGCCCCAGTGCCGGACGGCGGGCAAGGCTGCCAATGCTGATGTTTCCAAGCACGCTCCACAGCGGGAACACGCCTTCCTTCTGGCGGTCGCCGGCAATGAAACCGGCATCGCCGCTCCGGGTCACCGCGGCCCCTCTGGCGGAATCCGGCTCGAAAATGGCGTGCAGCAACTCCTTCTGTCCGCTGCCCTCGAGCCCTGCCAGTCCGATGATCTCGCCGCGGCCGATCTCGATGTCGCGGCCGAGACCGGCGGTCAGGAAGCCGGACAGTTTGACCAGCACCTCGCCGCTGCTGGCGGCGGCGGCGCCGTGCTGGTGGATCGAATTGGCGTCGCCGCCCATGAGCTGCACAAGTTGGCCGATGGAGGTGCCGGCCACATCGCCGCGCCAGGCGGTGCGCCCGTTGCGCAGCACCATCACCTGCGTGGCGATGTCGATGATTTCCTGCAGCTTGTGGCTGATGAAGATGAAGGCAAGGCCGGATTTGGCTCGTTCGCGGATGAAGGCCCGCAACTGCCGCGAGCGGTCGAGGTCGAGCGAGGAGGTCGGCTCGTCGAGCACGATCAGCTTGACACCCGGCGTGGCGGCGGCGCGCGCGATCTCGACCATCTGCCGCTCGGCGATGGAGAGATGGCCGACTTCGGCGTTCACATCGATGCCGTTGGCGGGAAAGACGGCGTCCAGCGCCGCCCGGGCGCGGGCTCGATAGAGCGCGCGCCAGCCCGGCCGGTTGCCTGCGTCGCCTGGCGTCTCCAGGAAGAAGTTCTCGGCCACGGAAAGGTTGGCGCACAGCGACAGTTCCTGATGCACCATGCGGATGCCGCGCCTTTGCGCCTCCGCCGTGTCGTAGTCGGCGAAGCCCACATCCTGGCCGGTGAACGAAATCGAGCCGAGGGTCGGTGACGTCGCCCCGCACAGGATGCGCATCAGTGTCGATTTGCCGGCGCCGTTGCCACCGACCAGGCCGATGATTTCGCCGGCCGAGACGGCGAGGTCGATTTGCGCATTCGCCAGCGTCGGCCCGAAGCTCTTGGTGATCCGCGACAGCGAGACGACGTTTGGCCTGGTGTCGGGCACCGTAGCGGCTGCACCCTCCGGATCGGTTACGGCGAGATGGGACATTCGTCCTCCGTTTCTTACGGGCAGGGGGGGGGGGGGGGGGGGGGGGGGGGGCCGGGGCGGGGCCGTTGGGCGCGCCCGGTCCCTGGCAATGGCAGCCTTACTTGCTGAGCAGGTTCTGCTTGACCCAGTCGAGCGAATAGGTAGGGCTGATGATCTGGCCGCCCGGCAGCTTCGCATACTCCTTGAGATTGCTGGCATCGACCGTCGCCACCGGCATGATCATCAGCTTCGGTGCCTTGCCGCCGTTGAGCAACGAAAGGCCGAGCCAGAACGCGGCGCCGCCAATGCCCGGCGTGGTGTTCATCGAGACGGTCTGGTAGCCGTTCTTGGCATTCTCTTCGGCCCACCATTTGACGAAGTCGGTGCCGCCGCCGCCTTCGATGATCGGCATCTTGCCGGCATAATCGCCGCCATACTGGACGAAGGCCTGGGCGATGCCGACATCGTCGCTGCCGCCCTGGCCGAGCACGGCGTCGACATGTGGCAGCGAGGGCAGGACGTTGGCGATCGCCGCCTGCGCGACCGAGGCGGTCGCCTGGCCGTAGACGGTGGCGACAACCTTGATGTCGGGATATTTCGCCAGCACCGACTGCTGCGCGTTGAACATGTCGTTGTCGGGCGCAGAGCCCTTCACGCCGCGCACCTGGATGACGTTGCCCTTGCCGCCGATCATCTTGAAGACGGCTTCGGCCTGGGCCGCCTTGTAGCCCTTGAAGTCGAAGTTGAGCTGGTAGTTGCAGGGCGCCGAAGCAACCGAATCGAAGGAAACGACGATGATGCCGGCCTTGCAGGCCTTTTCGATGATGCCGTTGACCGCGGTCTCCGAGGCGGCGTCGACGGCGAGCACATCGACCTTCTTGAGGATCAGCTCGGCGATCTGGCTGTTCTGCTGCGCCACCGAGCCGTCACCGTTCATGATGATGTAATCGGCGATCTGGCCACCTGCCTTGGCTTCCTTGGCCGAGGCCTCGAACGCCTCCACCATCTGGTGGCGCCAGGTGTTGCCGTAATAGGCGTTGGCGAGCGCGATCACCGGTTTGTCCGACGATGCGATCGCCGGCAAAGCAGAAGCACTGGCCAGCGCGGCGCCGGCAAGCGCCGCCACAATTGAAAACTTCATGATCTCTCCTCCCAAAAATCGGCCGACCTGATCGGCTCGTCTGTCACTCCGTAAAGGTGTCTCTTCCGAAGGACACCATACCAGCTACATGTTATACCAGCATACCAAATAGGCAAGCCACTCGGAACCTCATTTGACTGCGTCCACGGGAGCAACGCGCCCGCCGGGTTCTCCGTCTCATCCCTGGCCAGTCGGGCCGTGCCGACACTATGTTTGCCGTCACGCGCCGCATTGAGACTGGCCACACTGGACGCTAGGTCATCATATATGTAATGTCAATTATTAGCGGGGACCTTGCCTGTTGGTGCGACTCGGGATCGATTGCCCCCGGGAAACGATCAGGAGAGATGCGGATGGAACCGGTCCAGAAGAAGAAGTTGTATGTCGAGGTGCTCGATCGGCTGATGGCGGCGATCTCGACATCCGAATTTCCGCCCGGTTCCCAATTGCCGTCGGAAAAGGAACTGATGACGATGATCGGCGTCGGGCGGCCGTCGATCCGGGAAGCGATGCTGACGCTGCAGCAGATGGGGCTCATCCGGATATCGCACGGCGAACGGGCGCGCGTCATCAACCCGACGCCGGAGGTGATCGTCGATCAGGTCTCCGCGGCAATGGTCATGATGCTGGCGACGAATTCGCGCGGCCTCGAAGAACTCAAAGAAGTCAGGCTCTTGCTGGAAACGGGCCTGGTTCGGATCGCCACGCGACGCGCCACGGCCAAGAGCCTGGAACGGCTTGCCGGGACCTTGCGCCACCTACGCGAGGCGAAGGGCGACCAGGCTCGGTTCGTAACCGCCGACATGGAATTCCACGCCGTCATAGCGGAAATGAGCGGTAATTCGATGATCGCGGCCGTGGCCAAGGGCATGCTCGAATGGCTGTCGCGCTTCAAGCGCGATCTCGTGGCCGTGAAAGGCGCCGAGCGTCTGACGGTCGAGGAACACGAACGCATCTACAAGGCGATCGCCAGCGGCGACGCCGAAGGCGCCAGCGCCGCCATGGCGGACCATATAGGCCGCGCCAACGAACTCTATTCGAAACTGGCGGGCAACGACGGCGGGGACTGACAGTCGAAAATTTTTTGACCGGGAAAACTCATGTGATGACATGATGTCTTTTTGATGCTATCGCTCCCGTTGTGAAGTTCATTCCAGCCGGGAAGCCTGCATTGACCGGTCGTCTTAACGCCACCTACCTGATCGAAACCCGCTATCCCATGGAGGTCGCCGCGGCCGCGATGGCGGGTGAGCAATCGAGCGGGACATTCCGTCCGATCCCTGGGGAGACGCCGGAACTGCTGCTCAGATTTGGCGCGCGCGTCGAATTCATCGAGGATCTTGGCGAGGTCGATGGCGAGGCGTTGCCGTTTTCGCGCGCGCCCGGAGATGCGGCGGCCGTCAGGCCGCGCCGGGCCCAGGTGGGTCTTTCCTGGAACATCGAGAACATGGGCACCGTGCTGGCTTCGGTCTGGTCGACGGTGCTCGGCAATCTGTTCGAGCTGCATCATTTCTCGGCCATGCGTCTGCTCGACGTCAGCTTTCCCGATGTCTTCGCTGATGCCTATCCGGGGCCGGCTTTCGCTGTCGAAGGCACGCGTCGTCTGACCGGCGTCACGGGACGGCCGCTGATCGGCACCATCGTCAAACCGAGCGTCGGCCTTACGCCGCGGGAGACCGCGACCCTGGCCGATACGCTGATCTCAGCCGGCCTCGACTTCATCAAGGACGACGAACTGATGGGAGATCCCCCGCATTCGCCGTTCGAACAGCGGTTCGAGGCGGTCATGGCTGTCATCGACCGGCACGCCGACAGGACTGGGCGCAAGGTCATGTACGCGGCCAACATTTCCGGCGACATCGACGCCATGCGCCGCCAGCTTGACCTGATCGAGCGCCGTGGCGGCACCTGCGCCATGCTTGTCCTCAATTCCGTCGGCCTGTCGGGTGTCGTCAAGATGCGCCGGCATTCCGCCGTCGCGCTGCACGGCCATCGGGCGGGCTGGGGTCTCTTCAGCCGTTCTCCTGATGTCGGCATGAGCTATCTCGCCTACCAGAAATTCTGGCGCCTGGCCGGCATCGACCACATGCACGTCAACGGGCTGTCCAACAAGTTCTGCGAGCCCGACGATTCGGTGATGGCATCCGCCCACGCCTGCCTCACTCCGATGTTCGGCCGGGCCGACCGGCCCGATACGGTGATGCCGGTGTTTTCGTCCGGACAGACCGCGGTGCAGGCGGGCGAGACCTATGGAAGGCTCGGCACGAACGATTTCATCTATTGCTGCGGCGGCGGGATCATGGCGCATCCCGGCGGTCCGGCCGCCGGCGTTCAAAGTCTGCACGATGCTTTCGAAGCCGCCGCGGCAGGCATTCCCGCGCGCGACTACGCCGCCACGCATCCGGAACTCGAGGCCGCGCTGCAAGCGTTCGGCTGAACCTGCGCCATCGGCGCGCCATCAAGAGGAAATGGGAGAGAAGCAAATGACGACATCCGTGGCGGTGCTTGGAGCCGGAGGGAAGATGGGCTTCCGCGTGACACGCAAGCTGATCGAAGCAGGTTACGATGTCCGCGCCGTGGAGATCGGCGAGGCCGGCCGCAAGCGGTTGGGAGAAGCCGATATCGCCGCCGTCGCCATGGAGGAAGGCATTCCCAGCGCCAAGGTCGTGGTGATGGCTCTGCCGGACAACATCATCGGCCAGGTGACGCGGCAGGTCTCGCCGATGCTTGCCAAGGGCACCATGATCCTCGTTCTGGATGCGGCCGCACCCTATGCCGGCGACCTGCCGAAGGACAGGCCAGATCTCACCTATTTCGTCGGCCATCCGTGCCATCCGCCGCTGTTCGGCGACGAGACGGAGTGGGCCGCGCGTCGCGACTATCATGGCGGCATCGCCAGGCAGTCGATCGTCTGCGCCCTGATGCAGGGACCTGAAGAGGACTACGCGCTTGGCGAGGAGGTGTGCAAGGCGATGTGGTCGCCGATCATCGACAGCCACCGGGTGACGGTCGAACAGCTGGCGATCCTGGAGCCCGGCCTGTCCGAAATGGTCGCCATGCCCTTCGTCGACACGATGGTCGAGGCCGTCGAGGAGTGCGAGCGCAAATATGGTATTCCCAGGCAGGCCGCGCTCGACTTCCTGATCGGTCATCTGAATGTCGAGATCGCCATGTGGTTCGGCTTCTCGCCGAAAGTGCCGTCCGACGCCGCACTGCGCCTGATGCGCTTCGCCAAGGGCGTCGTGGTCCGTGACGACTGGCGCGAGGCACTCTCGCCGGCCAAGGTGAAGGAAGCCTCGGAATTGATCGTCTACGGCAAGGGAGCCTGAGCCCTGCCTTCGCGGATCATATCGGTCTCGACCGCTCTCTTCGACGGCTATTCCATGGAATTGGCCGTCGAGGAGATTGCCGCTGTGGGTGCCGCCCATGTCGAGCCGGCCTTTATCAGCGGCTATGTCGATTTCGACGAGGGTCTGTTTGCGGCTGCGCACGCCGCGAAGCTGCGCCGGGCAGCGGAACATGCCGGGCTGGGCATCAACGCCGTATCGGCTCATATCGACCTGTCGGGGCCCGATGCGATCGAAGCATTGTCCCGGCGGATCGGCTTTGCCGCTGGTCTTGGCGCTTCGTTCCTGATCACCAATGCCGGTCCGGCGAGAAACAGCACGGCGATCCGCGCGACGATCGACGCTCTCCTGCCGAGGCTGGAGGAGGCCGGCATGGTTCTGGCGCTCGAAAACCCCGGACATGGCAGTGGCGATCTGCTCGGCAGCGCGCGATCGGGGGCAAGCTTCGTCCGCGACATCGGATCGCCGTACGTCCGCCTGAACCACGATGCCGGCAACATCTTCACCTACAGCGGCGAGACGATGCAGCCGGCGCAAGATATCGCCGATGCCATCGATACGGTTGGACATGCTCATCTGAAGGATGTCGTCAGCACCGGCGAGGGATGGGCCTTCTGCGCCATCGGCGACGGCTCTGTCGACTATGCATCCTACTGGGCCGTGCTGCCCGCCACGCTGCCAGTCAGCATCGAACTGCCATTGCGGCTGCAGCGCCCGCAGCGCAATGATCCCCAGCGGCGAAGCACGCCGGTGGATATCGGCACCATTCGCGGCGCCTTGCGGCGCTCGCTGGAATTTGTGAACGCGCTGGACAATGCCGAGTTCTGAGCGCGGCCCGCCTATCCCCGCTCGGGGAACATCGCCTTCAGCCCCTCGCGCGACGCTTTGGCGATGCCGCGCTCGGTGATCAGCCCGGTGACCAGCCGCGCCGGCGTCACGTCGAAGGCGGGGTTTGCCGCAGGCGTTGCTTCGGGCGAGACGCGAACCTGGGCGATCTCGCCGCTCGCTGTCTTGCCCCACACCAGCGAAACCTCGTCGCCGGAGCGCTCCTCGATCGGGATTTCGGCAAGTCCGTCGCCCACCGTCCAGTCGATGGTCGGCGAAGGCAGCGCAACGTAGAACGGCACGTCGTTGTCCGCGGCGGCGAGCGCCTTCAGATAGGTGCCGATCTTGTTGCAGACGTCGCCGTCGGCGGTGGTGCGGTCGGTGCCGACGATGACCATGTCGATTGCGCCGCGCTGCATCAGATGGCCCCCGGCATTGTCGACGATCAGCGTGTGCGGCACGCCGTGGCCAGCCATCTCCCAGGCGGTGAGTTGGGCGCCCTGGTTGCGTGGGCGTGTTTCATCGACATAGACATGGACCGGAATGCCGGCTTCGACAGCGAGGTAGATCGGTGAAGTGGCTGTCCCGTAGTCGACCGTCGCCAGCCAGCCGGCATTGCAGTGGGTGAGGATATTGACCGTCTCGCCCGGCTGCTTGCGCGCCGCGATATCCTTGATGATGGCGAGACCGTTCTCGCCGATGGCGCGGTTGAGCCCGACATCCTCGTCGGCGATCTCATTGGCACGCCGGTAGGCGGCCGCGGCGCGTTCACCAAGCGGCAACGGCCGCAGGAAACGCCGCATCTCGTCGAGCGCCCAGCGCAGGTTGATTGCCGTCGGCCTGGTATCGTGCAGTACCTCCCACACAGTGTCGAGCGCTTCGTCGGATGCATCATCCGTCATCTGCATGGCGACGCCATAGGCCGCGGTGACCCCGATCAACGGTGCGCCACGCACCCACATGTCGCGGATCGCGGTGGCGATGCCGGCGACCGTGACGAGCTTCTCGATACGGAACTCATGCGGCAGCCAGCGCTGGTCGATAATCTCCACCGAGCGGCCGTCGTCGCTCAGCCAGATGGTCCGAAAGTGGCGGTCGCCGACGTTCAAATGCTGTTCTCCTGTTCGATCAGCGCGGCCAGATTGTTGACCTCGTCGATGCTGTGGATCTGGCGCCGATTGACGGCGATGTGGCGGCCGAATTTCAGTGCCTTCGCCTCACAACTGGCGCGCAGATCTTCATCGGCAATGGTCTCGAAGTCGGCATTGTGGGCGAGGCCAAGGATGCGCCTGTGAACCTCGATGCCGGCAAAGCCGAGCAGATCGTCCCAGATCTGATGCAGGACATTATCGAGTGCCTGCTCGGCGCCCAGCCGGTCGCCCTGATCCTCGAACAGGCTTTTTTGATAGAGCATGCCGGTGCGCTCGGTGCGCCATAACAGCGAGAACTCGGCGCGGAACACGGCCCAGGTCTCGGCCGTGACGCCGAGCAGATAGGCACGCATGGCGTCGCGCCTGCCGTTCTGCTCATGCCCGCGCTGCGAGAAGAAGGACATCCAGAAATTGGCGAGCAGCATGCCGACGTCGAAGGCCATCGGGCCGTAGAAGGCGAACTCCGGATCGATCATCCGCGTTTCCTGATCGGTGACCATGATCGAGCCGGAATGCAGGTCGCCATGCAAAAGCGTCTCGGCATTGGCGGCGAACATATGCTTCAGCCGCTGCGCCTCCACCTTGAGGTCGCGGTCGGCCCGCAGTTCCGCCACCAGCCTATCGAGCTGCGGACTGGTGTGGCGGTTCATCTTGGCGTCGAAATAGGGGTCGGAAAACACCAGGTTCTCGGTGATGTCGCAAAGCTCGACATTGTCGGCGAACAGCGCCAAATCCGCCTTGCGCTCCTTGGTCACCATCGACAGGTCCGAACCGCGAAACAGCGTGCGGGCCATGAACAGGCCGATATCCCTGGCAATGTTCGGCAGTCGGCGCCCATCGATCAGGGCGCGCCTGAGAATGATGTGGGGCGGTGCCAGATATTCCATGATGATCAGCGCCTGGACCTCGTCGAAGTAGTAGATCGCCGGCACCGAGCCCGGCGCGCGCGCCTCTTGCCGGGTCAGTGCGTGGTATTCGAAGAAGGAGCGTTTTAGCGGCAGCGGCCAGCTGTCGCCCACCAGGCGGACATAGGGCAGGGCCTGCTTGACGATGGCGCCGCCACTGGCGCCTTCGACGATGAACACCAGGTTCAGATTGCCGTCGCCAACCTCGCGAACTTTCCAGGCGCTCGCATCCTTGCCGATCTTCGCGCACAGCGCTTCGTTCGTGCCGAGACGGGTTGCGAGCGTCTCCACCGACAATGCTTCGAACGGCAAGTTCCCAGTCATCCTTGTTCCCTCCCGCCTATGTGCTCCGATCATAAGGAGCCCAAGCGGCGGGGCCAAGCTAGGAAGCTGTCTGGCAATTGTCAATCGTGTTGACAATTGCCTACATTGACCATAGCGTCATGACCAGGGAGGAACGCATGGTCGGCAATGCCGTGTTCCGCGTAGAGGGACTGAGGAAATCCTTTGGCCGCAACGAGGTGCTTGGCGGCATCGGGGTGAACCTCCATGCCGGCGAAGTGACCGTGCTGATGGGCGCCAACGGCGCCGGCAAATCCACCCTCGTCAAGATCATCAGCGGCGTCTACGAGCGTGGCGGCGGCTCGATGACCCTCGCCGGTGCGGAGTTCGCGCCGAACAAGCCGGCGGAAGCGATCCGCGCGGGTGTCGTCACCGTGCACCAGAACATCAATGACGGCGTGGTCGCCGATCTCGATGTCGCCACCAATCTCACGCTCGACCGGCTGAGCGGCCGGGGCGTGCCGACCCTGTTCAATCCCGCTCGCGTGCGCCGTGAGGCCAAGGCGGTCGCCGACCGCATGGGGCTGGCCATCGATTTGAAGGCGCGCGTCAGCGATCTTTCGCTGGCCGACCGCCAGATGGTGGCGATTGCCCGGGCGCTGGCGCACCAGCCGAAAGTGCTGATCCTCGATGAGCCGACCTCGTCGCTCTCCAGTGCCGAGGCCGACAGGCTGTTCGCGCTGGTCGACCGTCTGCGCGAGCAGGGCGTGGCGATCCTCTATATCTCGCATCGCATGTCGGACATCAGGCGGCTCGCCGACCGCATCGTCTCGATGCGCGACGGTGTCGTCTCGGGCGCCTTCGATGCCAAGCCGCTCGATTATGAAGGCGCGGTCAACGCCATGCTCGGCCGCAAGATCCATCTCGACCGGATCGTGGCCAGGAGTTCCGCCAGGGCGGTCCTGAGCGTCGAAGGCCTGCGCATCGCGCAGGGCGCCAAGCCGATGTCGCTGACACTCGGCGATGGCGAGGTCGTCGCCATCACCGGCCTCGTCGGCGTCGGCAAGACCGCGCTTGCCGAGACGCTGTTCGGTGTGCGCCGGCCGCTCGACGGCACCATGACGATGAACGGCAAGCCTTATGCGCCGCGCTCGGCGGGCGACGCGATCGCCGCCGGCGTGTTCCTCGTCGCCAAGGATCGTGCGACCAGCGGCATCGTCGACGGCTTCAACATCGAGCGCAATGTCAGCCTGCCGTTTCTGAAGCGCATGTCCAGTCTGAGCGTGCTCAGGCGCCGCCTCGAACGCGCCACCGCGCGCAGGCAGATCGAGCAACTGGGCATCGTCTGCCGCTCCGAGAAGGACGAGATGTCGGCGCTGTCGGGCGGCAACCAGCAGAAGGTGATGGTCGCCCGCTGGATGGCGCAGAATGCCGCGCTGTTCATCCTCGACGAGCCGTTCCAGGGCGTCGACATTTCGGCCCGGCGCGACATCGCCGCCAAGCTGAGGGCCAGCGCCAATGGCCGCGCCACGCTTCTGTTCGTCACCGAACTCGACGAAGCGCTGGAGACGGCAGACCGCATCCTGGTGATGTCGGAGCACACGATCGTCGGCGAACACCGCAATGCCGATGTCGACCTCGACCGCCTGCTGGCCGAGGTTGCCGGTGGACCGCTGCACAGCGCTGCCTGAGCGTGGCGGCCGATGGAATTAGAATGGAGAGACCATGGCTGCGAGTTGGGTAAATGGGGCAGCGGCGCCGGGGTGCGCCGAATGACGCTGCGCGACTACGCCATCCGCTATGGGTTCATCGTGCTGCTGTTCGGATTGGTCGCCTATTTCGCGATCGCCGCCGACGGGTTCGTTTCGCCGCAAAGTGCCGTCTTCATCTTCCAGTCTGTCGCCATTACCGGTGTGCTGGCGCTCGGTGTTACCGCCACGCTTGTCGTCGGCGGCTTCGACCTGTCGATCGGTTCGGTCGCAACCTCTGCCATGATGGCTGCGGCCTATGTGATGGTGGTGCTGGAGCAAAACGCGTTCGTGGCGGTCATCGTCTGCCTGTTGATTGGCGCCATTGTCGGCCTGATCAATGGCTGGCTGATCGTCTACATGCGTGTACCCGATCTGCTGGCGACGCTCGGGATGATGTTCCTGCTGGTCGGCCTGCAGCGCATCCCCACGGAAGGCCGCTCGATCGCCACCGGCATGACCATGCCCGATGGCTCGGTCGCCAGCGGCAAGTTCTCCGATGCCTTCCTGGCGCTCGGCCGCCACCGCTTCGACTTCTTCATCCCAAACCTCATCCCGGTCTCGGTCGTCGTGCTTCTGGTGCTGGCCGTGCTGATCTGGTTCTTCCTCGAATACACCCGCTTCGGCCGCATGATGTATGCGGTCGGCAGCAATGAGCGCGCCGCCGAACTCGCTGGCGCGCCTGTCAAGGCATACAAGATCTGGGCCTACGTTATTTCAGGCGTTTTTGCCTCGATCGGCGGCATTTTGCTCGCGGCCCGGCTTGGACGCGGCGACATCGCCTCGGGTAATAATCTGCTGCTCGATGCGGTTGCCGCGGCGCTGATCGGCTACGCGGTGCTCGGCGCCGCCAAGCCGAACGCCTTTGGCACCGCCATCGGCGCGCTGTTCGTCGGCATCTTGCTGCAAGGCCTGACAATGATGAACGCGCCTTACTACACGCAGGATTTCGTCAAGGGCGTGGTTCTGGTCGTCGCCCTTGTCTTCACCTTTGCCCTTTCGGGCAGGGGCAGGAACTAGCATTCGGCCGGATAGGATTTTGGGTTCAACAAAAGTGGAGGAAAACAAGGTGAACATCACTAGAAGACTTCTGGGGAAAGTGGCGCTCGGGCTCGCCGGCGCAACCATGCTGATGCAGGGGGCATTTGCCGCCGACAAGCCGGCGCCGTTCGACAAACCCGGCGTCAAGATCGCACTGGTTCGCTATCTCTCGACCGGCGACTTCTTCCAGGCGTATCTGTCGGGCGTCGAGGCGCAGTCGAAGGCGCTCGGTATCGACCTGCGCGTGCTCGACAGCCGCCAGGACGCCGCCCTTCAATCCGACATGGTCGACCAGGCCATCGCGCTCGGCGTGCAGGGCATCATCATCCAGCACGGCCTGACGGAATCGATGAAGGACGCCGCGCAGCGCGCCGTCGACGCCGGCATCAAGGTGGTGGCATTCGACGTCAATGTCGAAAACCCCAAGATCCCGCAAATCGAACAGTCGGACAAAGATCTGGCACGGCTGGCGCTCGAACAGGCAGTCAAGGACAATGGCGAAAGCTGGAACGCCGGCTATGTCTATGTCGCCGGCATCGCTCCGCTCGACCGCCGCAACGAGACCTGGGTCGACGTCAAGAAAAAATATGCCGGCATAAAGGAAGCCGCCATGTTCGGCACGCTCGACAATCCGATCGCCAACTCCGTCGCCAACCAGGCGCGCTCAGTGCTGTCGGCGCACCCCGACATCAACGTGATGTTCGCGCCCTATGACGAGTTCGCCAAGGGCGTGAAGATCGCCGTCGACGAGGCCGGCCTGAACAAAAAGATCAAGATCTATTCGGCCGATATTTCGACGTCCGACATCGCTGCGATGCGCGAGCCCGACAGTGCCTGGGCGGCTACTGCGGCGACCAACCCGGCCGTCGTCGGCCAGGTCTCGGTGCGCGCCCTGGCGCAACTGCTCGCCGGCGAAGATCCCGGCCACAACGTCATCGTGCCGCCGACGCTGATCACCCAGAAGGAGCTGATCGACAAGGACATCAAGAACATGGAAGACTTGTCGGCCAAGCTGCCGCAGTTCGCCCATGCCGATGTCGCCATGCCGACATGGATGCCGAACCCGAACGCGAAGTAGCGCGGCACCAATAGGAAAGCGAAAGGGCGGCTATGAACCGCCCTTTCGTATCGATGTTCAGCCTTCCGGTTACAACCAGTGTTCCGGATCGCGCATTCCATGAACGATCGCTACGACCAGTACACCGTCCGGCTGTGGTTCATAGATGACGATATAGCGGCCTTCGATGAGCACGCGGGCCGTCGCGCTCAATTCCGGCCGGGCCGAACCCATCTTGGGATGCCCTGCCGCCAGTTCCATCTTGTCGAAAATGCGCATCAGCAGCTTATCGGCTGCCTTTTCATTTTCGATTGCGATGGTGTGCCAGATGTCGCGCAAATCCTGCGAGGCGCGCGGAGTAAGCCTGTATTTAGCCACCGGCGCGGCGTTCTGCATTCAGGCCCCGAATGAACTCGACGGGTTCGACTTCGACTGGGTTGCCGCTGGCCATGCCGTCGGCGTAGGCCCGTTTCAACTGATCCAGTTCCAGGGCACGCAATTGCTCGCGCTGCTCCCAAAGGCGCAAGGCTTCGCGGACGATTTCACTGTTCGAGGCGTATCCTCCGCCCTCGACGGCGCTCTGCAGGCGGGCGACCTGCTGCGGCGTAAGCGATATGGTCAGGGTGCGCATAGGTTCAGCTTTCATACCGACTATATATAGCGCACCTCACAAGGACTAACAATGTTTACTAGTCTTCGTCTCGATCCTGCCTGGCGCTAAAAGGATAGCAGAGATTGCCTTATCGCAGCGCCGCCGCGATATTGCCGCCGTCGACCGTCGTCACATCGGCGGTCGTCCGGTCGGCCAGGGCATGGTGCAGGAAGGCCTGCGCCACGTCCTGCGCGGTCACTTCCTGGCCGAGCAGATTGCCGGACATGTATTCCTTCTCCGACACGCCGCGTGCGCCCGAGCGGCTGGCGATCATGGCGTCGGTCAAAAGCCCGGAGCGGATGCGGTCGGCGTTGACGGCGTTGGAACGGATGCCATGGGCGCCGTAGTCGAGCGCGTATTGCCTTGACAGGAACAGCGTCGCCGCTTTCGGCACGCCATAGGCGCCGAATTTCGGACCCGGATTGACCGCCTGCTTGGAGGTGTTGAACAACAGCGCCCCACCTGTACCTTGTTCCAGCATGATGCGCACGGCGTTCTGCGCCGCCGACTGGTGAGCGAAGAAATTGAGCTCGAAGCTCTTGCGCAGCAGCGTATCGTCAAGCTCGCCGATGCGGCCTTCCCAGGCAGCACCCGCATTGGACACCAATATGTCGACGCCGCCGAAGACGGCGACCGCCTTGTCGAAGGCGGCACGCATCTGGTCCGGGTCGGTGATGTCGGCGCCGACGCCAATCGAATTGTTGCCAGCTTTCCTGGCGGCATCGGCGGCCTTTTCGGCGTCGAGATCGACGACGACGGCATGAGCGCCATTGTCGGCGAACAGTTTTGCGGTCGCCGCACCAATCGCACCGGCGCCGCCGGTGATCAGCACCACTTGGCCGGTCAGCGGCTTCGGCTTGTTGGAGGCGAGCTTGGCCTGTTCCAGCGACCAGTATTCGAGCGGGAACAGGTCGGCCTTGGATAGCGGGTGGAAACGCCCGACGGCCTCGGCGCCGCGCACGGCCTCGATCCACATCTCGCCAACGTCCGAGGCGATCCTGGCATCCTTCAGCGTGCGGCCATGGCCGAACATGCCGAGCCCCGGCACCAGCGTCAGCCGGGGCATCGGATCGAGCATGGTGCGCTTGACGTCGTCGAGCGCGTCATTGGTCTCGAAATAGGCGCGGTAATCCTTGGCGAAAGCGTCGACATGGCTCTGGATTACGGCCTTGTAGTCGCCGATCTTGTCGGCATCGGGCGCCGGCACGGCCAGCGGCCCGGTCTTGATGCGGATCGACAGATCCGGCGTCGACACGCCGCGTCCTGCATAGTCGGCGATCTCTGCAGAATTGATGAAATCGACAATCGCGTCCGAGGTGCGGAAGTCAGAGATCATGCGGTCGAAGCGGCCTTCGCCGCGTGGCGCCGCTACAGCGCCGCGCAGCATGGGCGCGATCGCCGCCGGTGACGCTAGCCTTGCCGGCAGCGCTATCTTCGCAGTCTTCGGTTTGGCATGCTCGGCCACATAATCCTCGGCGACGTTCACATAGTGGATCATCCGGTCATAGGCCTGCCTGGCATCGTCGCCGAAAGTGAAGATGCCGTGCTTGTCGAGGATCAGGCCTTCCACCGTCGGGTCGGCGTCGAAGACATCGGCCGCCGCCTTGGCGAGATCGAAGCCCGGCATGATGTAGGGCACATAGCCCATTTTTGCTCCGAACACCTTTGCCACCAGCGGCTTGCTGTCTTCCTGGTCGACGATAGCCAGGATAGCGGTCGAGTGGGTGTGGTCGACGAACTTGTGCGGCAGGAAGGCATGCAGCAGGGTCTCGACCGAAGGGTTGGGCGAGGCGGGGTCGATCAGGTTGGCCCGCTGTAATGCGACCATGTTCTCGTCGGAAAGCCTGTCCAGCTTGCGCGCCTTGAGCAGGGCGCCCATCTTGACCGCCGGCAGGCCCTGCGGCTCGATGACGGCCATGTCCCAGCCGCTGCCCTTGACGCACAGCACGTCCCATTCGTCACCGACGAGGTCGGTCGCCTTGATCTTGCAGGAGGTGTTGCCGCCGCCATGCAGGACCAGTTGCGGCACGCCGCCCAGAAGCCGCGTCGTGTAGACACGCAACGCCAGATCGCGGCCGACGCCCTTCTTCGCGTAGTCGGCAACGAGTTGTTCGGCCGCGTCGTCGTTCCACAGATTCTTCATGTTCGCTTCGTCCAGTTGCTGTCTTTGATGGTGAACAGGAATGCCGCGACGCCTTGATGACGATGCGCCGGCAAAGGATTGGTTTTCAGGACGCCTTTTCTGCTGACGTTCCGGCATGATCGAGCAGCCGCTGCGCCATATGCGCGCCGACCACCAGATGCGTGCAGAGGCCGCCGGCGATCGCGGCGAGCAGCGGCTCGAACTTGCTGTCTTCCTGCACGACCATCAGCCGCTTACCGATGACGCGCAGTGAAGCAAGCCCCGCCGAGATGACCCGCCGGTTGTAGCTGCAGTCGAGCAACTCGCCACGGGCATCGATGATCTGCCCGGCAATGACACCCGCGGCACCTTCCCTGCGCAGCGCCGCCATCTCGGCTGCCGTCAGCGCGCCGCACTTCACCAGATGGCTGTCGGCATCGACCGCGCCGATGGAGTAGAGCGCAAGATCGCAGTCGCTGATCCCGGCAAGCTGGTCGCGGATCACAGGTTCGGCGCGCAGGCCTTGCGCCAGTTCCTCGGTCGACAGCACCAGGGGCGCGTAGAAGTTGAGGCCCTTGGCATTGAGCCGGCGCGCGATTTCCATAGTGCATTGATCGGGCCGGTAGGAATAGGGTGCGCCGAGATTGCCGCAGAGCTGCACCACGGTGACGTCCTGCAGGTCGGCATAGGACATGATGTCGGCGATGGTGTAGACGGTGCGGCCCCAGGCGACGCCGATGCGGTCGCCTTTCCCGACGAGTTCCAGGAAAACGCTTGCCGCCAGCACCGCGATATCGGTCGAGGGGTCGGCGAGATAGGCGTTCTCAGGCGCGATCCAGACGGCGTCGAGCTTCAGGGCGTCTTCCAGTCTACGCGCCATGACGTCGTCGGTGAAGAGCTGCGTCGAGGTCGAGATGTTGACGATGCCTGTCTCGCGCGCCTTGCGCAGATACATGGCGACGGAGGCGCGCGAAATGTTGAGTTGATTGGCCACTTCGTCCTGGCGAAGCCCATGGGCATAGTAAAGCCAGGCCGCCTTGTGGATGAGCTGTTCTGCCGGTCGGATCGCCATGCCGCCTCCTTGGCTGACATTAGTCACGGCTCTCGACAAAAGTCAAATTTGGGTAAACAGGAAGAGATCTCCTGCCGGCGCGGCACAGACCCCCATTCTAGCAAGTCGGTGCAGGATAGCATTCTCAGCCCTTCAGGGGGATAGCGTGACGACGAGCGTAAGGTTAGAAAGCTCGAAAAGACTTTGGGGAGAATGGGATGGCCAATCCCTACGAACAGGATCTCGACAGGAACGCGGCCAATCACCAGCCGCTGACGCCGCTCACCTATCTGGAGCGCGCTGCAAGAACCTATCCCGACCATGTCGCCATCATCCATGGCAGCCAGCGCATCAGCTACCGCGATTTCTGGCGCCGTTCGTTGAAGCTCGCCTCGGCCCTGCACAAGCATGGCATCGGCAAGGGCGACACGGTGACGGTCATGCTGTCGAACACGCCGCCGATGCTGGAAGCGCATTTCGGTGTGCCGATGACCAAGGCGGTGCTGCACTCGCTCAACACGCGTCTCGACGCCGCCGTCATTGCCTTCCAACTCGACCATGCCGAGACCAAGGTGCTGATCGTCGATCGCGAGTTTTCCGGCGTGGTGCGGGAAGCGCTCGGTCTGGCCGTGGTCAAACCGCTGGTCATCGACTACGACGATCCCGAATACGCCACCGACGCGCCCTATCCGAAAGGCGAGAGGGTCGGCACGGTGAACTATGAGGCCTTTGTCGCCAATGGCGACGAGGCGTTCGCCTGGTCGATGCCGGACGACGAATGGGACGCCATCTCGCTCAATTATACTTCGGGCACGACAGGCAATCCCAAGGGCGTCGTCTACCATCACCGAGGTGCTGCGCTGATGGCCTACACCAACACCATCCATGCCGGCATGGCCAAGCACGCGGTCTATCTCTGGACCTTGCCGATGTTCCACTGCAATGGCTGGTGTTTTCCCTGGACGCTCGCCGTCCAGGCCGGCACGCATGTCTGCCTGCGCTGGGTGCGGCCGAAGCCCATTTATGACGCTATCGCCGATCATGGCGTCACCCATCTGTGCGGGGCGCCGGTGGTCATGTCGGTGCTGATCAACGCCAAGGACGAGGACAAGCGCGCGTTTGCGCAAACTGTCACCTTCAACACGGCGGCCGCCCCGCCGCCCGAAGCCGTGCTGTCGGGCATGGCCGATGCCGGCTTTGCCGTCACCCATCTCTACGGCCTGACAGAGACCTATGGTCCCGCTGTCGTCAACGAATGGCATAATGGCTGGGACGCACTCGACAAAGGGGCGAGGGCGGGCAAGAAGGCACGGCAGGGCGTGCGCTATGCCGCGCTCGAAGGCCTTACGGTAATGGATCCCGAGACCATGGCCGAGACGCCCGCCGACGGCGAGACCATCGGCGAGGTGATGTTTCGTGGCAACATCGTCATGAAGGGTTACCTGAAGAACCGCAGGGCGACTGACGAGGCTTTCGCCGGCGGCTGGTTCCACTCGGGCGATCTCGGCGTCATGCACCCGGATGGCTATATCCAGCTCAAGGACCGCTCCAAGGACATCATCATCTCCGGTGGCGAGAACATTTCCTCGATCGAGGTCGAGGAAGCGCTCTACAAGCATCCCGCCGTCGCCTCCTGCGGCGTCGTGGCGCGCCATGACGACAAATGGGGCGAGGTGCCTGTCGCCTATGTGGAACTGAAGCCGGGCAAGGAGGCGAGCGAGGCCGAGATCATCGAGCACTGCCGGACGCTGCTCGCCCGCTTCAAAGTGCCGAAAGCGGTGATCTTTGCCGAGATACCGAAGACCTCGACCGGCAAGATCCAGAAGTTCCGGCTGCGGGAGATGGCCAAGGTCGCCTGAAGCCCCCGGGGATTTTCGAGAATATTTTCAATGGTCCGCATCCTGAGGGCGCCTTGTGACGTCTACTGGATGTCACCAATTGTCACCTATCGTACGCGTACACCGAATCCGCGTTGACACCGCGCTCATTTAGATTTACGGGTGATGAAAATCGAAATTCGTCACTCGTTATTTGACAGAGAGCTATGTCCGAAGCCGCCAACATCGTCGCCGACGTCGCCCGACAGGAAAATGTAACGCGCATTCTCGATTGCGCCGAGCGCCTGTTCCGGCACTATGGCTACGGCAAGACCAATGTTGCCGACATCGCCCGCGAACTCGGCATGTCACCGGCCAACATCTATCGTTTCTTTGCCTCCAAGGTCGAAATCCACCAGGCCGTATGTGGCCGGATGCTCGGCGCCAGCTACAAGATGGCTTACGAGATCATGCACCTGCCGATCAGCGCCGAGGAGCGGCTGCGTCGTTATGTGCATGCACAATACAAGCTGACGATGGAGGTCATGCTCGACGACCAGAAGGTCCACGAGATGGTCATCGTCGCGCTCGAGCGGGACTGGGGCGTGATCGACAAGCATGTCGACAGCATTCACGATCTCTTCGCCGAGGTGATCGGCGAGGGCATCGAGGCCGGCGAGTTCAGGAAGCAGGACCCGGTGACCGCATCGCGTTGCTTCGGTGCCGCCACCGTCATCCTGTGCCATCCGCAGATGGTGGCGCAGTGCCTCGCCAAGACCAATCGGGCAATGCCCGACGACCTCATCGATTACGCCATTAGAGCCTTGAAATAGCCGTCGCCAGCCGATGCCGGTGTCGACAGTCCGTCTCCAGTCGGGAGTATCGAAATGTTTTTGCCCAGTTCCATCCTTCGCAAGCTGCCAGCTGCCGGCCTGATCGTCGCATCGCTTGGGCTTGCCGGCTGCTCGCAGGAAAAAGCCGAGGTGAAGGACATCATCCGTCCGGTCAAGGTCGTCGAGATCGCCCAGGCGCATGACACCCGTACGCTGTCCTATTCCGGATCGGTGCGCGCCCGCACCGAGAGCACGCTGGGTTTCCGGGTCAATGGCAAGATCACCGAGCGTCTCGTCGACATCGGCCAGCACGTGGCGCCTGGCGACGTGCTCGCCCGCATCGATCCCTCCGACTATGACCTGTCGGTCAAGAGCGCGCAGGCGGCACTCGATGCCTCTGAACGGCAGGTCGAGACGGTCGAACTCGCCCGTAAGCGCGCCGAACAGCTTTTCGCCAAGAACTTCGCGCCGAAATCGCAGCTCGAACAGGCGACACTGACCTATGACCAGGCAATCGCCACGCGCGACTCCGCCCGCTCTACGCTTGCCCAGGCCAGGAACCAGGTCGGCTATACCGACCTCAAGGCCGACAGGGACGGCATCGTCACGGCGGTAAACGCCGATGTCGGCCAGGTGGTCGGCTCGGGCACGCCCGTGGTCACCGTCGCGGTCGACGGTGAAAAGGAAGTGCTGATCGCGGTTCCGGAAATGGAGATCGCCGAGTTCAAGCCGGGCAAGGACGTCAAGGCGGGCTTCTGGTCGGACGATGGGCTGAAGCTTGACGGCAAGGTCCGTGAGGTCGCCGGCAGCGCCGATCCGCAGTCGCGCACCTTTGCCGTCCGCGTCAGCCTGCCCAACGACCCGCGCGTGCTGCTCGGCATGACCGCCAATATCGAGGCGTCGGCGGTCAACGAAAAGCAGCTCGTGTCCATCCCGCTCAGTGCACTCGCCGAGAAAGACAGCCAGTCGATCGTCTGGACGGTCGATCGTGGCGCCGACACCGTGCATGCCCGTTCGGTCAAGGTCGCCGAGTTCGCCCCCGACGGCGTGCGTGTCGCGGAGGGATTGAAACCGGGCGACGTCGTGGTCGCCGCCGGTACGCAGTTCATGACCGAGAACCTGAAGGTGAAACTCCCCGGCGGCACCGCACAGCAGTCCGCCTCGGCCGAGGGCGACGAAGCCAGCCAGTTGCGCTGACGACAGACAGGTCGGCCGCGCGTTCCCGCGGCCGCAGGTTTCCGGGCGGCGTGCCCGAAGGTCGAGACGTCAAGGCCGATGTACCCCCGCATCGACCCTCGCGTCCCACCGAGTGTCTCTCCGCTTGAAGAGCAACGCCGCCCGGAAGCCAGTATCGAACGCAGATGATTTCGTTCCGCGCGCGCTTCCTCGAAGCCCCTTTTTCGAAGCACCAAGCGCCGGCAACCAAGCAAAGTGGACCACTTCCGATGACGACCCCCACTGAAGAAAAGCGTCCCTTCAACCTGTCCCGTTGGGCCATCGGCCATCCCTCCATTGCGCGCTTCCTGTTCGGGCTGATCATCATAGCCGGCGCGCTCGGCTTGATGCGCATGGGCCAGAAGGAGGATCCCGACTTCACCTTCCGCGTCATGGTCGTGCAGGCGATCTGGCCGGGCTCCTCAATCCAGGAGATGGAGGACCAGGTCGTCAACAAGATCGAGCGCAAATTGCAGGAGACGCCGCATCTCGATTTCGTGCGTTCCTTCACCCGCGCCGGCAGCGCCATCATTACCGTCCAGATCAAGGGCGACACCAACGCCGCCGAAGTGACGGATGCTTTCTATCAGGTGCGCAAGAAAGTCGGCGATATCCAGGGCGACCTGCCGCAAGGCCTGCTCGGCCCGTATTTCAACGACGAGTTCGGCGACACGTTTATCACCCTGCATTCGATCAGCGGCGACGGCTTCTCCTTTCCCGAATTGAAGAAGTTCGCCATCCAGGCGCGCGATATGCTTTTGACGACGCCCGGCGTCGAAAAGGCCGTCATCATCGGCGACCAGCCGGAAAAGCTCTATATCGATGTCTCGTCCAAGGCGCTGGCCGAACGCGGCCTGACGCTGACCGACCTGCAGAACGCGATCAAGGGCCAGAACAACGTCGACCCCTCGGGTTCCGTCGATACCGGCGTCAATTCGGTGCGTATCTCGGTCGAAGGCGATGTGGCCAAGGCGGCCGATATCCGCGAACTGCGCCTGCGCGCCGGCGGCCAGATCACCCGACTGGGCGACATCGCCACCGTCACTTCGGGCCTGGAGGACCCCTTCCAGCGCAAATACCGCTTCAATGGCCACGACAGCGTGCAGCTTGGCGTGGTCATGGCCAAGGGTTTTAAAGTCACCGATGTCGGCAAGGATGTCGAGGCGACCTACAAGCGCTTCGAGGAGGCGCTGCCCTATGGCGTTTCGGTCGACCAGATTTCCGACCAGCCGGGCGTCGTCACGGATGCCGTCAGCGAATTCATGCATGCGCTCGGCGAAGCGTTGCTGATCGTGCTCGTCGTCTCGTTCCTGTCGATCGGCTGGCGCTCGGGGCTGGTGATCGCCATCGCCATACCGCTGGTGCTCGCCGCCACCTTCGCCATCATGTACGAGATCGGCATCGACCTGCAGCGCATTTCGCTGGGCGCGCTGATCATCGCGCTCGGCCTGCTTGTCGACGACGCCATGATCGTCGTCGAGATGATGGAGCGCAAGCTCGAAGAGGGGCTGGTCAAGATCGAGGCGGCGAGCTTCGCCTATTCCTCGACCGCCTTCCCGATGTTGACCGGCACACTGATCACCACCGCCGGCTTCATACCGGTCGGGTTCGCTGCTTCGACGGCTGGCGAATATGTGCGCACCTTGTTCTATGTCGTCGGCATCGCGCTGATCGTGTCGTGGTTCGTGGCGGTCTATTTCACGCCCTGGCTCGGCTATATGATCCTCAAGCAGCGCAAGCATGCCGGCAGCCATCACGACGCCTTCGACACAGGCTTCTACCGTCGGCTGCGTGCCACGGTGGGCTGGGCCGTGCGGCATCGCATCATCGTTTTGGTGATGACGCTGGCGACTTTCGGCACCAGCCTTTGGGCGTTCCAGTTCATCCCGCAGAATTTCTTCCCGCAATCGTCACGGCCCGAAATTCTCGTCGACCTCTGGCTGCCGGAAGGCACCAGCATCAAGGAGGTCGAGGCGCAGGCCAAGGCCCTGGAAGCCAAGATGATGGACGACAAGGACAAGCGTTTCATCGCCACTTATATCGGCGAGGGCGCCCCGCGCTTCTTCCTGCCGCTCGACCAGCAACTGCGCAACCCGAACTTCGCCCAGCTGCTGGTCATGGCCAATGACGAGCCGGCGCGCGAGCGGCTGATCGTCAAGCTGCGCACGGTTCTGGCCGAAGACTTCCCGTCGATCCGTGCCAAGGTCGACCGCCTGTTCCTCGGACCGCCGACCGGCTGGCCCGTGCAGATGCGCGTCATGGGTCCGGACCGCCAGGAGGTGCGCCGCATCGCCGACCAGGTGAAGGCGAAGTTCCGGCAGGATCCCCTGCTCGGCGCCGTCCATGACGACTGGCTGGAGCCCGTTCCGGCGATGAAGCTGGTCATCGATCAGGATCGCGCCCGTGCGCTCGGCGTCACCTCGCAGCGCATCCGCCAGATGCTGCAGGCGACGATGTCCGGCGCGCCGCTCGACGATTTCCGCGACGGCGAGGAGACGGTGTCGATCGTCGCCCGCGAGCCGGATGCCAGCCGCAGCCTGCTGTCGTCGGTGGACTCGGTCTATATACCGACCGATTTCGGCGGCTTCGTGCCGCTGTCGCAGGTGGCCAAGGTGGTGCCTGTGCTGGAGCAAGGCATCGAGTGGCGCCGCGACCGCCTGCCGACGATCAGCGTGCGCGCCACCTTGCCAGACGGCGTGCAGTCCAACGACGTCGTCACCAAGATGTACAAGGACATGCAGGGCCTGCGTGACGGTCTGGCGCCCGGCTACAAGATCGAGATCCAGGGCGGTGCGGAGGATTCGGCCGAAAGCCAGGCTTCGATCGCCGCCAAGGCGCCGATCATGCTGGCCATCATCGTCGTGCTCCTGATGATCCAGCTGCAGAACTTCGGCAAGGCGATGCTGGTGCTGGCCACCGGCCCGCTCGGCATCATCGGCGCGGCCGCGGCTCTGCTGATCAGCGGTGCACCGTTCGGCTTCGTCGCCATCCTCGGTGTCATCGCCCTGCTCGGCATCATCATGCGCAACTCGATCATCCTGGTCGACCAGATCGACCAGGACATTGCCAAGGGCATGGACCGTTCCGAAGCGATCGTCGGCTCGGCCGTGCGCCGCTTCAGGCCGATCGTGCTGACGGCGATGACGGCGGTGCTGGCACTGATCCCGATCTCGCGCGGCGTGTTCTGGGGACCGCTCGCCTATGCCATGATGGGCGGCATTCTGGTCGCCACCGTGCTCACCATCCTGGTGCTGCCCGCGGGCTATGCGCTCTTCTTCGGCCGCGAGCCGAAGAAGGCGAAGACCGACCAGCAGGCGCCGGAGCCAGGGGAGATCGAAGGCATCGAACGGCCGCAACTGCCGTTGGCGGCGGAATAAAAAACCGGCCGGTCGATTTGCGACCGGCCGGTTTTCCTTGATGCAATGGTTTAGGCCGCAGTCAGACCATCAGATGACGAACACCCAATTCGCGATGAGCATGACCGCCACGCCGGCGACCAGCGTCAGATAGGGCAGCATGCCCGCCTTCTTGACCGAAAGGTCGGCTCCCGCCATGCCGAGATCGGCCAGCATGTGGTCGGGGAATTTGCCCTTGTCCTGGATGTAGTGGCGGAAGCAGAACACCGGGATGATCAGCGCCGCCGTGATCAGTCCGGCCCACAGCGCCATCGGGTTCCACACTTTGGCGCCTGCGCCCATGAAGATCGCGTTGACGTAGGCGAAGATCGCCCCGATCCCCAAGAGCCAGCTCGGTGCTTTCCACGGCCGTGCGATATGGCCGTTGTCGATGCGGTGGATCCAGCCGGCATTGAGGTTGAGGAAATTGAAGATGATGTAGCCGCAGTTCGACACGGCGAGGATGAAGAAGAAGCTCGTCGCGTCGGCCGAGGCGATCGCCAGCACGACCAGATTGAAGCAGAGATCGGTCCACATGGCCCGCGTCGGCGCGCCGTGCTCGTTGACGTGGCTGAGATAACGGGGCAGCCAGCCGTCGACCGAGCCCTGGTAGAGCGTGCGCGACGAGCCGGCCATCGCCGTCATGATGCACAGCACCAGCGCCAGGATCATCAGCATCACCAGCAGACTGTGGATAAGCCTGCCGCCGCCGACCATGCCGGCCAGCGCATCGGCCACGCCGGAGCCGTCGACGATCGGTGTTGCCAGCATGCCGTTCAAGCCCAGCACGCCCTGGAAGGTGAAGGGCACCAGGATGAACAAAAGCATGCAGAGCAGGCCGGAATAGAAGATGGCCTTGAACGTATCGGTACCCGGGTTCTTGAACTCCGACGTGTAGCAGACGGCGGTTTCGAACCCGTAGGTCGACCATGCGGCGATGAACATGCCGCCGAGCGCCAATGTCCAGCCGGCGATGTTCCAGGAGCCGGGCTCAGGTGCATAGGCGGCGGCGAGCGGCACCAGCGGCGAAAAGTTCGACCAGTCGATCTGGCCGGTGAAGATCGGCACCACGCCGACGATCAGCATCGGGATAATGACCAGCAGTCCGATATATTTCTGCACGCTGGCAGTGCCCAGGATGCCGCGATGTTGGATCGAGAAGATGATCAGCATCAGCACCGCGCCGATGAAGAAGGTGGCATTGAGCGTGAAGGACACCGGGCCTAGCGTGTGGCTCCACAGCGTCCAGTTGCGGATCGCCGGCGTCGCGGCGGCGGTCACCGCGGTGATGGCGTCGGCAGGTGCCGTTCCGGCGTGCGCGGCGATGTAGGCGACGACATCGGGCGAGGCCTCGGTGAACAGCGGCACCGGCGCCAGCGCATTGAGGATATAGGCGGCGGCGATCGAGCAGCCGAGCGACAGCACCGGCGACCAGGCGAACCAGTTGCACCACACCGACAGCGGCGCGATGAACTTGGAGTAGCGCAGCCAGGCGGTGGCGCCGTAGATCGAGGCACCGCCGGACTTGTTCGGGAACAGGCCGGCGATCTCGGCATAGGTGAAGGATTGCAGGAAGCCCATGATCATGGACACCGTCCAGATCAGGAACGCCAGCTTTCCCGTCGTGCCGGCAATGCCGCCGATCGAGAACAGGACCAGCGCCGGAACGCCACTCGCCACCCAGAAGGCGCCGCGCCAGTCGATATGCCTGAGCAGCTTGCTTTCGACAGGCTGGTCCAGGACCGTACTTATTGTGCTCATGTGGATGAGTTCCCCTTTTTCGATGTTCCCCGCCAGTGGTGTCTCGGCTACGCGAAACTTACTCCCCGGCAAATGATCGTTCCGGCCGCAGTGTTTCCACTCAGTCGTATTTTTTTCTTAGGAGTGAAGATTGATCCGGCGCGGCGTCACGTCAAGCGATTTGTGAAACCATGCACATCACGCTTGCGCGCGCGGACATCAAAGCGTCCGGCGGTGCGGCCGGCGGGCGCTTTGCGAGTCCCAAAAGGGCAGGTCAGGAACGTGGTTTGGTCTTTTGCGGATCGTAGTGGGCAAAGGCCACGACCCGAGCCGGCAGCCGCTTGGCGTGGCCGTCGAGCTTGCCGATCTCGACCTCCGTGCCGATAGCGGCATGAGCGACGTCGAGCCGCGCCAGCGCGATGTTCTTGCTCAGCACCGGCGAGCGCATGCCCGACGTGACGACGCCGATCTGGGCGCGCCCGACATGGACGCAGTCGCCGTGGCCGACGGCGACATTGCTGTCGATGTCGAGGCCGACCAGCTTTGTCTGCGGATGATCCTTGCGCCGGATCAGCGCCTCGCGGCCGATGAAATCGTCGGTCTTGCTCTTCAGCGGCACGGTGAAGCCGATACCAGCCTCGAACGGATCGGTCTGGTCGGAAAATTCGTAACCGGCGAAGATCAGTCCGGCCTCGATGCGCACCATGTCGAGCGCCTGCAGGCCCATCGGCTTCAGCCCATGCGGCTGGCCGGCCTCCCAGATCGCGTCGAAGACTTTTTGCGCGTCGCGCGGATGGCACCAAATCTCGTAGCCGAGTTCGCCGGTATAGCCGGTGCGTGAAACGAGGACGGGGATGCCGTTGCCGCCGCCGATCCTGGCGACGGCGAAGCGGAACCATTCGAGTTCCTCGATCGATGGCTGCAGCGGCGAGGTCCACATCACCTCCTTCAGGATGGCGCGGCTCTTTGGCCCTTGCACGGCGATGTTGTGCATCTGGTCGGTGGACGAGCGCACCAGCACGTTGAGGCCGAGTTTTGTCGCCGTCTCGCGCAGCCATTCGCCGGACAGATCGTCGCCGCCAACCCAGCGGAAATTGTCCTTGCCGAGCCGCAGAAGCGTGCCGTCGTCGATCATGCCGCCATGTTCGTAACACATGGCGGAGTAGACGACCTGGCCGACGCCGAGCTTCTTGACGTCACGCGTCAGCGTATATTGCAGCAGCGCTTCGGCATCCGGGCCGGTCACTTCGAACTTGCGCAGCGGCGACAGGTCCATGATCACGGCATCCTGCCGGCAGGCCCAATATTCGGCGATGGCGCCTTCCCTGGCGAACGAATTGGCCAGCCAATAGCCCCTGTACTCGACGAAGTCGCGTGTGTGTTTGGCAAAGCTCGAATGGAAAGCTGTCTCGCGGGTCATTTTCGGTTCCGAATCAGGCGTCATGCGTCTGGCGATCGCTCGCGAGAATTTGTGCTGGCCGGAATAGGTCCGCACGTGGATGTCGGTCAGGTCCCAGCCATTGGCCGGCGTCGTGTCGTCGGGGCAGGCCGAGGAGACGCAGACGATGTCGGTCAGCGCTCTGAGCAGAACATAGTCGCCGGCCCGCGACCATGGCTCGTCCGACACCATGACGCCATGGGCGTCGATCGCCGTGTTGAAGAAGAAGTTGATCGCCATCCAGCCGGCGCGGGGATTGACGCCCTTGCCGTCCAGCGCGCGATTAAAGTTCTCCGAGCAGTTGGTGTGGCCGGGATAGCCGATGTCGTCATAATATTTCGCCGCGCAGGCGAGCGCGAAGGCATCGTGCCGGCCGCACGTGTCCTGCACCACCTCAACCAGCGGTTCCATGTCCTGGTCGTAATATTTCGAATGCAGGCCGGGCATCGGATAGCTCGCGCCCATCAGCGTGCGCGTCGTCGTGACGTCGAGCGGATGGTCGAGCCCCTTGTCCAGCTTGCGGGCCGAGAAACACTGGAAGTCGGTGCACTGGCGCCCGTCGACATCGATGATCTGCAGATAGTCGCCCGCCTTGACGAAATACGATTCCGCCGTCGCCGAATGAACGCGCAAATCGAGCACCGGATCGGCCAATGGATCGGCAAGCCGGGATTTCGTTTTCAGGCGGATCGTGTTGCGCCGCACGACGACGCTGAGCGGCGTCACTGTGTCGTGCCCGTCGACCAGCATCGGACCGCCGGGTGCGGCGATCAGCATCGCGCCGTCGCGCGCGACTGTGAATGCCTGCTCGGTACCGGCTGGTGTGGTGCCGCCAAACACGCGCACCGCCTCGGCCTGCCCAAGCTGAACCTGGCGGCGTTCGAGGCCGCGGCGCACCGCCGAAAGACTGTCGTCGCCCTCGGTGAGCAGCGCCTTGATGCCGGCGGCATTGCTGTTGGATTTTTCACCGAGCATGCCGGGATCGCTGGCGCCTGACCTGTCCCAGGCCAGCAACTCGCAGGCCTGGCCTCCCTCGACGTTGCGAACCGTGATCGTATCGCCGGCCTCGACCTCGATCAGCACCGCGCCATTCCCCTGTACGGTATAGCGCTCCATGCCGGCCGGCAGCGCGATCTGGCCAGGCCGCAGGATCAGGCTTGGCCTGGGCGGTCCGGCTGTCACGGTGGGGTAGGGCGACTGGCTCATCTCAGCCTTGCGGTTCGAGAAACAAGTTTGCCTGTGTGTGAAATTATTTTAGCAGCAAGAATAGCAGCGGAGCGGAGTTTGGCAAGGCGGGGAAGAAGCGCAGTGCTACGCCAAGTCCTCCGAATGCCCGATCTCGACACCATACTCGGCAGCCGAGTCCAGCATCGTGTGCCACAGGCTTTCGGCGAAGGTCGAAAACACCAGAACGGTGAAAACAGCCTGTCCGTCCGGCGCATCATTGCCGCGCCACAGCGTGACGCTGGTGTGATCCATCGAGGTGGTTGCCGCGGCTCCGACCGGGAACGCCGCCGGATACAGATCGATCGACGACAGTTTGGCGAGCAGGGCGCGCGCCTTGGTGCCGGAAATGCTGATCAACACCCGCGCATGTGACTGGTCCGAGAGCGAAGCCGAGGTCGCGAAAACCGGGGCCAGCGACTCCACCGTGTGTCTGCCTTTCGACAGCACGAAGAACTGATCCGGTCCCGACCAGATGAGCGTGGCTTCGGCTGCTGCGGCCGTCTTCGGTGTTTCCGGCGCCGTCACGCCGAAATGCGCGTTCGCGGCGCTCGCCATCTCGGCCGTCTTGCCGCGCCGCGCCATCACCTGGACAAGGTCGAAATTGCGGATCTCGCTCAGGGTCACGCCGGCGTCGCCTCGCGCGCCGTGTGGACCGGCGACGAGTGCGCGGTGGAGAGGGCTGCGGGTTTCCCAGGAAAACTCAGCCACGCTGGCGCCCTCCATCCGGGTCATAGAAGACAGGGTTGCACAGTTCCAAATCGTAATCCTCGCCGCGTAGCGGATCGTGCGCATGCACGATCTCGCCGAACCGCTCGCGGCCGCGCTCGACAAGTGCAAGCCCGATCCATTGGTCTGATGTCGGCGAAAAGCAGACCGAGGTGACGTAGCCCTGGTCGTTGTCGGGCCCGGGTGTCTGCCCCTTCGGAATGATGTGCGCGCCGGAACGCAGGCGCCGGGCCTTGTCGGTCGGCTTGATGCCGACGACGACCTGCCGATCAGCTGCGATCAGCGCCTCGCGTCCGGCCATGACGCGGCCGATGAAATCCTTCTTGGTCGACATCATCTTGCCGAGGCCGAGATCGGCCGCGGTGGTCGTGCCGCTGAGTTCCGGACCCGCGACGTGACCCTTTTCGATGCGCATGACGCCGAGTGCCTCGGTGCCGTAAGGCGTCACGCCGAACGGCTTGCCCGCAATCATCAAATTGCGCGCCATCGCCTCGCCGTAGCGCGCCGGCACCGAAATCTCGAACGCCATTTCGCCCGAGAAGGAAATGCGGAACAACCGCGCCCTGACGCCGCCGCGCAACGCGACTTCGCGCGCGCCCATGAAGGGGAACCCTTCGTTGGAAAGGTCTTCCGAAGGATCGACGATCTCTTTCAACAGGTCGCGGGTTTTGGGCCCGGCAATCGAAAATTGCGCCCACTGGTCGGAGACCGAGGTTAACTGCACATCGAGTTCCGGAAACAGCACTTGCCGGCAGAATTCGAGATGCTGCATCACCAGCCCGGCCTTGGCCGTGGTGGTGGTGAGGAAATAGTGGTCCTCGGCCAGCCGCGACGTGGTGCCGTCATCATAGACGATGCCGTCCTCGCGCAGCATCAGCCCGTAGCGCGCTTTTCCCACCGCAAGAGTGGAGAAGGTGTTGATGTAGACACGGTCGAGGAAGGTGCCGGCGTCCGCGCCATGCACGTCGATCTTGCCCAGCGTCGAGACATCGCAGAAGCCGACGCCTGAGCGCACCGCCTTGACCTCGCGGGTCACCGATTCCAGCCAATCCTTCTCGCCGGCGCGCGGATACCATTGCGCGCGCTTCCACAGGCCGGTGTCGACGAAGATCGCGCCCTGTTCGGCGGCCCAGTGATGCGACGGCGTCAGCCGCGTGGCGTGAAAATTCTCGTCGCGATGATGGCCGGCGAAGGCGCCGATGGCGACCGGCACATAGGGAGGCCGGTAGATTGTCGTGCCGGTCTCGGGAATGGATTTGCCCGTGACCGCCGCCATGATGGCGAGGCCGGCGACGTTCGAGGTCTTGCCCTGGTCGGTCGCCATGCCGAGCGTGGTGTAGCGCTTCAGGTGCTCGACCGATTCGAACCCTTCGCGCTGCGCCAGCTCGATATCCGATGCGGTGACATCATGCTGCTGGTCGACGAAAGCCTTGCCTTTGCCGGCAACGTGCCAAAGCGGCGCCAGTGAAAAGGCTTCGTCGTCGGCCACCGGCGTGGAGCCTGAGCCATTGCCGTGTCCGGCATCACGTGCCGCAGCCGCGCCCGCCGCAAATCCTTCGCGCAAGCAGGCGCCAAGCCCGAAGGCGCCGTTGGCGGCACCAGCCGCGACCATTCCCGGAGGCGCGCCGTCGGGCACGAAGGCGGCGATATCGTCGCGCCATTTCGGCCGGCCGCGATGATAGGAGGTGAGCCCGACCGCCGGGTTCCAGCCGCCGGAAACGGCAAGCCCATCGGCTTCCACTTCGGCACGCGCGCCGCCGGTGAGTGAGACGGAAATCTTGCGCACGCCATTCTTGCCGCCATCGATGCCGCTGACGGAGCCATGCAGAACCGCAAAGCCGCCCTTGCTGGCAAGCGAGCGGTGCTCGGAAGAGATTTCCGCGCGCGCGTCGATCACGGCGGCGACCTGCAGTCCCGCCCCGAGCGCTGCCTCGACGGTGCGCCAGCCGTCCTCGTTGTTGGTGAACAGCGCGATGCGTCTGGCCGGTGCCGCGGCATAACGTGCGATATAGCTGCGCATGGCGGACGCCATCATCACGCCCGGCGTGTCGTTGCCGGCAAAGACGATTGGCCGTTCGAGCGCGCCTGCCGCGACGACGCAGCGCTTGGCCACGATCCGCCATAGCCGCTGGCGCACCTGGTGCTCCGGCGGCGAGGGCAGATGGTCGCTGACACGCTCGATCGCGCCATAGGTGCCGCCATCATAGACGCCGAACAGCGTCGTGCGCGTCATGATGCGGACATCAGGCATGGCGGCAAGCTCACTGAGCGTGCGCGCGATCCATTCGTCGGCAGGCATGCCGTCGATCATGCCGCCATCGGCAAGCAGGCGCCCGCCGGGAACAAAGTCCTCTTCGCACAGGATGACGCGGGCGCCGCTGCGGCCTGCTGCGAGGGCGGCTGCGAGGCCCGTCGGGCCGGACCCGGCGATCAGCACGTCGCAATGCGCCCACGCCTTGTCGTAATGATCCGGATCGGCAATGCCGGCTGCACGGCCGAGACCCGCGGCGCGGCGAATCGCCGGCTCATAGATCGCTTCCCAGAACTTCGCCGGCCACATGAAGGTCTTGTAGTAGAAGCCGGCGACGAAGATCGGCGCGAACAGCTGGTTGACCGACATCACGTCGAAGGCGAGCGACGGCCAGCGGTTCTGGCTGGCGGCGTCGAGCCCTTCATAGAGCTCCGCTGTCGTCGCCTTGGTGTTCGGCTCGCGCCGTGCACCGCTGCGCAGCTCCACCAGCGCGTTAGGTTCTTCCGATCCCGCGGTCAGGATGCCGCGCGGGCGATGGTACTTGAACGAGCGGCCAACCAGCTTGACGCCGTTGGCAACCAGTGCCGAGGCAAGCGTGTCGCCTTTGAAACCGGAGAAGCTCTTGCCGTCGAACCTGAAATTCAGCGGCGCCGAACGGTCGACGAGACCGCCGGATGTGAGACGATGGGGTTGAGAGGTCACGATGTCCAGCCTCTCGTCGATTCGATGTCATGGCGGAGGGCAGCACTGCCCCTCATCGCCCTGCCGGGCACTTCTCCCCGTATAGTGACGGGGAGAAGGGGGCTGGCCGCTAAGTTGGCTTCCTTCTTGCAGCGCTGGCGATCGGCGAAACCGGGGACGGCAGCACCCCTCTCCCCGTCATTATACGGGGAGAGGATGCCGGCAGGCAGGTGAGGGGCGGCGCCGAGTTGGCAGGAAATATTCATTTCGCAACCTGCCTCGCCCCGGCACCCGCCGCCGGTTCCACAGCCGAAATCTCGTGCGTCAGCGTGTTGCGGGTGACCTTCAGCCAGGCCCGGCAGCCGCCGCCATGATACCAGTTCTCATCCATCACGCCGGCGATGTTGTCGCGCAGATAGACGTAATCGTAGACCTCATCTTCCGACGCTCCAGGCGCCGGCCGCACCGGCTTGGCGTCGCCGAGATAGGTGAACTCGCCGAGCTCGCGTTCACCACAGAAGGGACAGACAATACGCATGTTTTTCGACTGTCCTCAGTGCAGGTTCGGTTGGGCGCCCTGGCCCTTTTCGTCGATGACAGCACCAGACCGGAACCGGTCGAGCCGGAAGCGGGCGGCCTCGGCGTGCGATTCATCGCGAGCAAGCAGATGGGCGAAGACGAAGCCTGAGCCGGGTGTCGCCTTGAAGCCGCCATAGCACCAGCCGGCATTGAGGTAGAGCCCGTCGACCGGTGTCTTGTCGATGATCGGCGAGCCGTCCATCGACATATCCATGATGCCGCCCCATTGGCGCAGCAGCCGCACGCGGCCTATCATCGGCATCAGCGCCATGCCGCCTTCGCAGACATCTTCCATGACAGGCATGTTGCCGCGCTGGGCATAGGAATTGTAGCCGTCGATGTCGCCGCCGAAGACAAGCCCGCCCTTGTCGGACTGGCTGACATAGAAATGGCCGGCGCCAAACGTCATGACGCCGGGAATGAGCGGCTTGATCGCCTCCGAGACGAAGGCCTGCAGCACATGGCTTTCGATCGGCAGCCGCAGGCCAGCCATCGCCGCGACGCGCGATGAGGACCCGGCCACCGCCATGCCGACCTTGCCGGCGCCGATCCTGCCGCGCGAGGTCTCGACACCAGTCACCTTGCCGTTGGCGTCCCTGACAAAGCCCGTGACTTCGCAATTCTGGATGATGTCGACGCCGAGTTCGCTGGCAGCGTGGGCGTAGCCCCAGGCCACCGCATCGTGCCGCGCCGTGCCGCCGCGCCGCTGCAGCAGCCCGCCCTGCACGGGAAAGCGCGCATTGTCGAAGTTCAGGAACGGGATCATCTTCTTGACCGCCGCCAGGTCGAGCAGTTCGGCATCGATGCCGTTGATGCGCATGGTATTGCCGCGCCGTGCATAGGCGTCGCGCTGCGCATCGGAATGGTAGAGGTTGATGACGCCGCGCTGGCTGACCATCGCGTTGTAGTTGAGGTCCTGCTCCATCCGTTCCCAAAGCTTCATCGACAATTCGTAGAAGCCGGTATTGCCGGGCAGGCCGTAGTTGGAGCGGATGATGGTGGTGTTGCGGCCGGCATTGCCGGAACCGATCCAGCCCTTTTCCAGCACCGCGACATTTTTGATGCCGAATTCGCTGGCCAGGAACCAGGCGGTGGCCAGCCCATGGCCGCCGCCGCCGATGATCACCACGTCGTAGCGGTCCTTCGGCGCGGCGTCGCGCCAGGTGCGTTGCCAGTTTTTATGGCCGGAAAGAGCGGCGCGGGCGAGCGAGAAGATCGAGTATTTCATACGTTCATTCCGAGGTCGCCCGCCCCACACAGGAACTTTCTTGACGCATCGCCTTTGCCGAAAACCGTGTCACACTTTTTCGGTCCGATGCTCTAGATGTCCAGCGTGTGGTCGCGCTCCCATTGCGTGAAGTGCGAAGCATAGGAATTCCATTCCTGGTGCTTCAGCTTTAGATATGCCGACGAGAATTCCTCACCCAGCGCCGCCTTGAGCGATTTGTCCTTGTCGAACTCGCGCAACGCATCGAGCAGGTTGAGCGGCAGCTTAGGCGCGCCCTTCACCGTGTGGCCATGCTGGTACATGTCGATATCGTAGCGCTTGCCCGGATCGGCCTTCGAGCGGATGCCGTCGAGGCCGGCGGCGATGATGACCGCCTGCAGGAGATAAGGGTTGGCAGCGCCATCGGGCAGGCGCAATTCGAAGCGGCCGGGGCCGGGCACGCGCACCATGTGGGTGCGGTTGTTGCCGGTCCAGGTCACCGTGTTCGGCGCCCAGGTCGCGCCCGAAATGGTGCGCGGCGCGTTGATGCGCTTATAGGAATTGACCGTCGGGTTGGTGATCGCGGCGAGCGCCGAAGCGTGCTTCATGATGCCGCCAAGGAAGTTCTTGCCCTTGGCGGAAAGACCGAGCTCCATCGAATTGTCGGCGAAGACATTGGTCTTGCCCGATCTGTCCCAGACAGAGATGTGGGCATGGCAGCCATTGCCGGTCAGGCCCTGGAACGGTTTGGGCATGAAGGTGGCGCGCAGCCCATGTTTTTCCGCGATCGACTTGACCATGAACTTGAAGAAGGAATGCTTGTCGGCGGTCGGCAGCGCATCGTCGAACGCCCAGTTCATCTCGAATTGGCCGTTAGCGTCCTCGTGGTCGTTCTGGTAAGCGCCCCAGCCGAGCGCCAGCATGTGGTCGCAGATCTCGGCGATGACATCGTAACGGCGCATCACCGCTTGCTGGTCGTAGCAAGGCTTCGATGCCGTGTCGTACTCATCGGAGATCGTCTTGCCGTCCGGCGAGATCAGGAAGAACTCGGCCTCGACGCCGGTCTTGACGTGCATACCGTCGGCGGCTGCCTCGGCGATCAGCCGCTTCAGTGTATTGCGCGGCGCCTGGTCGACGTCCTTGTCGTCCATGATGCAGTTGGCGGCGACCCAGGCGACTTCCGGTTTCCATGGCAACTGGATGACCGAGTCCGGATCCGGCACCGCCAGCATGTCGGGATGCGCCGGCGTGAGGTCGAGCCAGGTGGCGAACCCGGCAAAGCCGGCACCGTCCTTCTGCATGTCGGCGATGGCTTGCGCCGGTACCAGCTTGGCACGCTGGCCACTGAACAGGTCAGTGTAGGAAATCATGAAATATTTGACGTTTTTCGCCCTTGCGAACTCTGCAAGATCAACTGTCACTGAAGTTCCCCATTTCTTATCGATTGTTGGCCCTAGAGCATATGGCCTTCGGCCCTTTGTTGATCAGAAGCCGTTCTTCCCCGGTATCCAGTTGGTGCCGGCCAGTGGCACGCCGGCCATGGCGGCAGCCTCGATCGTCAATGCGACGAGGTCCTCGGGTTCGAGATTGTGGAGGCTGTTCTTGCCGCAGGCGCGGGCGATGGTTTGCGCCTCCAGCGTCATCACCTTCAAATAGTTCGCCAACCGGCGCCCGGCGGCCACGGGGTCGACCCGCTTCATCAGTTCGGGGTCCTGCGTGGTGATGCCGGCAGGATCCTTGCCCTCATGCCAGTCGTCATAGGCGCCTGATGTGGTGCCGAGTTCGTTGTACTCCGCCTCCCAGCGGGGATCGTTGTCACCGAGCGCCACGAGTGCCGCGGTGCCGATCGACACGGCGTCGACGCCGAGCGCCAGCGCCTTGGCCACATCGGCGCCGTTGCGGATGCCGCCTGAGACGATGAGCTGAACCTTGCGGTGCATGCCGAGATCCTGCAGCGCCTGCACCGCCGGCCTGATGCAGGCGAGCGTCGGCTGGCCGACATTCTCGATAAACACTTCCTGCGTTGCAGCCGTTCCGCCCTGCATGCCGTCGACCACGACGACATCGGCGCCGGCCTTCACCGCAAGCGCTGTATCGTAGTAGGGCCGGGCGCCGCCGACCTTGACGTAGATCGGTTTTTCCCAATCGGTGATTTCGCGCAGCTCGAGGATCTTGATCTCGAGATCGTCCGGTCCGGTCCAGTCGGGGTGGCGCGAGGCCGAGCGCTGGTCGATGCCTTTGGGCAGCGTGCGCATCTCGGCGACACGGTCCGAAATCTTCTGGCCGAGCAGCATCCCGCCACCGCCGGGCTTGGCGCCCTGGCCGACGACCACTTCGATCGCATCGGCGCGACGCAGGTCGCGCAGGTTCATACCATAGCGCGAGGGCAGGTACTGATAGACCAGTTGCTTGGAATGGCCGCGCTCTTCCTCTGTCATGCCGCCATCGCCGGTCGTGGTCGAGGTGCCCGACAGCGTCGCGCCGCGCCCGAGCGCTTCCTTGGCGGGACCGGACAGCGAGCCGAAGCTCATGCCGGCAATGGTGATCGGTATCTTCAGTTCGATAGGCTTCTTGGCGTGGCGCGAACCGAGCACCACGGATGTGTCGCAGCGCTCGCGGTAGCCTTCCAGCGGGTAGCGCGAGATCGAGGCGCCGAGGAACAGAAGGTCATCGAAATGCGGCAGCTTGCGCTTGGCGCCGGCACCTCTGATATCATAGATGCCGGTCGCCGCGGCGCGGCGGATTTCGGAGAGCGTGTAGTCGTCGAAAGTCGCGGATTTGCGCGGCGTCGTCGGCGGGTTGCGATAGGTCATGCTGCCTCAATACGCGTCGGCGTTGTCGATATTGAAATTGTAGAGCGTGCGCGCCGAGCCGTAGCGCTTGAACTCCGACGGCTTGACGCCGGTCACGCCGGCGCGGTCGAGCAGACCCTGCAGCAGTTCCAGATGCTCGGGCCGCATCTCCTTGGCGATACAGTCCGCACCAAGACTGTCGACCTTGCCGCGCACGAAGAGCCGCGCCTCGTAGATGGAATCGCCCAGTGCATCGCCGGCATCGCCCAGAACAACGAGGTTGCCGGATTGCGCCATGAAGGCCGACATATGGCCAATATTGCCATGCACGACGATGTCGATGCCCTTCATTGAGATGCCGCAGCGCGACGAGGCATTGCCTTCGATGACCAGCAACCCGCCCTTGCCGGTGGCGCCGGCATACTGGCTGGCATCGCCCTTGATGACGATGGAACCCGACATCATGTTCTCGCCAACGCCGGGGCCGGCCGAGCCGTGCACGGTGATGGCGCTGCCGGAGTTCATGCCGCCGCAGTAATAGCCGACGCTGCCGCGCACATCGATGCTGACAGGGTGGTCGACACCGACGGCGACCGAATGGCTCCCTTTCGGGTTGAGCACTTCCCACGCCGTCTCGTTCGAACCCGGAGCCAGATTGTGGAGCGCTTGATTGAGTTCGCGCAGCGACAGGACGTCGAGGTCGAAGACGCGCGCATGGCTGTCGCGCGTTGCCTTGGAGGTTGCCGCCATGAACTCAATGCTCCCAGAAATAAACGGTTGCGGGCTCCGGTTCCCAGACCCTCGCATTGTCTATGCCGGGCAGTTTGGTCAGCGCGCGATATTCCGAGCCGAAGGCGACATACTGGTCGGTCTCAGCCATCACGGCGGGCTTGCAGGCGATCGGATCGCGCACCACGCCAAAACCATTCTTGGTGCCGACGACGAAGGTGAAGAAGCCATCGAGGTCGGACAGCGTGCCTTCAAGTGCCTCGCCGAGGTTCTTGCCATGCGCCATTTGCGAGGAAAGGTAAGCGGCCGCCACTTCGGTATCGTTCTCGGTCTCGAATTTCATGCCTTCGCGGATCAATTCGCGGCGGACATTGTTGTGGTTCGACAATGAACCATTGTGCACGAGACACTGGTCGGCACCGGTCGAGAAAGGATGCGCACCCATCGTCGTCACTGCCGATTCCGTCGCCATGCGGGTATGACCGATGCCATGCGTGCCGGTCATCTTGCGCACGTCGAAGCGATCGACGACGGCTTCGGGCAGGCCGACTTCCTTGTAGATTTCCACCGCTTCGCCGGCGCCCATGATGCGGATGTCGGGCCTGAGCGACTGGAGGGCTTCACGCGCCGCGTCGACCTTGTCCGGCGTGGTCCTGACCACCGCGTGCGTCGATTTCACCGCAATGCTCACCGGCGCTCCGACGGCCTTCGCGAGTTCGGCGTCCAGGCCGCGGAAATCGCGTTCCGGCTTCGGCGACTGGATGGTGATCTTGGCCTCGTTGCCGGATGTCGCGCCATAGATGGCGATGCCGGCACTGTCAGGGCCGCGATCGCTGAGCGATACCAGCATCTCCGACAGCATCGCGCCGAGCTTCGGCTCCAGCGCCTTGTCCTTCAGGAAAAGTCCAACGATTCCGCACATGTCAGCCTCCCGACGTTTGTGACTAAGATGATGTACCGAATGAAATCCTCTAATTCAATGGTATGAAAGAAATTTTCCTCTGGTTACGTATGCGGCTCAATGCCGCTCTGCGTACCGTTTCCTTCCGGCCGGGCATTATGAGCCCATTTGGCGGTACGAATGCGGGCGATCTTGTAGGCGTCGAGGATCGACAGCGCATAGATCAGGAAGCCGCCGGCGTGACGGCCGACGAAGCTGGCGTCCGGCGGCGAAATCCTGGCGGTCACCCAGGCCAGTATGACCATGAAGAAAAGAAACTGCAGTCCGCGCACCGGGATGCCCAGAATGACATGGCCGCTTGCCGGCAGCACGATTGCGGCGCCCAGGACGAGATAAGGGCTCACTGGCGCCGGCGAAGTGTCTGAAGTGCTCATGCGGCCTGCCGTTCGCTTCGGTTGATGGCGTCGCGCAGATCCGAGAGTGATACGAGCAACCGCTCGATCAGCGCAGAATCGATCCGTGTGTCACCGAACGCGGCTTGCCGGAAGACACCGTAGCGTGCCCGCTCGGCCTCGGCCAGCAGCCACACGATGCGCACTCCGTTCGGCGTGATCAGCAGCTCCTTGGCGCGGCCTTCTGAAAACGGTTCCATATGGCCGGCGATGATGCTCTGAGGGAACCGTGTGCCCCTGCGGTCTGTCCGCAGCACCGCCTCGGCCGGAAAACCGGGCGCCTTCGGCAGCGTATGCTGGAGATGGTCGAAATTGGAGAACGTCGTCGGCGAGCCCGGCCGCATCATCATGTCGAAAATGGCAGGTACCGAGACCTTCTCGGTGATCGAAACGCTGAGCCAGCGCGCCGGCAGTTTCCGCGTCGCCAGCGTGTCGACGATGGTGCGCACCTGCACGCGTTGGCCGTTCCATGATCCTTCCCAGGTGATGACGCCGGCGGTGCCGTCCGAGACATTGTCTGCATCCGCGACGACGGCGCGAATGCCCGCCTCATCGGCGGCCAGCGCTGCCGAGGCCCTGTCGCGGCTGCGGCGCGCCTGCCACGCAAAGTGAAGGACGAGAGCCAGGACAATTGCCCCGGCAAGCAGTGCTGATGTCACGTCTGACATTTTATCGTGCAAGGCCCATCCAAATCCTGGACGGGCCTACTCCCATCAATAGCCCTGCGGTTTCGGCCACGGCATGGTGAACTGGTCCCCACGCCGCACGAATTTGTAGCGATAGAAATGGAACCACAGCGAAATCAGGAAATAGAAGGCGACCATGGCGATCAACTGCGAGCCGAAGCCGAGGAAGATGGCGAAGAAGGTCACTACGCACAGGCTGAACAGGACGATTGCCGGCAGCGGATGGAAGGGGTGCGTGTAGCCGCGGCGGATCGAGCCCAGCGGCCACTTTTTCCTGAACATCATGATGTTGATGCTCATGAAAGTGTATTGCAGCACGCCCGACAGGATCGAGAAGGTGATCGCCTGGTTAAGGTCGGCGATGAAGGCGAAGGCCAGCGCGATCGGCAGCAGGAACAGGATCGAGCGATAGGGCGTGCGGTATTTCGGATGCACCGCCGAAAACCAGCTCGGCAGATAGCGGTCGCGTCCGAGCGAGAACCAGGCGCGCGCCGCGTCGTTGATGCAACCATTGGCGGAGGCAAGCGCGGCGAGCAGCGTCGCTATGAACAGGAGGTTCTCGAGCAGGGGGCTGCCGGTCAGTTTGCCGGCGTCCCACAGCGGATAATAGGTGATGCCGAGATATTCCCAAGGCATCAGCGAGGCGCAGACATACCAGGTCATGGCGGCGGCGATGAGCAGCGTGATCATGCCGGCCATGGTGCCGTAGGGCAGGGAGCGTGCCGGCGAGCGCACTTCCTCGGCGGCCTGGGTGGTCCCTTCGATGCCGAGATAATACCAGATGCCGAACTGGAAGGCGGCGATGACGCCGATCCAGCCATAGGGCAGCGCGTTGCCTGGAGTGACCAGTTCGTTGAGCTTCAGCACCGCGCCTTGCGTCCAGGGGCTGACCGAGAAGAACAGGACGACGATCGAGACATAGGCGATGGCCGTGATGACGAAGTTGACGTTGAGCGTCATCAGTACGCCGCGATAGTTGAGCCAGGCCAGCACCACGATGGTGGCGGCGATGAAGGAATTGTGGGTCAGCCCTTCCACACCCGCCTTGGCGACGATGGTGTCGCCGAGCAGGATGGCATCGGACACTTCCAGCATCGTATAGGCAAAGACCAGGAACAGCGCGACGTTGAACGCCATCAACGGCCCGACAATGTGCTTTGCCTGCGCATACTGGCCGCCGGCGGCGGCCACTGTCGACGTCACCTCGGAATCGATCATGGCCACCGAGGTGTAGAGCAGCCCGACGACCCAGCACACGATCAGGGCAGCCAGCGCGCCGCCCTTGTCGGCCGAGAAATTCCAGCCGGTGAACTCGCCGACCAGAACGATGCCGACGCCGAGCGCCCAGACATGGGCCGGGCCAAGCACCCGAAGCAGCGATACCCGGTCGCCGTGAATTGTGGTGGTGGTGGTGTTTTCAAGCGCGACCGTCATCGATCAATCCCCACTCAGATCCGGTGTTTTTCGGAAGCGGCTTCAAGCTCGCCTTCACGCGACGAGGTCAAAACGTCCTCGGAGTAGTTCGTATCGACCTTGAACCAGTCGTAGAGCATCCACAGCGCGAGCACGATCGAGATGCCCCAGCATGCGTAAGAGAGTGCCACCCACATGATCGTGTCCCCAAATTCTTCGTCGCCAAACTTTACCTGTCGTCGAACTTCTCGTTGATCACATCGCGATATTCGCGGTCGGATGCCCGGAACAGGAACACGAAATAACCGATCAGGACGGCCGCCATGATGATCAGCGTCGGCCAGTCGATGATGTAGTGGAACCGGTTCTGGATGATGTCGTGCGCGGTCTCGGGCGTATAGCCGAGCTTTTCCCAGATCGACGCCATGGTCGGATTCTGCCCGAGCGCTTCCCAGGTCTTGGCATCGAGCGCGTCGATTGATTTTGCGGCACCGGCAAGACCAAGCTTCAGCGGCAGCCACAGCGCCACGAAGATGGCGACCACGACAACGGCGATGTCGAAGACTTGCCCGGCCTTGCTCTGCTCCGGCGGCGTATAGCGGGACATTGTTTCTCCCCTCAGGACTTGCGGTTGCGGGATGCGTCGGCGTTCTTGATGTCGAGCCCGTAGATGAACTCCTTGTCTTCCTTGTAGTGTTTGACCATCGCCAGGATGGCTGCCGTGTTGAAGATGAGCACGGCGGCGGCGGCAATGGCGACGACAGCCTTGATGCCGCCCTGCGGAATGTATGGCCATGTCATGAAGAGAACGAAGAGGATCGTCGCCCACAGGCAGATGATCAGGAGCGCGGATCCGCGCAAGTCGGAGCGGTACAGCGCCTCGATGCGCTGCTGCAGGTCTGCCATCGGTTTTCCCCTTCTTTGCCGACGTCCGGTTCCGAATCCACCGCCCGCCGCTCTCTTTCAAGAGAGTGAAATTTTTTTCATAGATTCAGGCCGAATTTCGCAATTGTCAAGACGAATTTACGCTGAGTTAACCGCTTGCTTCGACCTGCCGATTTTGCCTGACAATGAAATTATTTGCTTTTAGGGGATTGCGGGCCTCCCGCGTTTGCGATCAATATTCGACCAAGCTCCCGGCCTAGCGCACGGGAGCAGGGAACAGCAGCATTTTCGAATGGAGGACGAGCGGATGACGGCATCCTGGAGATTTTCGACCCTGGCGGATCGCCATCGTGCGCTGGGTTCGAAACTCGAAGACTGGAGCGGTATGGGCACCGCCTGGACCTACGACAAGGATGCCGACGAGGAATATATCGCCATCCGCACCAAGGCCGGGCTTATGGATGTTTCCGGCCTGAAGAAGGTGCACATCACAGGGCCGCACGCCTCGCATCTGATCGACCTCGCCACCACGCGTGACGTTGAAAAGATCTATCCCGGCAAGTCGGCCTATGCCTGCATGCTGAACGAGGCGGGAAAATTCACCGACGACTGCATCCTCTACCGCATGGGACCGAATTCCTGGATGGTGGTACACGGCTCGGGTACCGGCCATGAGGAACTGCAGCGGGCGGCGATGGGACGGGACGTGTCGCTGCGCTTCGACGACAATCTGCACGATTTGTCGCTGCAGGGGCCAACAGCGGTCGACTATCTGGCCAAGCACGTGCCCGGCATCCGCGACCTCAACTACTTCCATCACATGCAGACGCAGCTGTTCGGCTTTCCCGTCATGATCTCGCGCACCGGCTATACCGGCGAACGCGGCTACGAGATCTTCTGCCGTGGCCAGGACGCCGGCACGATCTGGGACAGGATTCTCGACGAGGGCAAGAACGCCGGCATCATTCCCTGCCGCTTCACCACGCTCGACATGCTGCGCGTCGAAAGCTACCTGCTGTTCTACCCCTACGACAATTCCCAAAAGTATCCGTTCGAGAATGAAGGCCCCGGCGATACGCTTTGGGAGCTCGGCCTCGACTTCACCGTCAGCCCCGGCAAGACCGGCTTTCGCGGTGCCGAGGAGCACTATCGCCTGAAGGGCAAGGAGCGCTTCAAGATCTATGGCGTCCTGCTCGACGGCAAGGAGCCGGCGGACGAGGGCGCTCCGGTCTATCGCGACGGCAAAAAGGTCGGCGTTGTCACCTGCGCCATGTATTCGCCGCTGGTCGAGAAATCGATGGGCATTGCCCGGCTCGACGTCGACTGCGCGGTCAAGGACACCACGCTCGAAATCCGCAACAAGAGCGGATTGATCAAGGCCACGGCGCAGCCCTTGCCGTTCGACGATCCCAAGAAGACCAAGCGCACGGCGAAAGGCTGAGGCATAATCGACAGCGAAGGTTTTCGAGGCACAAAGAGAGAATGGCAGCCAAGACCATCATCAGCCGGCCCATTTACGGAACCCTGTCTCCGCAGCCTGGCAGGCATCATCTGTTCATCGCCGACGCCGAAGGCGCGCTGGCGATTACCGATATGGCCCGAACCGCGCCACCTGGCTTTTTCGATTGTGCCGAGATCGTCTTCATTCCCGGTCCTGACGGCAAATATATTGCTGCCCTCGAAGGGTTGAAGCCGGCGCAATTTCACACCGCCCCGTCCTTCGCCAGTCTGCTGCCGCGTCTGAAGCAGACGCTTGATAACGCGCATATGGGTCTGCGCCTCTATCTCGCCGGCACCGAAGGGCTGATCGGGCAGGCTATGCAGGTGGCGCTCGAAGCCGGCATCGACCACACCTCCATGCAGACCGAGCATCGCGGCTCGCTGGCACGGCGCATGCAGTGCGTGCACTGCAAGGGCATCACCGAGAATGTGACGACGCAGCCGGCGACCTGCTCGCATTGTGGCCTGCTGCTTCTCGTGCGCGATCACTATTCCCGGCGCCTTGCCGCGTTCCAGGGCGTCTGCATCAATGCCGAGGATCGCAGTGAAATTCCTCCGATGGAGGAGATATTTCGATGAGCACCGGCACCACCAAGCTCGACGTCGTCGTCAGCGATGTCGTCCCGGTCAATGAGCTGGTCACCCGGTTCCATTTTCGCCGGCGTGATGGCGAGCTGTTGCCGACCTTTTCCGGCGGCGCCCATGTCGTGGTCGAGATGCGCGATGGCCAGCGCACAAGGCTCAATCCCTATTCGCTGATGGGCTCGCCGCTAGACACGCGCGAATACACCATCTCGGTGCGCCGCGACGACGTCGGTCGCGGCGGCTCGCTGTTCATGCACAGGTCGGTCAAGCCGGGCCTGGAGATGGTGATCAGCTATCCGGTCAATCTTTTTTCGCTCGATCTGCGCGCTAAGAAACACCTGATGCTGGCCGGCGGCATCGGCATCACGCCGTTCATGGCCCAGACCGCGCAACTGGCGGGGGAGGGCGGCAATTTCGAACTGCACTACACCTGCCGCACCGCTTCGCTTGGCACTTATGCCGACGTGCTGCGGGAACGCTACGGCCGTCGCGTTCGGCTCTACCATGATGACCTTGAGGAGCGGATCGAACTCGACCGGTTGCTATCCTCGCAGCCGCTCGGGACGCACCTCTATGTCTGCGGCCCGGCCGGCATGATCAACTGGGTACGCGACCGCGCAGCTAACCTCGGCTGGCCGCCGGAGACCGTCCACTACGAGCATTTCGCGGCGCCGCAGCCCGGCCTGCCATTCGACGTGACGCTTGCCGTCAGCGGCAAGGCCATCCGCGTCGGCGAGCAGCAGAGCCTGCTGGAAGCCATCGAAGCCGCCGGCGTCGATCCGCCCTATCTTTGTCGTGGCGGCGTCTGCGGCCAGTGCGAGACCAACGTCATCTCGTGTGACGGCAAATTCATCCACAACGACCATTGGCTGAGCGAGGAAGAGCACCGTTCGGGCAGGAAGATCATGCCGTGCGTGTCGCGCTTCGAGGGCAGGTCGCTGGTCTTGGAAAGATAGGAGGCGAGAATGGGCATCACCTTTCGCAAGGAAACGTTCCGCGACGACTTCACTTTCAAGAACAGCCCCGAGCACATCAGGCGGTTTCCGTTCCCCTTCCATGAAGACAGCTACATGTACGCGGTCAACATCGAGCCGCATGTCGTCGGCCCCAAAGGCTCGGTGCTCGAAAACCTGATCGACGTCGACGAACACTATGTCGCCGAGATGCAGGACCGCGCCTTGGTGCTGGCCGAGGATCCCCTGCGCTGCCAGTCGCTGCCGCACATGACGCTCGCCGGCTGGGACCTGCTGGAGCTTTTGATGGAGCAGCAGGCGCTGGGCTATCCCGAGCATTTCACGCTGACGCGCGACGGCGACCGCTGGCGCTGGATCAACCGGCCGCTCGGCATCGATGATACTTTCACCTTCGGGGACACCTCGACTTTGCCTTATGGGCCGATGGAATACATCACCCGCCAGAGCCAGGGCGATTTCTGCATCCTCGACCAGCGCGACGGCAATCTATGGATGGACGCCGGCATGGTCACCACCCAGGCCGACTGGTCGCTCGATTTCGACATCGGCATGAATTTCTTCGAATGGCACGCGCCTGTGCCGCTGGCGCATGAGAAGGGTATTTTCACGCGCGCGCTGAAGTTCCTCACCAACATCCAGCAGGGCAAGCCGGCACGGCGCCTGAACTGGACGATGACCATCAATCCGCGGCTGGACACCAGCCCGGAGAATTATCACAAATGGGGTCCGGACCGCGCGACAGTGACGTCGGAGAATGTCGGCGACAAGGGGCATCTGCGGGTCGAACTGCAGAGCTTCTGGCGGCTGCCGCGCTCCAATGGCATCGTCTTTCCGATCCGCTGCTACCTGATCAAGATGGACGAGCTGGTGACGCAGCCGAAATGGGCACGGCGCCTGCACCGCGTCATCCGCGACCTACCCGAGGAACTCGCCAGCTACAAAGGCCTGACGCGCTTTCGCCCGACACTGGTCGAGTGGTTGTCGAAGCTGGACGATGGCAGCCCGACGAGCCCGGGGTTCGGGCCGGATTGAAAGCCCCCCTCATCCGGCCGCTTCGCGGCCACCTCCCGAGGGGAGAAGAGATCGCCAACGCTGGCGTCGGGCTCCTCTGCCCTAGGGGCAATCCGGGTGAGGGGCTGCGGCGGCCCGCCTACCCAGCACTGCCCTGCGGGTAGCAGATAATCGACAAATACCGCATCGGCAGTTTCGTCAGTTGCTCCGGTCCGTGCGGCGCGTCGGCGTCGAAGAACAGGCTGTCGCCGGGCTTCATCGGGTAGAGGTTGCTGCCGTGCCGGTAAACGACCTCGCCCTCGAGCATATAGAGGAACTCCATGCCCTCGTGCTGGAAGGTCGGGAATACGTCGGAATCCTCGGTCAGCGTGATCAGATAGGGCTCGACGACGACGCCGCTGGTGTTCGAACCGATATGGCCAAGCAGATTGTACTGGTGGCCGGCGCGCGTGCCGCGGCGCTCGACGTCGAGGCCTTGGCCGGCCTTGACGAAGACGGCGCTGCGTTCTTCCTCGAAGCGGCGGAAGAAGGCGGTGACGGGAACGCCGAGCGCCCGCGACAGTGCCTGCAAGGTGGTCAGCGACGGCGAGGTGATGCCGTTCTCGATCTTCGACAACATGCCCAGTGAAATATCGGTGGCGACCGCGAGATCCGCCACGGTGATGCCGAGCTTCTTGCGGAAGGCCCGCACCTCGCGGCCGATCGCGACCTCCAGCACTTTTTCGCGGGTATCGCGAATAGCGTGCGGGTTTTGTGTCAGCGGCGCGCGTATGGTCCTGCCGTCCGCCGACACTTTCGGCGACGGCTTTGCCTTTGCGCTCGCGGGAGCCTTGGAATTCGAATTCGCCTTTGCCATGTCGCCCCCAATCGTCAGGATTTATTTCACTCAAGGTGAACATGTCAGGTGCCGATACAGGACCGCAACCGCAACGGCAAGCCATCTTATGTTGCGCGCGGCAGTGCGACCATCGCGGCGCCCACGGGTTTTCCGCCAGGAATCCACTGCGCGCAAACGCCGTTCCAGCAGATGTCTGTTGACAGCACCAAGAGGCCAATTACTGTCACTACCAGTGAAATTTGTTTCGCTGGGGAAATCAAAAAAGGAGGCCCGGAATGAACACTCGCGTTGCCGTCATCGGAGCCGGACCGTCCGGTCTGGCCCAACTCAGGGCTTTCAAGTCGGCGGCCGACAAGGGCGCCGAGATTCCCGAGATCGTCTGCTTCGAAAAGCAGTCCGACTGGGGTGGCCTGTGGAACTACACCTGGCGTACCGGCCTCGACGAACATGGCGATCCCGTGCACGGCTCGATGTACCGCTATCTCTGGTCGAACGGGCCGAAGGAATGCCTGGAATTCGCCGACTACACATTCGAGGAGCATTTCGGCCGGCCGATCGGCTCCTACCCGCCACGTGCGGTGTTGTGGGACTACATCAAGGGCCGCGTCGAGAAGTCGGGCCTGCGCAAATGGGTGCGCTTCAATAGCCCGGTGCGCATGGTCACCTTCTCGGACGAGACGAAGAAATTCACCGTCACCGCGCATGACCGCACTAACGACGTGACCTATTCGGAAGAGTTCGACAATGTCGTCGTCGCCTCGGGGCATTTTTCGGTGCCCAACGTGCCCTATTTCGAGGGCTTCTCGACCTTCAACGGCCGCATCCTGCACAGCCACGATTTCCGCGACGCCATGGAGTTCAGGGGCAAGGACATCCTGATCATCGGCCGCTCCTATTCGGCCGAGGACATCGGTTCGCAGTGCTACAAATATGGCGCCAAGTCGATCACCTCCAGCTATCGTTCCAAACCGATGGGTTTCAAATGGCCCGAGAATTGGAAGGAAGTGCCGCTGCTGCAAAAGGTCGTCGGCAAGACGGCGCATTTCAAGGACGGCACGACCAAGGATGTCGACGCCATCATCCTGTGCACCGGCTATCTCCATTCCTTCCCGTTCCTGACCGACGATCTCAAGCTCAAGACCGCCAACCGCATGTGGCCGTTGGACCTCTACGAGGGCGTTGTCTGGGAGAAGAACCCGAAGCTGTCCTATATCGGCATGCAGGACCAGTTCTACACCTTCAACATGTTCGACGCGCAGGCCTGGTTCGCGCGCGATGTCATCATGGGCCGCATCAAGCTGCCGTCGGCCGAGGCGATGGCGGCGCATGGCGCCAAATGGCGCGCCCGCGAGGAGACGCTGGAGGATGCCGAGCAGATGATCTGGTTCCAGGGCGACTATACCAAGGAACTCATGGACCAGACCGACTATCCCGGCTTCGACGTCGAGGCGGTCAACCAGACCTTCATGGAGTGGGAGCATCACAAGGCCGAAGACATTATGAGCTTCCGCGACCATTCCTACCGCTCGCTGATGACCGGCACCATGGCGCCGCTGCACCATACGCCCTGGCTGCAGGCATTGGACGATTCCATGGAGAGCTATCTCGAGGTGAAAGGAGTGGCGGCCGAGTAGGCCGCCGCCGCTACCCCAGCCTTGCCCGCGCCTTGGCCGTCCAGGCATTGAACAGCCGGTCGGCGACGATGCCGATGAAGGCGATGGCGAGGCCGGCGACGATGCCGCGGCCGGAATCGGCTTTCGACAGCGCGATGAACACTTCCTGGCCGAGATCGCGCGTGCCGACCATGGCGCAGATGATGATCATTGCCAACGCCATCAGGATGGTCTGATTGACGCCGAGCATGATCTCCGGCAGCGCCAGCGGCAGTTGCACGCGGAAAAAGGTCTGGCGCGGGGTGCAGCCCGACACTTTCGCTGCCTCGATCAGTGCCGGCGGCACCTGCCTTATGCCGTGATTGGTGTAGCGGATCGCCGGCACTACGGCGAAGGCTATCGTTGCAATCATCGCCGTCACGTCGCCAACCCTGAACAGCATCACGACCGGGATGATGAAACAGAAGGACGGCAGCACCTGCAGGGTGTCGATGACGGGTGTGACGATCTTTTCGAAACGGTCGCTACGGGCTGCCATCAGGCCGATGGGAATGCCGATCAGGCAGGCGATGAAGGCGGAGATGCCGCAGAGATAGACCGTCGCCATGGTCTTTTCCCACAGGCCGGTGACCGCGCAGAAAGCGGTCAGCATTGCCACCAGGACGGCCAGCCGCGGGCCGGAAAGCTGGTAGCCGGCAAGGCCGAGCAGGAACACCGCGCCCAGCCAAGGGAAGCCCTCGCAGAAGGCGCGCAGCGGATTGAGCACATTGAGGATCAGCGCCACGCGGAAGGCTTCGATGAGATCGAAGAAGTTGATCGTCACCCAGTTCACCGCCGCTTTCCACAGTGGCGCGGTGGTGAAGGTGATCGCCTTGGGCACGGCCGCGAAGGCGGGTACGAACAGGCCGAGCAGAGTGGTGACGGCAAGGATGGCGACGGCGAGCGTCAGATTGGGATAGCGGCGCCAGAACCTCGGGCTCGCGGACCGGTGGACATTGCCCTTCGCCTGCTTGTGGGCGATGGCCTGGCTCAGCCGGTCGAGCGCGATGGCCAGTGCGACGATGGCAAGCCCGGCTTCCATCGCCTCGCCGACCTTGAGCGCGCGTAGCGCCAAAAGCACGTCGTAGCCTAGGCCGCCGGCGCCAATCATCGAGGCGATGATCACCATGTTGAGTGCCAGCATGATCACCTGGTTGACGCCGACCATCAGCGTCGGCCGCGCCGACGGCAGCAGCACGCGCCACAATTTCTGCCGCGCCGTGCAGCCTGCCATCTCGCTGAAATCGTCGATCTCGGACGGCACCCGGGACAGGCCCAGCATCGTCGCCCGCACCATCGGCGGCGTGGCGAAGATGGCGGTGGCGATCATCGCCGAGACCGGGCTGTTGCCGAACAGCAGCAGCATCGGGATGAGATAGGCGAAGGTCGGGATCGTCTGCATCAGGTCAAGTGCTGGGGAGACCACAAGCCGCTCGGCCCACGGCCTGCGCCAGGCCCAGATGCCGGCGAACAGCCCGGTGAGAATGCAGAACGGCACCGCGATCGAGATCAGCGCCAGGGTCAGCATGGCACTGGTCCACTGGCCGAACAGCGCGATGTAGAGGAAACATCCGCCAACCAGCAGGCTGAGCTTCCTGCCTCCTGCCGCATGGCCGGCGAGGAAGGCGACGGCGCAGACGCCAACCCAGGACAAACGCGGCAGCACGAAAGCGTCGGCGCCATGGCCGAACTTGAAATTCTTGGCCAAGAGATTGAGCGCGAAGTCGAGCGGCACGCCGAGCACCGCGGTGACCGAGCGCGTCAGCCAGGACAGGTTCGACTTGATCCAGCCCATCAGCGCGCTGACCCAGTCGGCGACGGGGACGACCGCCTCGACCGGGTAGTTGACGGCCCATGGCAGCCTGTCCTGCAGCAGGAACATCACCAGCACGGCGGCAAGCGCGAGCACCCAGATCACCAGCCACCGTTGGATCGGCGGCCTTGTCCGGCTGGCGTTTGCGGTTACCGTCATGCGCCGGCTCGCTCGATGCCGGCCAGAAGATCGATCACCGCTTGCGGCGTCACTTCGCCGATCGGGATGCCGGTGCCGTTGATCACGGCGAAGGGTTTGCCGGCGGCAACGATGCTGGCCGAAAAACTCGATATCTTGGCCTCGGGCGCCACCGTGCCGCCGTGCTCGGCGCCATCGCAGCTACGCATCAGGCTGCGCGCCGAGATCACCTTGGCGCGGTCGACGTCGCGGGTGAACTCGGCGACATAGCCGGTCGCCGGATTGACCACCAGTTCCTCCGGCGTGCCGATCTGGATGACTTGGCCGTCCTTCATGATGGCGATGCGGTCGGCCAGCCTGATGGCCTCGTCGAAATCATGGGTGATGAAGACAATGGTCTTGTGCAGCATGGTCTGCAGCCGCATCAGCTCGTCCTGCATCTCGCGGCGGATCAGCGGATCGAGCGCCGAGAACGGCTCGTCGAGAAACCAGATCTCCGGCTTGGTGGCGAGGCTGCGGGCGATGCCGACGCGCTGCTGCTGGCCGCCCGACAGTTCGCGCGGATAGAAATGCTCGCGGCCGCGCAGACCGACGAGTTCGATGACTTCCCGGGCGCGCGCCTCGCGTGTCGGCCGATCCTGTCCCTGGATACTCAGAGGAAAGGCGATGTTGTCGAGCACGTTGAGATGCGGCAACAGCGCGAAATTCTGGAACACCATGCCCATGCGATGGCGCCTGAGTTCGATCAGGGCCGCATCGGAAATCTTGAGCAGGTCCTTGCCTTCGAATTCGACCTTGCCATGTGTCGGCTCGACCAGCCGCGACATGCAGCGCACCAGCGTCGACTTGCCGGAGCCGGACAGGCCCATGATGATGAAGATCTCGCCCTGGCGGATATCGAGGTCGACGGCGCGCACCGCACCCACAAGGCCTGCCGCCGAGACCTCCGCCATGCTGGCCTTGCCCTCACGCTCGCGAATGAAATTGGCGGCGTTCGAGCCGAACAATTTCCAGAGGTTGCGGCAAGCAAGTTTTATCGGGCGGGCATCCGTCGAGTCGGATGCCTGTTCAATCGCTTCCGTCATTCAGTCGCCCTTCTGGAACATCAGGAATTGAGGTCCGGCCGGTCAACAGCCGGGCCTCCCTTCCAGTCGAAGGTCACTGCGCCCAGGCTTTCCAGTCTGCCTCGTGAGCGGCGATCCAGGCGGCGGCGACGTCTTCCGGCGTCTTGCCGTCAAGATCGATCTCGCCGCTCATCTTGTTCAACTCGTCGGTGTCGATCGTGTAGGCCTTGGCCACTTTGTAGGCGACCGGCCATTTGTCTTTCATGCCGTTCCAGGAATACTTCCAGATCTCGCCATGCGGCTTGCCGCAGTCGTATTTGGCGTCCGGGTTCACGCCCCATTTCGGGTCGGTGTAGCATTCGGGCGTGTATTCGGGGAATTGCACCCATTCGCCCTTGTATTTTGCAGGCGCCCAATGCGGCGAATAGATCCACAGCATGATCGGCGCCTTGCGCTGATAGGCGGAATCCAACTCGGCGAACATCGCGGCATCAGTGCCGGCATGGATCACGGTGAAGGGCAGCTTCAGCGCCGCGACACGCTCGTCGTCAAAGCCTTCCCAGGTCACCGGGCCGCCGAGATAGCGCCCCTTTGGCGCCGTCTCGGCGGTCGAGAACGATGCCGCGCAGGTGGCGTCGAGCAGAGCGTGCCAGTCCGGCAAGGTCGGACATTTCTCCTTCATGTATTCGGGGAACCACCACTCTTCCTTGGCCTTCGGGCCGAGCTTGCCGAGCCTTTCGGTCTGGCCCGTGGCATCGGAGGCCTTCATCGCTTCGCCGGCCGTCGTATCCCAGAATTCCAGGCCGACATCGATATCGCCATTGGTGAGGCCGGTTGTCAGGCTGGAGAGATAGTCGGCGGTCGGGTATTCGACGGTATAGCCGAGCTTTTCCAGGATGCCGCCGAGGATCTTGGCGTTGAGATTGACGCTGGTCCAGTCGAACAGCGCGATCTTGATCGGGTCGTTGGATTCCGGCGCCGCTGCCTGCGCTGTCGGCGTCAGGACACTTGCCGCGGCAAGTGCAAAAGCTCCCATTGAGGATTTCGATATCACACTGCGAAATGGCATTGCTTGGTTCTCCTTCAAGCTGTGACGGTTATTGGTCGTTCCCTTGTTGCGTCTTTTCTTGATTGTGTTGGAAAGGCAGGCGGTTGTGCAAGACCGTTCTCGCCATGTCGGGGCCAAGCCGGCACAGGCGCGATGATGCTCGATTTCGGTGAGGACGGACGCTGCCCAGACAGCCAGTCTCATGGCCGATCGATCGCCGCGATGGCGATCGTCCGCGGATCAATTGTCAGTCCTGCGGCGCCCTGCAACATGCGAGCCATCAAGGTCCCATGATCCCGAGCATTTCCGGCGGAATTGCTCTCGGCTATCGCCTGGCAAGCCCCATCTCGCCAGCGCGGTTTCACAGGATGAAAATATATATACCAACGTTCATGCCGCGCAACGACTAACGCCGCGAGGAAGCAGAATTCCAGACTGCAGGCGAAGCCGGCCGACGACGGCGGGACACGGGTCGCACGCCCTGTTTACCAGCAGACGTAGCCGCCATCGACGATCAGGTCGAGGCCGGTGACGAAGCTCGACGCGCGGCTGGCCAGGAAAACCGTCGGCCCGACCATTTCCTCCGGCGTCGCCATGCGTCCCATCGGCGTGTCGCGTTTGAAGATCTTCACCTCTTCGGCCACTCCGGCCGTTTGTTCATCGGCGTCAGCGTGTAGCCCGGGCTGACGACGTTGACGCGCAGGCCGCGGTCGGCCCACTCCATGGCAAGGCTCTTCGACATGTGGATGACGGCGGCCTTCGAGGAATTGTAATGCGCCTGCGTCAGTCCGCGATTGACGATGGTGCCCGACATCGAGGCGATGTTGATAATCGAGCCCTTGCCCCGCGCCAGCATCTTGCGCGCTTCTGCCTGGCAGGACAGGAACACGCCGGCGACATTGACCTCGTGCACCTTCCGCCATGTTTCCAGAGCCAGTGTCTCCGCTGGTTCGGAGCCGGCAATGCCGGCATTGTTGACGGCGACCGTCAACGGGCCGAGTTCGGCTTCGACGCGATCGATGGCCGTGGCCAGGTCGCCCTCCGACGTCACTGTGCCCGTCAGCACCAGCGCCCTGCGGCCGAGTGCCGTGACCCGGTGAGCGGTTTCGTCCAGCCCACCCTTCGACGCATGGCCAAAACAAGCGACATCGGCGCCTGCCTCGGCCAGTCCGATCGCGATTGCCTGGCCAATGCCGCTGCCAGCGCCGGTGACCAGCGCAACGTCGCCGTCCAGTTTGAAAAGATCCATCGATAGCCCCCCTGCTCAAGGAGGGTATGCGCTGATCTATATCTCGATCAAGCCTTCAGCGGGCCGCGGCATGCCTAGAAATATCCGTCGGACGCGGCCGTGGCTTCCTTCGAGATTTCGACCCCATCGACCAGGATCTTGTCGACCAGTTCGTGGTGGAAGCAGACCAGTCCCTTGATGCGTTCTGCCTCGTGCACCGGCTCCGGATAATACCAGACCATGTTCTCGTGCCGTTTCTTGGGCGTGGTCACGTGATAATAATTGGAAATGCCCTTATAGGGGCAGCGTGAGATGTAACGGCTGGGCGCGAACATATCGAGGCGCGTGTCGGAGATCGGCAGATAGTGGCGCACCGGGTGGCCGGTTTCGAACAGGAACACGCCGCGCCGTGAATCGGCGACCTGCTCGCCATCGAGGATGACCTGGACGCGCCGCGACGACGGCAGGCAGTCGACGCGGCGGAACGGGTCGCGGGCGTGCACGAAAATCTCCTCGTCTTCCTCGAACCAGTGGCCCATCTTGCTCCACACGAACGACATGTAGCCCGCGATCGGCGGACAACCCTTGACCGGATCGAGATAGCGCCATGCACCGTCTTCGACCAAGGTGATGCCTGTATTGAGCGAGTAGTGCGTGGCGATGCCTTTGTACGGATCTTCCGTCGTCGTCTTTGAGGGCAGCAGGAACTCCTCGCGCACGTCCTCGATCGGGAAATAGTAGACCGGCAGATGATCGGATTCGTACAACACCAATGCCTTGGTGGTGTCGGCAACGGTCATCGAGCCGACCTGGACCCGCAGCCGCTTCAGCGACGGCATGGTGAAGGCGACATAGCCGGGCTCGAACTCGTACTGCTCGATCGTGTCGAGCACGGGGAAATGCGGTCCGCGACCGCGCAAATGAGGCTTGCGAATGGTAGTCTCCTGTTTCTGTCTGTCGTCGGCGCGTGGTTAGGACGATATGAGGCTGGGCCGACGGCCGGCGCGGGCTTCCGGACGGTGGGCGTTTGCCGGTGTCGAACCGTTGGAGCGATGGCCCCCATCGTTCGTCGCGGGCCTGTTGCCGGATAGCCTCACCGCGGAGCCGTCCAATATTGCTTCTGCCTGCCGAGCATGATCTTGGCAGCATCTACCCCAGCGACACCCGATCGAGCAGCAGCCCGGCGGCGATCGGCGGCAAGCCGCTGACATTCTTGCGCACCGGAACCAAGAGATCGGGGAAGTAGCTGAAGATGATGGGTGTCTCGTCGAGCAGCAGTTTCTGGATGTCGGCGGCTGCCGCGCGCTGCGCGCCGATATCGAGCGCCTTGAGATAGCTGGTGACCATGCCGTCATAGGCAGGGCTCTTGAAATGCGCCGCGTTCCAGGGGCCGTCGCTGACCAGCGGGCTCTTGAGGAACACATTCGGCACGCTACGATGAGCGTAGTCGGTGATGCCGAGTGGGCTGTCCAGCCAGTCCGATTGGCCGAATACGGCCTTGCCGTAATATTTGTCCTGGTCTTCGATGTTGAGCGAGATGCGGGCGCCGATCTCCTTGGCGAAATTCTGGAACAGCTGCGCGTAGCCGGGGATATCGGAGTAGCGCAACGTCGTCAGTGTGATGTCGAAACCATTGGCAAGCCCCGCCGCCTCCATGAGTTGCTTGGCCTTGGCGATATCCTGCGTGCGTTGCGGCACCGACTTGTCGGTTGCGGGAAAGGCCGGCGCGAACGGGCTGTCATTGCCGGTCGCCGCCATGCCGCGGCACAGTCCGTCGACCAGCTTGGACCGATCGACGCTGAGCGCCAGCGCCTGGCGCACGCGCTTGTCGGTGAAGGGCGCCATGTCGCAGCGCATGTGCAACTGGCGATGCGCGGTCGAGGCGACGCGCAGCACCATGATGTCGGGGCTGTTCAGCACCACCTGGCTGACATCGAGCGGAACCGCGTCGAGAATGTCGACCTCGCCGGCCTGCACCGCCAGGATGCGCGGCTGCACGTCGCCGTAGAACTTGAATTCGAGCCGGTCGGGCAATGCCCTCTCGCCCCAATAGTCGGGATTGCGCACGAAGGTCGCGCCGACCTTTGGCGTATAGGTCTCCATCCGGAACGGCCCGGTACCCTCAAAAGTCTTTTCGTAATCGCCCTTGTAGCTCGCCGGCAGGATGACGGCGTTGTAATTGTCGATCGACACCGAATAGGGAAAGCTGCCGTTCGGCGCATCGAGATGGAAGGTGACGGTGTGATCGTCGACCTTCCGGGTTCCACCCTTCGACAACAGGCCCTTGAACACCGACAGCGCGTTGGAGGCGCCGTTGGGATCGGCCAGCCGGTCGAACGTTGCGACGACGTCATCGGCTTTGAATTCCTCACCATTGTGGAATTTCACGCCCTTGCGCAGCTTGAAGGTCCAGACGCTGCCGTCCGCATTGGGCGACCAGCTTTCCGCCAGAACCGGCTTCAGCGTGAGGTCCGGCTGTGTGACGCAGAGGAATTCGGCGGTCTGGAAAACCAGTTGGTAGCTGCCACTGTCATAGTAGGTGACGGGATCAATGGCGCCGCCTGGCGTCGCCACGCCGGCGCGCACCGTGCCGCCCGGCTTGCCCTCGGCGCTGGCCTTCCGCGTGTCGAAACCGGCCGCTCCCAAAATGCCGCCAAGCAACGGCAGCGACAAGCCAAGCATGCTGCCGTGGCGGAGAAAATCACGCCGGTCGAGCCTGCCTGCCAGCAACTCGTCGACAGCGGAATTTTCGATTTCCGTGAGGCTTTTGCGGGCGGCGTCGATCGTCATGAAATGCCTTGGCATGGCTGCATTCCTCGCTTGCCCTCGGGAGAGTGGCCATTTAGGTCATTGTTGACCGCGACCGGAAAGCGATATTTTTTGATGAGGCCCATCGAAATTTTCGATGCTGGAGTGATGGCATGGATACCGAAAACCTGCGCAGCTTCCTGGAGGTCGCCGAGCATGGCAGTTTCACGGTCGCTGCCAGCCGGCTCAATCTCGCGCAGTCAACCGTCAGCGCCCGGATAAGGGGGCTGGAGGAGCAGTTGGGGCGCCGGCTTTTCGTAAGGGATCGCGACGGCGTCACGCTAACGCCGGCTGGCCGGCAGTTCCTGCCGCATGCCTCCTCCATCACCCGCACTTGGGAGCAATCGCGGCAGGACATCGCCGTTCCCGACGGCTACGAGTCGCTGTTGCGCTTCACCGCGCCCGCCTATCTCTGGGATCGCGTCACCTCGCCATGGATCGCGTGGATGCGGGCCCAGCGGCCGAACGTGGCGCTGCGGCTCGAAGGAAGCTTTCCCGACCTGGCGATCGACCAATTGGCCGAAGGACTGCTCGACATCTGCATTCTCTATCTGCCGCGGCCGCATCCCGGCATCGTCTACGAGACGCTGGCCGTCGATCAGGTCGTGCTTGTCCAGCATTCCGCGCAGGCAGGACCGTGGACGCAAAACTACATCCTGATGGATTGGGGGCTCGAATTCCGCATCGAGCACGACCGTGCCTTCGCCGGCATGGTGCGGCCGGCAATCTCGGCCGGGCTGGTCTTCATCGGCCTGCAGCACGTGTTGTCGCAAAAAGCCGCGGCCTATCTGCCGCTCAGTGCCGTCAGCGGCTACATCGAGAACGGTGAGATGAAACGCATCGAAGATGCGCCTGTGTTTCAGCGGCCGATCTATCTCGCCTATCCCAGCAATCCCGTATCGTCGGATGTGCTCGACGTCGCGTTGACCGGATTGCGGACGCTGGCAAGGGACTGGACCGGTGATCGGGGCTTTGCCGAGGGGGACCGCTCCTTCAGCATGATCGGCCAGGCGTGATCGATACGGGCCGCTTACGCCGGCAGGGCTGCCGCCGCCGGTTTCTGCAGCCGCCTCAACTCGGCATAGGGAATGTGGCAGCGGATCGAATGCCCCGGCTGGGCCTCGGCGAGCGGCGGCTCCTGCTGTTCGCAGATCGGCCCGATCTTGCGTGGGCAGCGCGTGTGGAAGACGCAGCCCGATGGCGGGTTGCTGGCGCTGGGGATTTCGCCATCGAGCCGGATGCGTGCCGTCTCGGCCTGATCGAGCTTGGGCACGGCCGATAGCAGCGCCTCGGTGTAGGGGTGATGCGGCCCGGAAAAAACGTCCTCCGATGGCCCGATCTCCATGATGCGGCCGAGATAGAGCACGGCGATCTTGTCGGAGAGATAACGCACCACGCCAAGGTCATGCGAAATAAAGATGTAGCTGACGTCTTCCTTGGCCTGCAGGTCGGCGAGCAGGTTGAGGATCGCCGCCTGGACGGAGACGTCGAGCGCCGAGGTCGGCTCGTCGCAGACGACGATACGCGGATCGCCGGCGAAGGCACGCGCAATGGCGACGCGCTGCTTCAGCCCGCCCGAAAGCTGGCGCGGCTTGACCGCCAGATGCCGGTCGGTGAGCCGCACCGAGCGGACGAGATCGTTGAGGCGCGCCTCCAGGGCGGCACCCCTCAAGCCCGCCAGCCGCCTCAGCGCACGGCCGATCAGATGGCGGATCGAATGCGAGCGGTTGAGGGCGGAGTCCGGGTTCTGGAAGACGATCTGCATCGCCTTGACCTGGTCGTCGCCGCGGTTCTCCAGCTTCGGCGCCAGCGCCTTGCCTTCGAGCTCGATGGTGCCGCCCTCGTCGGGAGGCACCAGCCCGAGCAGCAGCCTGGCGAAGGTGGTCTTGCCCGAGCCGGATTCGCCGACCAGCCCGAGCGTCTCACCTGGCCTGAGATCGAGCGAAACGTCCTTGACGGCGCGCAGTGCATGGCCGTGGCTGGCGTAAGTCTTGTTCAGCCCGGCGACGCGCAGCACCGGCGCCGTTGTGGGTTTCGGTGCGCGCACCACGTTGGCGGGCGTGGCACGTGGCAGGGCCTGCGCCTGGTCGTGGTAGTGGCAGCGCGACAGCCGCCTCCCGCGCTCGTCGGTCAGATCATAGAGCGGCGGCAATTCGGTGCGGCAGCGGTCGGTGGCCAGCGCGCAACGGTCGGCGAAGGCGCAGCCCTTGATGTCAGCGCCGATGCCGGGCAGGAAGCCCGGGATGGTGTCGAGCCGGCCCTGGTCCTTGCGCTGGCCGCCGCGCGGCAGGCAACGCAGCAGCGCCACCGTGTAGGGGTGGCGCGGATCGTTGAAGACGACATCGGTCGGTCCTTCCTCGACCAGCATGCCGGCATAGAGCACGCCGACCCGGTCGCACATGTTGGAGACGACGGCGAGGTTGTGGCTGATGAAAAGGATCGACGCCGACAGTTCCTGCCTGAGCTGCGCGATGAGGTCGAGCACCTCGGCCTCGACCGTCGCGTCGAGGCCGGTGGTCGGCTCGTCGAGGATCAGCATCGAGGGATCGTTGGCCAGCGCCATGGCGATCGCCACGCGCTGCTGCATGCCGCCCGACAGCTGGTGCGGATAGCGCTGCATGACGCTTGGCGGATCGGAGATGCGCACGCGGTTCAGCATGGCGATGACGCGATCGGTGGCAGCTTGGCCCGTGATGCCGCCAAGCTCGAAAATTTCGGTCAATTGCCGGCCGATGCGGATCGACGGGTTTAGCGCCTTTCCCGGGTCCTGATAGACCATGGAGACGCTTTCGGCGCGCGCGCGCCGAAGCGCCTCCGCGTCGAGCTTCATCACGTCCTGGCCGTCGAGTGAGATGGCGCCACCCGATATCGAGCCGTTGCGCGGGAGGTAGCGCACCACCGTGAGGGCTACCGTCGACTTACCGCAGCCGGATTCGCCGACCAGCCCATAGGCCTCGCCTTGGCCGATGGTGAGGCTGAGATCGCGCAGCACCGCGCGATTGCGGCCGGCGACCCGGTAGGCGACCGACAGGTTCTTGATATCGAGCGCGTCCTTTGCCTTCCCTGTCGTTGTATTGGTGGGTTCAGTCATTGAAGGCCCCATGCACGCCGTCGGCGGCCAGGTTGACGCCGATCACCAGCGAGGCGATGGCGAGTGCGTCGAACAGCACCGTCCACCAGAAGCCGCCGCCGATCATGCCGTAATTGCTGGAGATGGAGAGCCCCCAGTCGGGTGACGGCGGCTGGATGCCAAAGCCCATGAAGGAGAGGGTAGCGACCGCGAAGATGGCGTAGCCCAACCGCACCGTGGTCTCGACCAGGATCGGCGGGATGACGTTGGGCAGGATCTCGACGAACATCGTATGCAGCGCGCTCTCATGCCTGAGCTGTGCGGCGGCGACATAGTCGAGCTCGCGCTCGGCCAGCACCGCCGAACGCACGGTGCGCGCGATGATCGGCGCGAAGCTCAGGCCGATGACGATGATGACGGTGGTCTTGGATGTGCCCAGCGCGACGATGGCAAGCAGCGCCACGATCACCACGGGGATCGCCATGAATGCTTCAAGGATGCGGCTGACGACATCGTCGACGAGGCCGCGGAAATAGCCGGTGAGCAGGCCGAGCGCGGTGCCGGCGACCGTCGCCAGCAAGGTCGCCAGGGGCGCGACGGTGAGGATATCGCGCGAACCGACGATGACGCGCGAGAACACGTCGCGGCCGATCTGGTCGGTGCCGAACCAGTGTTCGCGCGAAGGCGGCGCCAGCGCGTTGATGATGTCGTCGGCGAGCGGATCGTAGGGGACAAAATGTTCGCCAAACAGCGCGCAGACGACCCAGAACAGCACGATGGCGATGCCGACGAGGAACGTTCGCGAGCGCAGCAGTGAAAAAAAGACTTCGGCCAGCGGGCCGCGGCCCCGCATGTCGTCCTGCGCGGGGGAGGGGGTCTGGACGGCGCTCATTGGTCTGACCCCAGGCGGATGCGCGGATTGAGCACGGAGTAGAGGAAGTCGGCGATCAATGTGGCCACCGCATAGACGATGCCGATGGTGAGGATGCCGGATTCCAGCATCGGAAAATCCTTGCCGCGCGCGGCGGTGAAGATCAGCGAGCCGATGCCCTGGTAGCGGAACAGCGTCTCGATCACGACAAGGCCGCCGATGAGATAGCCGGTCTGGGTCGCGATGACGGTGATGGTCGGCAGCAGCGCATTGCGCAGCACATGGCGCCAGATCACAGTGCGCCAGGGCAGGCCCTTGAGCACGGCGGTTCGCGTATAGTCGGAATCGAGCGCCTCGATCATGCCGGAACGCGCCATGCGCGCGATATAGCCGAACAGCACCAGGAACAGCGGCAGCGACGGGAGGATCAGGTAATAGAGCTGGGTGAAGAAGCCGGCATCCCTGGGCCACGCGGCCGAGATCGGCAGCCAGCGCAGCCACACGCCGAAGATCAGTATCAGGATGATGCCGGTGACGAATTCCGGCAGCACCGTCACCGACAGGCCGCCGAGGCTGATCATGCGGTCGAGCGGGCGATTGAGGTTGAGTGCGGCAATGACGCCGCCGAGGATGCCGATCGGCACCACCAGCACGAAGGCGACCGCCGCCAGCTTCATCGAATTGCCAAGCGCACCGATGACGAAGGGCGCCACCGGCGAGCGGAATATGTAGGAGGTGCCCATGTCGCCCTGGACGAAGTTCGAGATCCAGCTCCAGTACTGGGTGAGCAGCGGGCGATCGACGCCGAGCGTGTGATTGAGCGCGTCGACCGCGCGTTGGTCGGCGAACGGACCGAGGATCGCGCGCCCGACATTGCCAGGCAGGACCTGGCCGCCCAGGAACACCATGATGCTGAGCAGGAACAGCGTCACCAGGGACAGGGACACACGCCGCGCAAAGAAGGAGAGAATGGCTAAGACTCCTTGCAAAGCCAGCCCCCCGGGGGAGCTGGCTGTTTGAGGACTGGCTTTCCCTTTTCGCTTACGCCTTCGATGCCTTTTCGAGGAACAGCTGCGACATGGCTGTCGGTTGCACGCCGGCCACGCCCTTTGCCGTCGCCGTCAGGTAGTCATAGAAATAGCCGAAGATGACAGGCGTTTCCTCGAGCAGAAGCTTCTGGATCTTGCCGGCGTCGGCCTTCTGCGCCTCGAGGTCGAGCGCCGCGATATAGCTGGTCGCCAGCGCGTCGTAGTCCTTGTTCTTGAAGTGCGCGGCATTCCAGGTGCCGTCGCTCTTCAGGGGAGCGGCAAGATAGACATTCGGCACGCCGCGATGGCCATAGTCGGTGATGCCCATCACCGAATCCAGCCAGTTCGATTTGCCGAACACCGCGTCGCCATAATAGGCGCTCTGGTCGAGGATGTTGAGTTCGAGCTCGATGCCGATCTCCTTGACCCAGTTCTGGATGAGCTGGGCATATTCGGGGATTTCGAGATAGCGCTCGGTGGTCAGCGTGATCTTGAAGCCCTTGCCGGCACCGGCCGCTTCCATGAGCTGCTTGGCCTGCGCGATGTCCTGCTTGCGCTGCGGTATGCTCGTATCGGTCGAGGGGTAGACCGCGGCGAATGGGCTGTCATTGCCAAGCGCCGAGCGTCCCTTCATCAGGCCGGCGGCGAGCTTGTCGCGATCGAGGCAGAGCGCGATGGCGCGGCGCACGCGTGCATCCTTCAATGGGCCGTCGTCGCAGCGCAGATGCAGTTGCTGGTGAGCCGACGACTTCAGGCTGATGATTTCGAAGCCCGGATCGTTGAGCAGGGCCACGCCGGCCAGCACCGGCATCTGGTTGATGATGTCGACCTGCCCACCCTGCAGCGCCAGGATCATCGGCTGCACGTCGGTAAAGAAGGTGAACTCGGTACGGTCAGGCAGCGCCTTCGCTCCCCAGTAGTTCTCGTTGCGGACGAAGGAAGCGCCGACCTTCGGCGTGTATTTCTCCACCTTGAACGGGCCGGTGCCGTCGAAGCTCTTCTCGTAGTCGCCCTTGTAGTCCGCCGGGATGATGACGGCGTTGTAATTGTCCGACGAGACCATGTAGGGAAAATTGCCGTTCGGCGCGTCGAGGTGGAATTCCACCGTGTAGTCGTCGACCTTCTTGCTGGCCCCCTTCGACAGGATACCGGTGAACACCGACAGCGCGTTGGACGAGTTTGCCGGATCGGCCAGGCGGTCGATGCTCGCCACCACGTCCTCGGCCTTCATTTCGCCGCCGCTGTGGAATTTCACGCCCTTGCGCAATTTGAAGGTCCAAACCGAGCCGTTGTCGTTCGGCTTCCAGCTCTCGGCCAATGCGGGCTGCAGCACCAGGTCGGGGCCGTCGACACAGAGGAATTCCGCAACCTGCTGCATGATCAGCAGGCCGCCGGCGTCGGCGATCGTGACGGGATCGATGGCTGCCGCCGGCACGCTGCTGGCGACACGGATGGTGGCGCCGGGTGCGCCCTGGGCGCGCGCCAGCGACGGCATGCCACCAAGGCCGGCAGCCGTGGTGATGCCTCCAAGCAGCGGCAGCGACAGGCCAAGCAGGCTGCCATGGCGGATGAAGTCGCGGCGGCTGACACGGCCGTCGACGAGGCCGTCGATCAGGTGATTTTCAAGCGGCGAGCGATTGCGCCGGATCAGGTCGAGAATGCGGTAGTTCTTGATCATGGGTTTAACCCTTCCCCTGTTTCTTATGGTTTGATGAATGCGTTTTTCAGTTGACGAAGTCCGTGGAGTTCTCCTGTCCCGGCCATCAACGATGTCAGTCGCACGGGACTGTAGCATGCGGTTTTTCCTGGTCCATCCGATCCTTGCGGCGCGGGGGTCAGATTTTCTTGAGCAATGCTTCCACCCGTCCGCTCCTGCCGTCGCCATCGATCGCGGCGGCGGACTCTTGTTCTTGAAATACGTGTTCTTTCCCGTGTCGTTCTCCTAGTTCAGCGGCAAACGGCGATATGTCCCTGGCTTGGCCGGGTCGTGATATTTGTTGCAAGGGCCGTTCTCGGCAAAGTCGCGATGGCACGCCGCGAGATTTTCCCGCGACAAGGTGACGCCAAGACCGGGATCTTCCGGGACACGCACCGTATTGTTCCTGGGGCAAAACGGCCCCTCCTCGGTGATGTCCATAGGTTGCATACGAAACAGCGACTGGTTCGGCTCCCGGATCCAGCCCAGGGCCGCGCACAGATGCAGGTAGGCCGCGCTGCCGATGCCGCTGTCGCCGCTGTAGCACCAGAAATCGATGCCCGCGTGCTCGCAGGCGCCGACAAAGCGTAGCATCCGGCCGATGCCGCCATGCGCGGTCGGGTTGCCGACGAATGCATCCGGCACCTTGAGGTCCATGGCGCGCGCGATGTCGATATTGTGGGTCGAGAACGGGATCGAGCAATGGCGGCGCAGTTCGCGCATCTCCTCTGATGTCGCCACCGGATCCTCCCAGTTGCGCACGCCGAGCTCTTCCAGCGGCCGCGCAAGCCGCCGCGCCGTGCTGAGCGAGTAAGCCTGGTTCGAATCGATGCGGATCATCGCATCGTCGCCGAGTTTTTCGCGGATCAGCTCGACCATTCTCAGCGAGATCCTTGGGTCGTCGGTCGAGAATTTTCCTTCGAAGAAGGTCGTGCCGTGTGTCTCGTGCAGTTCCACGCAATAGTCGGCGACTTCTTCCGGCGTCGTCTCGCCCTTGACACCATCCCCATCGCCGCGCAGCGAGAAATAGTCGGTGAACGGGATGTCCTTGCGCACGGCCCCGCCGAGCAACTGATAGAGCGGCTGGTTCCAGGCCTTGCCGCGCAGGTCCCAAAGCGCCATCTCGATGGCGCCGAAGGCCGTGATGCGGGTGCGGTCGTTGATCGACTGCACGCCGGTCCAAAACGGCAGGCAGACATGTTCGGCGCCGGCAATGTCGAAGGCGTCGCGGCCGACCAGCCGCTGGGCAAGAACATCATTGATGATGGCGGCCGCTGCCGGCGTCGGTGCTTCGCCCAGCCCGACAAGGCCGTCCTCGGTCTCGACTTCGACGATAACAGGCGAAAAACCGTCGAGTTCGCCGAACACCCAGGCATAGGGCGCTTCGAGGCGAAGATTGATCGGCGTGGCCTTGATGCCGCGGATCTTCATCTCAGCGCCCAACTTCGAAGAAGGGCTTGCCGAGCAGGTCTGGAACGACGTCGATGCCAAGGCCTGGGCCGGCGGGAATACCCATGCGGCTGCCGGTGACCGGCGGCGCGTTCGACGCGGTGCGCACCGTCACCCATTCATGGAAGGCGATCGCGTGCAGCCGGCGCTCCTCCGGCGTCGACAGCGACAGATGCGCCATGGCGGATGTGTCGATCTCGGCGCCGCCGGTATCCTCGACCGTGATCATGAAGCCGAGATCGACGGCGACGTCACGGATCAGCCGGGTCTTGGTGACGCCGCCGAGCCGCGAGATCTTCAGCGTCAGCCCGTCCGCCGCGCCGAGGCGATGGATTTCCAGCATCGCCTCCAGCGAGGTGACGGATTCGTCGAGCACCATCGGCTTGTCGAGCATGCGGCGCACCGACATGTTCTCGTCGATCGTCGTGCAAGGCTGCTCGAACGTATAGTCGATCGCCCGCGTCGCGTCAGTGAACTGACGCGCCTGGTATGGTGTCCACCCGGCATTGGCGTCGCAGAAAATGACAGTGCCTTTCGGCACCGAGGCGGCGACCGCCATGACGCGCTCGACGTCGTCATGGACATTGCCGCCGACCTTGACCTGGAGCCGGCGGAAACCATCCTCGACGATGCGCTTGGCAAGTGCGGCCATTTGATCGACCGTGCCATGGGTGACGACCTTGTAGAGTTCGGCCGTGTCGCTTTCCCTGCCGCCGAGCAGCGTCACCAGCGGTACGCCGGCGGCCCGCGCCGCCAAATCCCAGCAGGCCATGTCGAGCGCCGATTTGATGTAGGGATGGCCCTTGAACACCGTGTCCATCAGTCGGCCGATGCTGGTCAGCCCGCACGGGTCCTGGCCGATAAGGTGCGGTGCGATCTCCGGCACGCCGGCCCGGGTGCCGGCCGGGAAGGCGGCCGAGTAGAAATTGCCGAGCGGCGCCGTCTCACCCCAGCCGGTGACGCCGCTGTCGGAGGTGATGGAGACGATCACAGCGTCGAAGCAGTCGGCCACACGCCCCTTGGACATGCGATAGGGGCCGTCAACGAAAGGCTGCACGACGTGATAGGCTTTGATGGTTTCGATCTGCACGTGGAGTATCCATTATCCGCGGTGAGGGGAGGGTCAGGCGCCTTTCGACGGGCGCTTTTCGAGGTCGCGCGCGTAGGCAAGAAGCTCTTCGAAATCGTGGTCGATATGCTCGCGTGCGTGGCGCTGGGCGGCACGCATGTCGTCGCTCTTGAGCAGCCGCACATAAGTCTCGTGAACGTCTTCGGCGGGCACGGCTTCGTTGCGTGCCTGCTGGTGCAGGGCGAAATACATCTGCAACCGGCTGGTCAGCCTTTGCCAGGTTTCCAAGAGCACTGAATTGTCGGCCCATTCATGGATCAGGCCATGCAGTTGCAGCGCGGTCTCAATCTGGCGCGTGGTGTCGCGGTCGCGCGTCGCCTGCTTCACCGCCTCGTGGCGCCGGTCGAGCTCATCGAAAAAGCGCTGGTCGCGCAGTTCCCACATCCGCTCGATGGCGAATTCGTCCAGCACCTTGTTGAGCGAATAGACGTCGTCGATGTCCTTGGCGGTGACATTGATGACGAAGGTGCCTGCATAGGGAATGCTGGTCAGTATGCCTTCCTGGACCAGCTCGCGCATCGCCTCGCGCAGCGGGGCGCGGCTGACCCGCATCTGTTCGGAAATCCTGAGCTCGTTGAGCTTCTGGCCTGGCTCGAGCTGACCGGTCAGGATCGCGCGTCTGAGCAGCGCCACGATTTCGGCACGGCGTGTCGTGTCGGCAATCGGACTGAATTCCGTCTTCACCATCCGGCCCACTCCCGCGAGAACAGAGCAGAGACAATCAGATTGTCGACAATCTAACAAGAGGCTCTGCTCGAATTCTTATCTTCGCTTCGCGGCCCGGGCCGGGGTGCGAAGGGCTGGGTCAAGCCGCACGGCCATAGAAGCCGACGCGCTCCTCCTCGCTGAACATCACGCCTGGCTTCTCATAGTAGGAGAACACCGCGATCATCCGTTCGCGTTCACCTTTGACCGTGGTGACACGATGCGCGGTGTTCTTGCCGCGAAACACGTTCAGCGTGCCTGGTTTCATGCGCAGGATCCTGGCGTCGGGGTCACGTCCTTCGAGCAGCCGGGCGACGCCCTCGTAGTTCGGGTTGTCATCCGACCTGAGATCGGTGCGGTATTCGAGGTCGCCGCCGCGTTGCGCCTGCTGCAGCAGCAAGGTGGTGGTGAATTCCGAGCGGTCGAAGTGCCAGTTCAGCGCTTCGCCGGCGCGATAGGCCATGACATTGGTGCGGGCCAGCGGATCCTCCATGACGTGCAGCTTTGCCTTGCCCATCGTCGCCGCGAGGAAACGCACCAGCGGCTCATACTCATAGATCGCTATCACCGTGCTGCCGGGAATTTGGTCGGCGCAGACCGTGTGGCTGACGGTCTCGACCTTGCGCAATGCGGGATGATCGGGCGCCAGTTCGGGAATGCTCGGCTTGAAGTAGATGTTGTGCATGCGCTTGTGGACATGGGATTGCGTGTCCATGACCGGCTTGATCTCCCGCACCGCCTGTTCGGCGACGCCGGGCTTCAACAAACCTTCGAGATTGAACATGCCGTCGGCTTCCAGCGCCGCGATCGACTGTCCGACGAGGCGGTTCCATTCGACGCTGCCTTCACGGTCGAGCGGATAGCGGTCGAGATCGAGAATGTCTTTCATGTCATGTGCTCCAACGTTAGGCACAGAAGACGGCAAAATATTCTTTCTCTCAACACCGGAAATTATTAGGATTGGCCAAGAAAAACTTCAGGAGCCTGATTTGGACCGGCTGCCGCCGCTGAATGCGATCAAGGCCTTCGAGGTCGCGGCCCGGTCAGGCAGCTTCACCTTGGCCGCAGCCGAGCTCGGCGTGTCCTCGGCGGCGGTCAGCCAGCAGATCCGCAATCTCGAAGCCTGGTTCGGCAAGCAGCTTTTCGTGCGCACGGGCAACCGCATCGCGCTGACCGATGCCGGGCACGCCATGTATCCGCAGACGGCGCGCGCGCTCGGCGACATTGCCGCGATCGGCCAGCGCATGCTGGAAGGGGGCCTGAGGACGCGACTAGTCGTCAGCGTGCCGTTCTCGCTTGCCGAGCTGTGGCTGGCGCCGAGGCTGGCCGTACTCCTGGATGCCTTCCCGCATATGGCGATCGATGTGCGAGCCGAGGATGATCCGATCGATCTGGTGCGCCAGAATGTCGACGTGCGCATCAGCTATGGCGACTATCACTATCCCGGCCTGCGGATGGTCCGCCTGGTCCATGACGAGGTGCTGCCGGTCTGGGCATTGCCCTCGGCCAGCGGGTGATGGCGCAGGCCGATCTGGACGCAGGGCGCCTGATCGCGCTGTCATCGGTCTCGGTGCGCCTTGGTCACCCCTATTGCGCCTTCATGCCGCCAGCCAAGGCCGACCGCGCCGACGTCGCCGCTTTGGTCGGTCTGCTCGTGAAAACGGCGCCCGCGACCTGAGAAAAGGTCGGGGCGCCGCGCGGAAACCGGGCCTGCGGGGGAGTCAGGTAGCCGGTTTCTGTGGCAGGGGCGAAATCGGCATTCCGGGGCCGATCTTCTGCAGATTGCCTGTGATCACCTGGTCGCCTTCAGCGACGCCGCTGAGGATGGCGACCATGTCGCCGCTGGTCGGCCCCAGCGAAACGAGCCGCTGGTCGACCGTATTGCCCTTGCCGACGACATAGAGATACTTGCCGAGTTGGCTTGATCCCAGTGCGACCTGCGGCACCATCAGCGCATCGGGCTGTTGTTTGACGTGCAGCCGCACGCGAACATACTGGCCAGGCAAGAGCGTGAACTTGGCGTTGCCGATTGTGGCGCGTGCGGTGATCGTGCCGGTCGAGTGATCGATCGTGTTGTCGATAAAGGTGAGCTCGCCCTTCTGGTGGGCCTCGGTCTCACCGGGAAGCAGGACCTCGACCTCGATCGGGCCGGCGGCACGCGCTTCCTCGATCTGCGCCAGATCCGTCTCGCTCGGATTGAAGGTGACGTAGATCGGATCGAGCTGCACCAGCGTGTTGAGCACGGTGCCGGCAACGCTGACCAGCGTTCCCACGGAAGCCTGGTTGCGGCCCAGACGTCCAGCGAACGGCGCGTGGATTTCAGCGTAGCTCAAATTGAGCTCGGCCGTGCGCACAGCCGCCTGGTTCAGCGCCAGCGACGCCTGCGCCTCGCGCAAGGTGCTGGTGCGCTGGTCGAAGCTGTCCTTGTCCAGGTAGCCGCTCTTGGCGAGTTCGGTACCGCGGCCGAGATTGGAACGTGCATAATCGAGGGTCGCCGTGTCGCGCTGAACCTGTGCCTTCGCCTGGTCGAGCGAGGCCTGGAAGTCATCGGGCGAGATCCTGTAGAGCAGGTCGCCTTGCCGCACGTCGGCGCCGTCTTGCGCCGTCTGTTCCTGCAAATAGCCGGGGACGCGTGCCTGCAGCGTGATGCTGCGGATCGGCTCGGTCCGCGCGGCATAGTCGAGATAGATCGGGATCGTCTTCTTGACCACGTTCGCCACCGGCACCGGCATGACGAACGCTGCTGGAGCCGGCGCGGCCCCGGCCGTGCCGGCATTCAGGCTGAGATTGCCCATGTCCAGCAGGTGGACACTGGCCACCGAGATCGCACCCAGCGCGACAGCCGTTCCCAACGCGATTTTCCATTTACGCATAATGATTCTCCAATCTTATTCGGCCGCTTCCGCCAGGGGAGGGAAGGCGGGTTTGGCCGCTGGCTCAGTGTGTTGAGAAGCGGGCTCGTCGCCGCCGCGCCGTTCGCGCAGCTGTTCGATGACCGCGTAGAAGACCGGCACGAACACCAGCGACAGGATGGTCGCGGCGACCATGCCGCCGAACACGGTGGTGCCGATGGACTGGCGGCTGGCGGCACCCGCACCGGTGGCGATCATCAGCGGCACCACGCCGAGGATGAAGGCAAACGCGGTCATCAGGATCGGCCGCAGTCTCAGCCGGGCGGCCTCCATCGATGCCTCGACGATGCTGAGGCCTTCCTCGCGCCGCCGTCTTGCGAACTCGACGATCAGGATCGCGTTCTTGGCCGCCAGGCCGATCAGCATGACGAAGCCGATCTGCGAATAGACGTCGATCTGCATGCCGCGCACCCAAAGTGCGGCGAACGCGCCGAACAGTGCGAGCGGCACGGCCAGCAGCACCATGAAGGGCATCGCCCAGCTCTCGTACTGCGCCGCCAGGATCAGGAAGACGAAGACGATGGCGAGGGCAAAGACCACCGACGCGATCGACCCCGCCTTGAGCTCCTGGAAAGTGATGCCGGTCCATTCGAAACCGAAATCCCTGGGCAGCGCGGTCGCCGCGGCCCGTTCCATGGCGGCGACCGCCTGGCCCGACGAATAACCGGGAGCGGCGCCGCCATTGATGGTGGCCGAGGCGTTGTTGTTGTAGTGCGGCACGGTTTCCGGGCCGACGAACGGCACCAGTTTCCCCAACGTGCTGAGCGGCACCATGCCGCCGGAGGCATTGCGCACATAGAGCCGTGAAATGTCGGCTGCACCGGCACGTGAATCCTTGTCGGCCTGGATGGTCACCCGGAAGGTGCGGCCAAACAGGTTGAAGTCGTTCACGTAGAGCGAGCCGAGATAGATCTGCAGCGTGTTGAAGACGTCGGGCAGGTTGAGGCCGAGCAGCTTCGCCTTGGCGCGGTCGAGATCGTAGTTGAACTGCGGCGTCGAGGTCGAGAACGGCGAAAACAGCTGCTGCGGATTGATTTCAGGCTGCTTGCGGGCCTCGGCGATCACCGCTTGCGTGGCGTCGTTGAGGGCCGTGCTGCCGCGGCCGGTGAGGTCCTCGACGACGAATTCGAAGCCGCCCGTGGTGCCGATGCCGGGGATGGAGGGTGGATCGAAGGAGAGCGCAAAAGCCTCCGGAATCTGCATCAGCTTGCCACGCACGTCGCCGACGAGCTTCGAGGCGCTCTGGTCGGGGCCACGCTCCTCCCACGGCTTGAGGATGGCGAACTCGACCGCCGAGTTCGACTGCGCCGCGCTGGTGAGGAAGTTCAGGCCGCTGATCGAGCCGACGATGTCGACGCCTGGCGTTGCCTGCAGGATGTCGCGCGCCTTCTGTGCCACTGCATCGGTACGCTCCAGCGAAGCGCCGTCGGGCAGCTGGATGACGACGAAGAAATAGCCCTGGTCCTCGACCGGAAGGAAGGTCGAGGGCAGCTTTTGCCAGACGAAGTAGGTGGCGACCAGGCCGGCGGCGAAGAGGCCAAGCATGATCCAGCGCAGCCGGATAAGGATGCGCACGCCATTGGCATAGGCATGCGACAGTCTGTCGAAGCCCGTATTGAACCAGCGGAACAGGAAGAATTGCGTTTCGCCGCGATGGCGCAGGAAGGCTGCACTGAGCGCCGGGCTGAGCGTCAGCGAGTTGAAGGCGGAGATGCCGACGGAGATCGCCACCGTCAGCGCGAACTGGTTGTAGAGCTTGCCGGAGACACCGGGAATGAAGGCAACCGGCACGAACACCGCCATCAGCACCGCGGTGGTCGCAATGATCGGGCCGGTGACCTCGGCCATGGCGGCCTTTGTCGCCGCCAGCGGTTTCAGTCCGGCCTCGAGCTGTCGTTCGACATTCTCGACCACGACAATGGCATCGTCGACGACAAGGCCGATCGCCAGCACCATGCCGAGCAGCGAGAGCATGTTGAGCGAGAAACCCATCATCTCCATGATGACGAGCGTCGCCACCAGCGACACCGGAATGGCGATGGTCGGAATGATGGTCGTGCGCCAGCTCTGCAGGAAGATGAAGACCACGGCGACGACGAGCACCAGGGCTTCGCCAAGCGTGATCAGCACGTCATGCATCGAGGCCGAGACGAAGCGCGTCGTATCGTAGTGCATCGCATAGTCGACGCCCTTGGGAAAACGGGCCGACAGTTCCTGCATCTTGTCCTTGACGCGCTGCTGCAGATCGAGCGCGTTGGAGCCGGGCATCTGATAGACGGCGAGCACCACGGTCGGGTCCTTGCCGAAAAAGGCCGAGGACGAATATTGCAGGGCACCAAGCTCGATACGGGCGACGTCGCGCAGCCGCACCAGCGAGCCGGTGTCGGTGTTGGCACGCACGACGATGTCGCCGAATTCCTTCGGGTCGCTCAACCGGCCGACGGCGTTGACCTGCATCTCGAAGGCGGTGCCGGCGGGCGCCGGCGACTGGCCGATCTTGCCGGCCGCCACCTGGACGTTCTGTTCGGCGATGGCATTTTGCACATCGACCGCGGTGATGCCGAGATTGGCGAGCTTGTCCGGATCGAGCCAGACGCGCATCGAATAACGCCGTTCGCCGAAAATCTGCACGTCGCCGACACCAGGCAGCCGCTTCAGCGGATCCACCACCTGCAGATAGGCAAGGTTGGAGAGCGCCACCGGATCGACCGAATGGTCGGGCGAGGTCAGGTTGACGATGAGCACGAAGTTCGGGTTCTGCTTCTTGATCGTCACGCCGCCCTGGTTGACGATCGCCGGCAGCGACGAGGCGGCCTGCGAGACGCGGTTCTGGACGTCGACGGCGGCCGTGCTCAGGGAATAACCGACATCGAAGGTGATGGTGATGGTCGACGAGCCGTCATTGGAGCTCGTCGAGGACATGTAGGTCATGCCTTGCACGCCGTTGATCTGCTGCTCCAGCGGCGTCGTCACCGTGTCTGCCACCACTTGCGCGCTGGCGCCCGGATAGTGGGCGCTGACGACGACTTGCGGCGGTGTGATGTCCGGAAACTGCGAGACGGGCAGCAGGAAATAACAAATCGTGCCGGCGAGGACCATGATGATGGCGATCGCCGAGGCGAAGATCGGACGATGGATGAAGAAGTTTACCACGACACGCACGCCTCTCCGGCCGCTCTTGCCCGCCCGAAGGCGCTGGCGACCCTGGACAACTGCCCGCGCCCGTCCCGGGACCCTTCCCGTGAACGCAGCAACGGCACCTCGCGACGCTGCCCATCGGCAAGCGAACGCAACATGTTCTCGAACGCGCGGGGGTCGACCCCGTCTGCCTTCATGACCAGCCGGATCATCGGATCCCGGACGGCCTCATCTATGGTAAGATCGCGGCGCTGTGGCATTGGCCGGCTCCTTGTCTGTCGATTCGCAGCCCGTGCTCACGAACCGTTTTTCATCTCTTCACCGGCCGAGGCCGCATGATTGGCAATCTTTTCGTCCATCTCGATCTGGTAGGACCAGTTCACGACCTTGTTATTGACGACGGACGATATAGGTGTTACCAGTAAGTAACATTCTGGAAGTTACAGACCGGTAACACCCTAGTCAAGAGGTGGCCGAGGGTTTTTTGGAAACGAAAGGAGATCATGATGACAGACGGCGTCGTGGAGCGCTCTCGTCCCCGGGATCGGATTCTGGAGACGGCGCGTGACATGTTCCACAAGCACGGCATCAAGGGCGTCGGCGTCGACGCCATCACCGAGGCTGCCGGCACGAACAAGATGACGCTCTATCGTCACTTCGAATCCAAGGACGAACTGATCGTCGAATGCCTGCGCGCCAACGCACTGAAAGCTGGCGCGATGTGGGAAACGTTCGAGGCCGAGCATCCGGGTGACAAACTCGCTCAACTTCATGCCTGGGTTCGCAAGGCCGCCGCCATGCTCAACACCGACGGCCGTGGCTGCGACATGGCCAACGCCGCCGCCGAGCTGACCGAACCCGATCATCCGGCAAGGCGCGTCATCAAGGAACTCAAGGAAGCCCAGCGCGAACGCCTGGTCGGGCTCTGCCGGGATGCCGGCATCGGCCAGGCCGAGCTTCTCGCCGATACGCTGTCGCTGCTGTTTGAAGGTGCGCGGGTCAGTGTGCAGACCGTCGGTGCCGAGGGCCCGAGCACGCAGTTCGTGCGGATGGCTGAAGGACTGATCGTTTCCTTCCGGGGCACTGCCGCCGGTTAAGTATTGCCGTGGCTGCTGGTGATTTTGCGGTCGCGTGACCGAAACGATGTCTGCTGCCCTATAGGCAGCACGCTATTTCCCGTTGACTGAACGAAAAAAGCCCGCTGCCGGGAGGAGGTGGCAGCGGGCTCGATTTCGAATGTGGCGCGGGAGGAGGTGCACCCCATTCAGCGTCGGCATCGCATCTGGGAGGAGTAGATGGCCGACAACCAGAACGTACGAGTTGCCCAATGATTCGGCAACAATGAATTGTGCATAGCTGCTGTGCAGATTTGCAGGGGCGGTCAGGTTCCCCAGGAGATGCGGGATCTCACTGCACGGGTACGTTTTCCCGGAAGATCAGTCGCGGCTCGATGAATTTGCGGGTGAGATAGGGCGCCGATGATGCGATCGAGCCGAGCAGTTGGATCACCGACTGCTCCGCGATCAGCCTGGCGTTCTGGTCGATGACGACGTCGGCGAGGTCGTCGACGAGGTAGCCGCGTGTCTCCCTGGTCAGGTCGTGGCAGATGAAGACCGGCTTGCGGTTGGGCCTGGTTTCCCGGATCGCCTTGGCAATGCCGGAGCGCCCGGCGCCGACACAATAGATGCCGAGCAGTTCCGGCTCGTTGCGCAACGCTTTCATGGTTGCGGCATAGCTGGCGTCGGGCTCGTCATTGATCTCGACGGCGCTGCTGACGGTGAGGTTGGGAAACTCCTCGCCAAGCACGGAGCGGAAGCCCATCTCGCGCTCTTCATGGCCGCGATAGGAACGCGAACCGACGACCATCGCCAGCTGCCCCTCGCGGCCGCCGAGAAAGCGTCCCATCAAAAGTGCCGCCGTCCGTCCCGCCACGCGGTTGTCGATGCCGACATAGGCCGAGCGGGGAGCGGCCGGAATATCGGACACCAGCGTCACCAGCCGGATACCGGCCTCGACCATGTCGCGCAGGATGTTGCGCGTCCTGGGATGATCGACCGCGATGACACCGACGCCGTTGGCGCGCAGCGACAGCTTTTCGACCGCGGTCTGCAAGGCATTGGGCGAGATACCGGCGAGATTGTGAATCCGGCAGGACGCCACCAGCGGCAGGCGCGAGGCGTAGTCCTCGATGTGCTTTGCCAGGTCGTGCATGAAGTCGTTCGAGCCGATCGGCAGGAAGAATTCCAGGTTTGCGGGCCTCGAGGGAAGCGTCACCTGGTCGGCGACCGGCAGATAGCCGAGCTGCTTGGCGGCCTCCATGACGCGTTGCCGGTTGGCGGCACTCGCTCCGGGCCGGTTGTTGAGCACCCTGTCGACCGTCGCGGTCGACAGCCCGCAGTTCCTGGCGATGTCGGAGACGGTAGCCTTCATGCCGCAACCCTACACGTCGCTTCGTACGTCCTCAGTGCGCCGGCTTGCCGTCGGCGAGGGCGTCGCGGATGTCCTTGTCCGACATGCCGGTGATGATGCGCTCGACTTCCGTCACGGTTGTCGTCTTCGGATCGATGTCGTCGGCGACCACCTTGCCCCTGCGCATGACGACGATGCGGTCGACCACCTGGAAGACATGGTGGATGTTGTGCGCGATGAAGATGCAGGAGTGGCCGGAATCGCGGGCGTTGCGCACGAAGCTGAGCACGCCTTGGGTCTCCGCCACGCCGAGATTGTTGGTCGGCTCGTCGAGGATGATCAGGTCGCTGTCGAAATGCATGGCGCGCGCGATCGCGACCGCCTGCCGCTCGCCGCCGGAGAGCGAGCCGATCGGTGTCGTCGGCGGGATGTTCTTGGAGATTCCGACCTGTTTGAGCAGATCGCGCGCAACCGTGTTCATGGCGTCCTGGTCCATGCGGTTGAGGAAGCGCGGCGGCTTGATCGGTTCTCGACCCAGGAACAGGTTGCGCGCGATCGACAATTGCGTGACCAGGGCGGAGTCCTGGTAGATAGTCTCGATGCCGTGGGCGATGGCGTCGCTGGTATCGCGCAAGGTGACCTTCTTGCCGCGGATGAAAATATCGCCGCTGGTCAGCGGCACCGCGCCGGAGAGAACCTTGATCAGCGTCGATTTGCCGGCGCCATTGTCGCCCAGAAGGCCGACGATCTCACGCTCGTTGACATGGAAATTGGCGTCCACCAGCGCCTGCACGCGGCCATAGGACTTGCGGATGTTGTGCATGCGGATCAATGGCTCGGCCATGGTTCAAGTCCCCGCCTGGTGCCGGCGTTCCAGCCATGAATGCAGCGCCATCATGCCAAGGATGATCGCGCCGATGAAGATGTTGTAGGCAAGGCCGGGCACGCCGATCAGCACGATGCCGTTGCGCATCACGCGCAGGATCAGGATGCCGAGCACGGTGCCGATGATGGTGCCGCGCCCGCCGGTGAGTGCGGTGCCGCCGATCACCACCATGGCGATCACCTCGAGCTCGTAGCCGGTGCCGCTGTTGGGGTTGGCGGCGGATGTGCGCAGCGAGGAGATGACGCCGGCAAGCGAGGCCATGACCGACGACAGGACGAACAGGCCGACCTTGACGCGATTGACATTGACGCCGCGGGCACGCGCCGCGTTGGGATTGCCGCCCGCCGCCTGGATCCAGTTGCCTGTCCGGCTTTGCGTCAGGACAAAGCCGAGCGCGATCGCCGCGGCGATGAACCAGAACAGCGACATGTAGATGCGGAACGGCCCGATGAAGAAGTCGCCGACCAGAGCCTCCGCCAGCCAGCTGCCTTCGGCACTCCAGGTGCGCTGCGGAAACCCGTCGGTGATGAAAAGCGCGCTGCCGCGCACCACCAGCAGCATGCCGAGCGTCACCAGGAAGGACGGGATCTTGAGCTGCGTGACGAACCAGCCATTGACCAGGCCGATCAAGGCGGCAACCACCAGCGCGACAAGGAAGCCCATTTCCAGCGAGGTGACGCCGGCATTGAACAGCGTCCACATCAGCACGGGCGAGAAGCCGAACAGGGACCCGACGGAGAGGTCGAATTCGCCCGAAGTCATCAACAGCGTCATCGCCAGCGCGATCAGGCCGAGCTCGACCGTGAAGGCCAGCGTGTTGGAGATGTTCTGCGGCGACAGGAAGTCGTGGTTGAAACCCCAGAAAACGGCGATCTCCACGATGAGCAGAATGAAAGGTCCGAATTCCGGCCGCGCGATCAGGCGTTGGATGAGCGAATGATTTTCCACTGGGAACCCGCGACATGGTTGGGACGGGCCGCGAGCTCCACCGCATCGGGTGGCATGCCACGGCGCAGGAAGATATCTGGCGCCGTGCGAAAACGCGCGGCGCCAGGGGATCGCGGATTATTTGCCGGACAGGATCTTGTCGTAGACCGCCGCGGTGTCCTTCTCATAGAGCGCGCCGGTGATGACGTTGAAGCCCGGAGGAATGCCGCTGGCCGCCATGTTGGCGAGCGACAGCGCCACATAGCTGGTCGCCTGCGGATCCTGCCACTGGCCGGCATTGACATAGCCGTTCAGCACTTCCTGGGTGGTGTCGAGCGAGTTGCCCCAGCCGACCACCGGAATTTCGCCCGGCTTGACGCCGACCTGGTCGAACACGCGCTTGATCGAACCGGTTACGAGGTCGCCCAGGCCGATGATGGCGTTGACCTTGCCCTTGTGGGCGGTGAGGTAGTCGACCATGCGGTTGATCACCTCGGCCTGGTCGAGCGTCGCTTCGGTCACTTCATAGGTGATGCCGAGCGGTCCGAAGACGCTCTTGATGCCTTCTTCTTCCTGCACGCCGTAGGTGGCGCCGGGGATCTCGACCGGCATCCAGACGAAGTCGCCCTTCTTCACCAGGCCTTTGTCGACCAGATATTGCGCCCAGTGCTTGCCGAAAGTGACGTTGTCGCCGCCGACATAGGCGTTGAAATTGGCCTTGGGATCGGGCGTGTTGAAGTTGATGATCGGGACGTTGGCCGCGCGCGCTTCCTTGACGATCTCGACCAGGCTGCCCGGATCGGGGCTGGTGGTGACGATGCCGTCGGCCTTGGCCGAGAGGGCGGCACGGACCGCCTCCTGCTGCGAAGCGACGTCGCCATTGTGGAACGACGTGTTGACGGTGTTGCCGGTGTCCTTGGCCCATTGCTTGGCGCCGGCGAGGAAGTAGGTCCAGACCGGGTCGGCCGGCCCGCCATGTGAAATCCAGTAGAACGTCTTGGCCTGCGCGGCTGCCGGAATGATCGTCAGCGCGATCAGCAGGCCGTAGAGCACAAGTCTTAGTCTCGTCAGCATTTGATTTCCTCCCGGTTGAAGATGATCCGTCCCTTGTTCCGGCTTCAGCCGGATTGCGTCTTTTTGCCAGCGCCGCTCGGATACCTAAGAGCATTCCCTTTTTCGGCGAATGGCAAGCCTCCCTCTGCAGATGTAGTTGGCGCCTGACGCGGCGCCATCAGCAACCCCATCAGATCGCATCAGTCTGGATGATTTTTCCCGGGCAGTCGGATGATTGTCACAGAGAGCTCAGCCGGGCGGACTATCCCGATCATGTCCGGGCGGTCACGGGAGGGGGAAAGCCCCCAAAAGCCGCTTAGAGCAGGCCGGCCTTGGCGAGGTCGCGCATCAAATGGCTGGCGCCGTAGGTCCAGTGCGGGCAATCGGGCGACAGCCGCACGCGGTTGACCAGCGCGCCGAATTTCTCCGACGAGATGGTGACGATGTCGCCGACCTTGTGCGTGAACCCCTTGCCCTTTTCGCCGCGATCCTTCGACGGCACGAACATGGTGCCGAGATAGAGCGCCAGCCCGTCCGGATACTGGTGGTGCGGGCCCATGGCCGCGGCAACCAGCTCCTCCGGCGAGCGGCTGATCTCGGCCATCGAGCTCGCCCCCTCCAGCGAAAACCCGTCCTCGCCCTCGACCTTCAGGCGCACGACGGCCTGCTTCACGTCGGCGATGGAGAACGTGTCGTCGAACAGCCGGATGAAGGGGCCAAGCGAGGCCGAGGCGTTGTTGTCCTTGGCCTTGCCGAGCAGCAGCGCCGAACGCCCCTCGACGTCGCGCAGATTGACGTCGTTGCCGATGGTGGCGCCGACGATCCTGCCGCTCGATGCGGCGATCATGGCGATCTCCGGCTCCGGATTGTTCCAGGTCGACACCGGATGCAGGCCGACATCGGCGCCGAAGCCGACCGAGGCCATCGGCTGGCACTTGGTGAAGATCTCGGCATCGGGGCCGATGCCCACTTCCAGATATTGCGACCAGGCGCCGCGCGAAATCAGCTTGGCCTTGATCTCCATCGCCTCTGGCGAACCGGGCTTGAGCTTCGAAAGATCATGGCCGATCAGGCCCGCAATGTCGGCGCGGATGGCGTCGGCCTTGTCGGCCGAGCCACGCGCCTGTTCCTCGATCACCCGTTCGAGCAGGCTGACCACGAAGGTGACGCCGGAAGCCTTGATCGCCTGCAGGTCGACCGGCGACAGCAGAAAGGGTTTTGCCCGGTCGCGCGTGGCTTCGAAACTGTTGGACGCGATATCGTCGAGTGAACCGATCGGCTTGCCCGTGGCCGAGCGCACATGGCCGGCCGGGTCGGCCAATTCGCAGACGTCACGCACGGTGGGCGCCGCGCTGGATGTGATGTCGAAGACGGTGCCGTCGCGCACCGTGACGACCAGGGGGTGCGAGGCATCGCCGCTCCTGGCGCGGCCGACAAACAAGCCTTCAGCGGGCAGATGTGTCGGGTTGGTCATGAGTTGGGTTCCTCGTTGAATCGAAAATGCTGGCCCGGTCGGCGCGGCACTTTCGCCGGATTTCATTCAAAGGTCTATCCCATCCAAGCAGTCGAGCGGTGGCCGCGAATATGCCGACTGGGTCATCCACGATGTCCGGATGTCAAGGACATCACCGGGCTTAGGGTCCGGTTACTCGAACTTGACTCAGAGAATTGTTCGTGTTCTGTTCTGGGCGCCAGAACAGAACGGAGGCGTTCCTTGGCGAGCGTATAGGTGTTCCTTGGCGAGCGTATAGGTAATGTACCAAGACGAACTAGATTTCGGAATTCCAGAACCGCCAAGGCGGCCCAAAAAACCGGATCGTGTCTTCTTCGGCGTGTTTCTGCAGGCAGGGGATTATTCTAGGTTTGCTGATTGTCAAAGCCGACTATGCCACAAATTTGGCATAGCCGGCTCACCGCTGATACCGGAGCGTTTTCATGTCAGCCAGCAGCATGTCGGGGACTACAAGCGGCTGCGGTCGAAAATCATCTTTGCGGCCACCCGATCGGGGCAGCGCGTCGTGATGCCTGCTTTTGAGATCACCTTTCGCCACGCCAGGAGCTTTCCTGGCCGTCCGGCGACAAGAGGCCGACCGGCCAAGCACCCCTTCGTGCTTGTGGCCGATGACGGACCGGTTTGTGAACTGAGCGGGAATCTCGGCGCCGAAATGCTGCGTCAAGGCCTCAAGGCGTCAGACGGGTTCGTCCCTCATCTGACCCTTGCCTATGACCAGAAACTTATCCCACAACTGCCGATCGAGCCGATCAGCTTCGTGGCGCGGGAGTTCATTCTCGTGCACAGCCTGCGCGGGCTGACGCAATATGATTTTCTGGAACGTTGGCCGCTGATTGCGATGTAACGAAGGGGCCGCTGGTTCGCGCGACACCCCATCCTGACAGGGTCATGTCAGCTATCGACCTGTCCGCGATGGCAGGTCCGCAAGCGGTTCCCTACTTGCAATGCGTCTGAACAGGAGGAACAAAAATGACCGTCACGGAAATCGCCAAGGAGTTCACCGAACTTCTCAAGCAGGGCAACAACGAAGGTGCTGCCGAAAAATACAATGCCGACGATATCGCCAGCTACGAAGCGATGGAGGGACCGATGGCCGTCAGTCACGGCAAGGAGGCCCTCAGGCAGAAAAGCCAGTGGTGGCAAGAGAACCACGAAGTGCATGGCGGCTCGGTCGAGGGCCCTTATGTCAACGGCGATCAATTCGCGGTGCGCTTCACCTTTGACATAACGCCCAAGGCCACCGGCGAGCGTGTCACCATGGATGAGGTTGGCCTGTACACGGTCAAGAACGGCAAGATCACCGAAGAGCGCTTTTACTACTGAGGCCGGAAATCGGGCCTTCCTAGCTTTGCTCTCTTTGCGGCAAGGTTGAAAATGAGCACGGCGGCCAGAGGATCCTCTGGCCGCTGGGGGCGTTCAAATCGTCTTCACATACTGCGCAAGTTGATCGGCCACCGTGCCCCAGCCGTCGAAGAAACCCATCTCTTCATGGTTGTCGCGGGTGGCTTGGTCACGGTGAATGGCTGTAGCGGCATAGCGCGTACCCTGGCCATCCGGATGGAGCGAAATGACCGCGGTGATGAAAGGCTCCCCCGAGGGTCGATAGCCGGGCAGCAGCGCATCCGTCCACACCAGCCGCTCGTTGGGCACGATTTCCAGATAGCAGCAGTGGCGGTCACTGACCTCCTTGCCGTCGGGCGACTGCATGCGTGTCCGAAACAGGCCGCCCGGTCTGAGGTCGATCTCGCAGTCGGTGATCAGCCATGGCTTCGGCGTGAACCACTGCCTGACATGCTCAGGTGTCGTCCAGGCTCGCCAAAGCAATTCGCGCGGCGCATCGATTACGCGCTCCAGCGTCAGGTCCAGCCGGGGATCGGGCTCGAAGGAATAACTCATTTTTCCTGCTCCTTGAGGGTCATGACATAGGCATCGAACCGGTCGAGGCGGCGTTCCCAAACTGTACGCTGTTCGGCCAGCCAGCTTTCGGCGAGCTTCAACGGTTCAGGCGCAAGCTCGTAAGTCCTGACCCGTCCGGTCTTTTGCGAACGAACCAGCCCGCAGCCTTCGAGAATCTTGAGATGGTCGATGAAGGATGGCAGGGCCATATCGAAAGGCTGGGCCAGTTCGCTGACCGAAGCAGGGCTCCTGTTCAGCCGCTCCACCACGCGCCGTCGCGTCGGGTCGGCAAGCGCGCGAAAAATGCCGTCGATCGGCGGGAGGCTTGGATTTGCACTCTGGAGGCTGGTCATCGATCGGTCCCGGGTCGTCAAAAAGCGACTAGAAACACTTAGGTAATTTCCTTAGTGTTGGCAAGCGCCAAATTTCCGGCAACGCTGACCAAGCTGCTGGCCAAGCGGGAAGGGCGGTTTTAGGCTGCGAAACGGATTCGACTGTCAGCCCAAGGGAAGAGCACTTTGACGATCACCATGTACGGCATCACCAATTGCGACACGATCAAGAAGGCGCGCGTCTGGCTGGAGAGCCATGATCTTCCCTATCGTTTCCACGACTATCGGGCAGAAGGGATCGAGGCGGGCAAGCTGAATGGCTGGGTCGGCAAGGTCGGTTGGGAAAAGCTGCTCAACAAGGGCAGCACGACGTTTCGCGAACTGCCGGAGGCGGACAGGCAAGGCCTCGACGAGAAGAAGGCGAAAGCGCTGATGCTGGCCAAGCCGACGATGATCAAGCGGCCGGTGCTTGAGGTCGGCGATCGGGTGGTGGTTGGCTTCAAGCCGGAGGTTTATGAGCAGACGGTGGGGAAGTAGGCGGAAGCGTCGCGCCGTCCGATCTCCACCCTGGTGGGGGAGATGTCCCGCAGGACAGGGGGGCGCTGTCCCGCCTGTTTGCGAAGGTCCGAGCGCCTCAACTCGCGCTCAAATACTCCGCCAGCGCCACCGCATTATTGTGCGCCTCGTCATGCGCGCCATAGAGCAGCGTTACCTTGCCCTCGCCAAGCAAGCCGCGCAGCTGCGCAACCGCCTCACCATTCCCGTCGAGCTCAGCCCCGTACCGCTTCCGAAATTCCACCCAACGTGCCGGCTCGTGCCCGAACCACTTCCGCAACTCGTCGCTCGGCGCGATCTCCTTCAGCCACAGTGCCAGCGCGGCATGCTCCCTGCTGACGCCGCGCGGCCAGATGCGATCAACCAACACCCGCTGCCCGTCATCGGCAGCGGGCGGTTCGTAAATCCGCTTGACCATCAGGTCGAAAGCCATTCGACCTCCCTACGCCGAACCCCTCAGGCCCACTCGCCCTTGCGCATCACCGGCACGCGGCTGCCATCCTTGGCGACGCCGTCAATGTCGATCTTGTCCGACCCGATCATCCAGTCGATATGGATGAAGCTCTTGTTGCCGCCGCGCGCCGCGATTTCGTCAGGGCTGAGCGAGGCGCCGTCGACGAAGCATTTCGAATAGCATTGGCCGAGCGCGATGTGGCAGGCCGCGTTTTCGTCGAACAGCGTGTTGAAGAACAACAGGCCGCTGGCCGAGATCGGCGAGGAATGCGGTACCAGCGCCACTTCGCCCAGCCGACGCGCGCCCTCGTCGGTGTCGAGCACCTTCTTCAGCACGTCCTCACCTTTCGACGCCTTGGCCTCGACGATCCTGCCGCTCTCGAAGCGCACCGAGATGTCGTCGATCAGCGTGCCTTGGTAGGACAGCGGCTTGGTCGAGGAGACATGGCCCTCGACGCGCCGCGCATGCGGAGTGGTGAAAACTTCCTCGGTCGGGATGTTGGGATTGCAGGTGATGCCGTTCTTGGCGGTCGAGGCGCCGCCCATCCACTCATGGCCATCCGCCAGCCCGACCGTCAGGTCGGTGCCCGGTCCAGCGAAATGCAGGGCATGGAAATCATGGCCGTTGAGCCATTCGGTGCGGCCGCGCAGCGCCGCATTATGCGCCGTCCAGTTGCCGATCGGGTCTTCCACATCCACCCGCGAGGCGGCGAAGATGGCGTCGGCGAGCTTCGCCACCGCCACGTCGTCGGCATCGCCGGGGAAAACCTGCCTGGCCCAGGCCAGATCCGGATAGGCGACGATGTTCCAGTTGATGTCGAAGCCGGTGATCTTCTCCAGCGCCGGCTGGTAGGCCATCGAATTGGCCTTGTTGGCGCGCGCCACCTTCGCCGGATCCTGCGCCGACAGGAGCGACGGATCCTCGCCGCGCACGGCAAGCCGGGCTGCGTTGTTGGAGAAGGCCTTCGCCATGCCTTCGTAGAGCCAGCCGGCGGCATGGTCGAAGCCAGCATCGGCGCCGAAGCGGTAGCGCGCCAGCGTCATCTCGTCATCGTTGAAGATCGGCGTCACCAGCCCGGCACCGGCCTTGTAGGCGTGTTCGACGATGCGCCTGGTCAGCGGCAGGGCCGCGATCGACGATGTCAGCACCAGGTCCTGTCCGGGCTGCAATTGCAGCCCCACCTTGATGGCGACTTCCGCCAGCCTGTCGAGCTTCACCGGGTCGATCGTTGCGGAAACGCCGCGCGAATGTGTGGTCATGATCCTGCCTGTCGTCTTGGGATGTCCGATTGAACATAGACCGGTGCCGCGGTGCTTTCCACCGCGATCGTGCCGCTGGGCTCCGCGACCGACGATCCGAACCGCGCCATCGTCGCCGCGATCTCTTCCTTGATCCAGATCATGAAGTCCCGGACCTTGCGGCTCTCGGCCTTGGTGGCGGAGGTCACCAGCCAATAGCCGAGGCCGCTCTGGGCGCGGATTCCGAACGGCGCCACCAGGCGCTCGTCGGCCAGTGCATCGGCCGTAAGCAATTGCCAGCCGAGCATAACGCCATGGCCGGCGATCGCCGATTCCAGGCACAGCATCGGGTCGGTGAAGCTCGCGCCTTTCTGGAAGGTAACGGGTTGAACGCCGGCGGCCGCGAACCAGCTTTCCCAGTTGATCATCGCCCGCTCGTCGGTGATGGCGCAGGTCTGGGCGAGGTCGCCGATCGACGTTAGTTTTCTGGCAATCCCGGGCGCGCAGACCGGGAAGACTTCCTGCGCCAAGAGCAGCTCCGCCTTTCCACCCGGCCATTTGCCGTCGCCAAGCCGGATGGCAACGTCGACGTCCGAGTGATCGAGATTGGCCAGCCGCACTGAAGCGTCGATACGCAGCAGCACGTTGGGATGCCGGTCGAAGTGCCGCGCCAACCGTGGCAGCAGCCATTTAGAGGCAAAGGCCGGTGCCGCCGAAACGACCAATGTGCACTGGCTGGCTTCGTCGGCCAGTGCCACGGCCTGGGCAAGCTCGCGAAATCCAGCGCCAAGGCGGGCCGCGAAGACGGCGCCGAATTCGGTCAGTACGAGGCCGCTTGTCGTGCGCTCGAACAGTGCCTGGCCGAGCTGTTTTTCGGTGCGGCTGATCTGCTGGCTTACGGCGCTGACGGAAACATTGAGTTCGCCGGCGGCGGCGGCGAGCGAGCCGAGACGGGCGACGGTTTCCACGGCGCGAAGGCCGTTGAGGTGAACGCGGTTGAGCATGGCCATTTGAGATTTTCTAAACCGATCCGGCCGAAATCTCAATTGAAAGCGATATCGAAACGGCAGACCTTGTCGGTGGAAACAGGCCCCATGGAGCCGGAAATGCTGAGCATGTTGCTGAAGGCCCTGGTGGCGGCCACTTCGCCGGATGACACGCGCTGCGACTTCGATACGCTGAGCTGGCTGACCGATCCGCTTGCCCATCCCGCGCTGGATGTAATGTCGGAGCGCGAACTCGGTGATGTGCCGTTCCGGTTGACGGCGCGCCGGACCGCGTATGAGACCATTTCACCGAGCGCCGGTTTCGGCGATCGCTGCTGAGCGCGCGATCGCGATCCGGGCACTGGCCCAACACGAGGCGGATTGTTTCACCCGCTCGCACATCTATTGTGCACTGCAATGACTTCGCCCCAATCGACAGCGCTGCGTTACGCCTTCGCCGGCATGATCGCCATGGCAGTTGCCATGGGCATCGGCCGCTTCGTCTACACGCCGATCCTGCCTGGCATGATGGAGGAACTGCATCTGTCGCCGGCCAATGCCGGCTGGATCGCCTCGGCGAATTATCTAGGCTATCTCGTTGGCGCGTTGGCGGCGGCGGGCAGCTGGGCACATGGACGCGAGCGTTTGCTGATGCTGGGCGCCCTCGGTGCCAGCGCCGTGCTGGCCGCCTCGATGGGGCTGACCGACGCTATGGCCGCCTTCGTCGCCATTCGTTTTCTGGCCGGTCTGGCGAGCGCTTTCGTCATGGTGTTCATGGCCAGCATCGTTTTCAGCCATATCGCGGCCGCCGGGCGCGGCGACCTGCAGGCCTGGCATTTCGGCGGCGTCGGCCTCGGCATAGCGATATCGGCGGCGATGATGGCGGTGCTGGTCACCGAGCATGCCGGCTGGGCGCAGGGCTGGCTGTGGTCGGGGGCGATTTCGGCTGGCGGCTTCGTCGCCGTGGCGCTGCTGGTGAACCAGGGTCCGCTCATCAATGGCGAGGTCCGCCGTGAACCGGCGCTGCCGAAGGATCGGTCGCTGATGAAGGTGATCGTCGCCTATGGCCTGTTCGGTTTTGGCTATGTGGTGACGGCGACCTTCCTCGTCGCCATCGTCCGCCAAGGCGGCGGCAGCCGCGTCTTCGAGGCCGTGGTGTGGATGGTTGCCGGCCTTGCCGGTTTCCCTTCGGTCTGGCTGTGGCAGAAGATAGCGGCGCGGATCGGGCTTTATGCCGCCTATGCCTTGGGATGCTTCGTCGAAGTTGTCGGCGTTACGGCGAGCGTCGCCACCGGCGGCCGCATGGGGCCGCTACTTGGCGGCGTGCTGCTCGGCGGCACGTTCATTGCCATCACGGCGCTTGGCCTGCAGGCCGCCAGGCAGCAGGCCCCAGCGTCGCCCCGGCGCATCTTTGCCCTGATGACCGCCTCCTTCGGCCTTGGCCAGATCATCGGCCCGATCGCGGCCGGGCTTTTGGCGCAGGCATCGGGCGATTTCTTCCTCGCCTCGATCGTCGCCGCGGCCGTCCTGGTCGTCTCCGGCGCCGTCACATGGTCGGCTGCGCCAAAATCGCCATGATTTGTGGTCTTGCTCTGCACCGGCATTGGGCAGGCATTTTCTTTCCCCCTAATGTGTGACCTTATGCCGGCTCAAACCTGCTGATTTGCGCATCGATCGAGGAATTCGCCACAGTGTTCGTATCCTTCTTCCCGCAGCCGAAGCTGTTCTTCTCTTCGGCCGCCATCTGGAGCCTTGCGGCAATCCTGTTCTGGTTTTTCGGCGGGGAGCAATTGGGAGCGGTTTTCGGCATGCCGCCTGCTGCTCCCGGAGCGCCACCCATCATCGGCATCGCCATTCTCGTATCGAAGCCATTCCTCTGGTTTTATATCTACTTCACGCTTTGCGTGGCCATCTTCTACGCGTTCTGGAGTTGGTATTCGCCGCACCCATGGCAGCGCTGGTCGATCCTGATGACGGCGGTCATCCTGTTCTTCATCTATTTCAACGTGCAGGTAAGCGTCGCCGTCAACGCGTGGTACGGCCCGTTCTTCGACTATGTACAGGGGCTGATGTCGGGGACCGGAAAGTCGACGAACGCCGAGTTCTACACCGGATTGGCCGACTTCTCATGGCTGGCCCTGGTCGGCATGAACGTGCAGGTGGTCAACGCCTTTATCGTCAGCCATTGGATCTTCCGCTGGCGCACAGCCATGAACAACTACTTTATCGAGAACTGGAGCAGGCTGCGCCATATCGAGGGCGCTTCGCAGCGCATCCAGGAAGATACGATGCGGTTCTCGCAGATCATGGAGGATCTCGGTTCCAGCTTTGTCCAGTCGATCATGACCCTGATCGCCTTCCTGCCGGTGATGATCCAGTTGCAGGCCCATATCAGCGAACTGCCGATCATCGGCGCGATCCCGCAGCCATTGGTGGTCGCGGCACTTGCCTGGTGTCTGTTCGGCACGATCTCGGTGATGATTGCCGGCATGAAGCTTCCCGGCCTGCAGTTCCGCAACCAGCGCGTCGAAGCCGCTTACCGCAAGGAGCTGGTCTATGGCGAGGATCATGCGGACAGGGCGCAACCCGCCACCACCGCCGAGCTGTTCGCCAATGTGCGGCACAATTATTTCCGGCTCTATTTCCACTACATCTATTTCAACGTCGTCCGGTACACCTACCTGCAGGCCGACAACATTTTCTCGCTGCTGATCCTGGGTCCGTCGCTGGTCGCGCACAAGATAACGTTCGGCGCGCTGAACCAGATATCGAACGCGTTCGGCAAGGTGACGGGTTCGCTGCAGTTCCTGCTTACCTCATGGTCGACCATCGTCGAGCTGCAATCGGTGCACAAACGCCTGCGCGCCTTCGAGGCGACGCTGCAAGGCGAGCCGTTGCCCGATATCGACCAGCGCTATCTGGCAAGGCAAGGGGCCGGGGATCCGGCCTAGGGATGCTCTGACGAAACGCCGGTTGGCGGCTCAGCCGCCAACCGGCGCCTGCTTCTGGCCGCCATCCTGCCGCGAGATGTAATCTCGAAAGCTGATGCACTCGATATCTGATTTGACGCAGACTTCGCCGGCAAAACGCTCCAGCGCATTCCAGTAGGCGCCGTCATTCATCAGCGTGAAGTGGAAGCCGAGTTCCAGCGGAACGCGCTTGCCCCGATATTGCGCGTCGAAGGCGGCGCGAAACGCCTGATAGGTCCGGTCCGCGAACTCCCCGGCGTTGCTCGGCCGCTCGAAGCCGCCGGAATGGCGGACGTACAGATTGTAGTCCATGGCGATCACCGGGCGTGATTTCGGCCCTTCCGGAATCTGCGGCAGGGAAAAGTGGGTGATGCCGCCAACGGTCGGCGGCAGGGCAGGACCCATTGAAACGCCGCTGGCGTCGAACCGATAACCGGCTGCCGGGAGTGCCTCGTAAAGCGCTTTGCCAGTCGACAGATACGGCGCCCGGAAACCCGCCACCGCATGCCGCGCGAATTCCCGCCAGCCCTCGGGCTCGGGCGCAATGCCGTTGATCGCATAGGCGTTCTCGAAAATGTGCTCGAAGGAGGCGAACTCTTTCAGCCAGTCGGCCTTGCTCCAGTCCTTGCCGTCGAAATGGCCGCAGGCGTGGCTGGCAATGTCGTGACCCTCATGGGCGGCGAGGCCGATCTGTTCCAGCCGCTCTGCCACGTCCTGCCTGGAGGCGGCGAAGCCGATGTTGGATTTGCCCGCCGTCTTGCCCGGCGCGGTGTATTGGCCGCGTGTGTCGGGCGACAGCAGGAAGACGCAGGACAGGAAATAGGTGAAATGTGCGCCGGTGCGCTGGGCCAGCGCCCGGCTGCGCTTCCACTGCGAGATGTCGCGCGCGCTGTCGAAGGAGATGATCACGATCTGCTTCGGCCTTGCCGGTGCTGGTGGCGCGGGCGGATCGGCCAGGGCCACGCCGGCGGTGGCGAGTGAGGCAAGCGAGAACAAAACAACGCGGGACAAACAAGGCATCGGCAAATTCACGGGCTCCGGGTGGTCGGCAAGCCGGCTATCGCGCAAATGTGGCGCCGGTGGGATTGGGTTTTCGTGGGTTTGCCCCCGGGGACAAACATTGGTTTGCCCGGGGGACAAACAGTTGTTTGCCGGGGACAAACATTTGTTTGCCCCGGGAATAGCCGATTTTCCGGCCGAACCCCTTCCATGCCGACAAAATTTCGCTAAAACGCGGGCTCATGAACCGCCCCGGCCCGGGGCAGGAATGGTTTGATTGATGTCCGACGACAGTTTTATTCGCGAAGTCAATGATGAGATGCGTCGCGAGCAGGCGCAGAAGCTATGGGACCGTTTTGGCCCGGCCTTGCTTGTCATTGCGGTGCTTGTGGTGCTCGGCACCGCGGCCTTCGTCGGCTATCGCTATTGGGACGAGACGCGCGCCAATCGCTCCGGCGATGCCTTCTCGCAGGCGCTGAAGCTCGCCAACGACGGTAAGAACGATGACGCGCTGGCCGCGCTCGATCAGCTGGAAAAGGATGGCTACGGCGCCTATCCGCTGCTCGCCCGCATGCGCGCCGCGACCGTCAAGGCCAACAAGGGCGACGTCGCTGGCGCCGTCAAGGACTTCGACGATGTCGCCGCCGACACCGCCATTCCCCAGGGCCTGCGCGACATGGCGCGGCTGAGGGCGGCGTTCCTGCTCGTCGATCATGGCTCCTTCGCCGACGTGTCGAGCCGCGTCGAGGCGCTGACATCGGACACCAACACGCTGCGCCACAGCGCGCGCGAGGCGCTTGGCCTTGCCGCCTGGAAGGAAGGCAAGACCCAGGATGCGCTGAAGCTGTTCGACCAGATCGCCGCCGATGATGGCGCCCCGCGCAACACGCGCGAGCGGGCGACCTTGATGTCCGAGCTGATCCGCGGGTCGGGCAGCGCATCGTGACCCGTTGCCCAAGGCGCGCAGCGGTTTGGCACCACGACATGCGTGGAAGATGTAGGGCCGGATGACATTCAAAGTCGCCATCATCGGCAGACCTAACGTCGGCAAGTCGACGCTTTTCAATCGGCTGGTGGGAAGAAAGCTGGCGCTTGTCGACGACACGCCGGGCGTCACCCGCGACCGCCGCGTCCACGCCGCCAAGCTTTACGATCTGCATTTCGATGTCATCGATACCGCGGGCTTCGAGGACGCCGGCGCTTCGACCTTGCCAGGCCGCATGCGCGCGCAGACCGAAATCGCCATCCGCGAGGCGGATCTGATCTTTTTCACCATCGACGCCAAGTCCGGCCTGCTGCCGGATGACAGGACCTTTGCCGAGATCGTGCGAAAATCCGGAAAGCCGGTCGTGCTGGTCGCCAACAAGGCCGAGGCGAAGGGCGCCCAGGGCGGCATGCTGGAGGCCTGGGAACTTGGCCTTGGCGAACCGATCCCGGTTTCTGCCGAGCACGGCCAGGGCATGCCCGACCTGCGCGACGCCGTGATCGAAGCGCTCGGCGAGGCGCGCGCCTTCGGTGAAGACGAGGATACAGACGACGAAGAGGCCGCCGCCAGCGAGGTGCTGATCGGCGAGGACATCGCCGATCCGGACGCCGAGCCATCCTATGACGACACCAAGCCGATGCGCATCGCCGTCGTCGGCCGGCCGAACGCCGGCAAATCGACCTTGATCAACGCGCTGATCGGCGAGGAGCGGCTGCTGACCGGACCGGAAGCCGGCATCACCCGCGATTCCATTTCAGTCGACTGGGACTGGCGCGGCCGCCGCATCAAACTGTTCGACACCGCCGGCATGCGCCGCAAGGCCAGGATCCACGAAAAGCTGGAAGTGATGTCGGTGCAGGATGGCCTGCGCGCCATCCGTTTCGCCGAGATCGTCATCATCGTACTCGACGCCACCATTCCCTTCGAAAAGCAGGACCTGCAGATCGCCGATCTGATCATCCGCGAGGGCCGGGCACCGGTGATCGCCTTCAACAAATGGGACCTGATCGACAACCCGCAGGAACTGTTGGCCGAACTGCGCGAGAAGACCGAGCGGCTGTTGCCGCAGGCGCGCGGCATCCAGGCCGTGCCGGTCTCGGCCGAGACCGGACGCGGCCTGGACAAGCTGATGGATGCGGTGTTGAAGACGCACAAGGTCTGGAACAGCCGTGTTTCGACCGGCAAGCTCAACCGCTGGCTTGAAGCCATCCTGACGCATCACCCGCCGCCTGCCGTCGCCGGGCGCCGGCTGAAGGTCAAATACGTCACCCAGGCCAAGACCCGGCCGCCGGGCTTCGTGGTCCAGTGTTCGCGGCCGGACGCGATGCCGCAAAGCTATGTCCGCTATCTCTCCAACAGCCTGCGCGAAGCCTTCGACATGCCGGGCGTGCCGATCCGCATCGCGCTGCGTACTTCGGACAATCCGTTCGCCGGCCGCGCGAAGAAGCGTTGACGATAGGGAGCGGCGACCCCCTCCGCCGAGAGCTGCGGCTAAGCGACTTTCAGCAGGTTCTCTTTCATTTCGGCGCCCTCGGGCAACGCTTCGAACGCCGATTGCAGCAGGATGCCGGCCAGCCGCGCCGCGACCGGATCGAGCTCGGCGTCCTTCTGATGCAGATGCAGCGCCATCTTCGGCAGCGGCGGCAGTCCTAGCATTCCGGGCGCGAGCGCCCGGACATTCGCGGGCAGGCCGATATCGGTGCGGATCGTCAGCCCGAGGCCCGCCGCCACCGCAGCCCATATGCCGCCAAGGCTGGGGCTGGAGAACGCCATCCGCCAGGGCCGCCCGGCACGATCCAGCGTCTCGGTCGCCACGGTGCGCAGCAGGCAAGGCGCCTCGAACACGACCAGCTGCAGCGCCTCGCCATCGTGGGGGCCCGCCTCCATCGGTTTCGACGGGCCGATCCAGCGCGCCTGCACGTCGGCGACATGCCGGCTATACGGCAGCGTCGTACCATCATGCCAGGCGAGCGCAATGTCGAGGTTGCCGGAGAGGACACGCTCGGCCAATTCGTGGCTACGTCCAATCCGTGCTTCGATCCGAACCTTAGGGTGGGCGCGAGCGAAGCGACCGAGCACTTCCGGCAACACGGCCTCGCCGAAATCCTCCTGCAGGCCGAGCCGCACCCAGCCCTCCAGTTCGATGTCGCGGATTGCCAGGGCGGCCTCGTCATTGAGCTCGATCAGGCGCCGCGCATAGCCGAGCATCGTCTCGCCGGCTTCGGTCAGTGACAGGCCGCGCCCCGCTTTGCGGAAGATCGGCGTATCGGCCTGCTCTTCCAGTTTCTTCAGCTGCGCGCTGACGGCGGAGGTCGAGCGGCCAAGCCGCTCAGCTGCCCTCGCAAAACTTCCCAGTTCCATGCCGGTGACGAAAGTCCTCAGCACGTCGAGATCGAAGGTGACGCGGCGCATAAGATCATCCCTATTTTCAGGATTATTGATCAAAATATTCCTGATTTTATGGATGAAGCTATGGCGCTATATGCCTCCCGTCAAGGCCGCTCGGCCGGCGTCACGGGAATGGAATCATGTCTGCCACCGTCATTCGCAACGATTGCCAGCTATCCGGGCGAGGCATCGCCGCGGCCGGCCGGACCTTCGGCCCCAACCACCGCTGGAAGGTTCTTGGCATCGGGGTTGCCGCGAATGCCGGTTTCTCGGCCACTTTCTCCGGCATACCGGCAACGGCGGTCGTGCTTCGCCAGGGCTATCATTTGAGCAATGCCGAGCTTGGCCTGGCCCTCGGTCTTCTTGGACTGGGGGTTGCGCTCAGTGAGCTGCCATGGGGCCTGCTCACCGACCGCTGGGGGGATCGCCGCGTGCTTCTGATCGGCCTCGGTGCAACGGCGGCCTGGCTGCTTGCGATGGCGATGCTCGTCGTGCCGACAAGCTCAAGCATTCCCGATGTCACGTTGCTGGCGGCAAGCCTGCTCGTCACGGGATTGCTCGGCGGCAGTGTCAATGGCTCGAGCGGCCGCGCAATCATGGCCTGGTTCCGGCAGAATGAGCGTGGTTTTGCCATGAGCATCCGGCAGACGGCGGTGCCGCTTGGTGGCGGCCTTGGCGCGCTCGTCCTGCCTTCGCTTGCCCTGGCTTTCGGTTTCGCCGCGGTGTTCGGGCTTCTGGCGGCGGCATCCGCTCTCTCCGCCCTGTTCGCCTGGCGTTGGCTGCACGAACCGCCGATGGCGGGCGACGCCGTCTCATCTGATGTGGCCGGACCGGCACCGTTGCGCAACATCGAGGTCTGGCGCATCTCGACCGCCATCGGCCTGCTCTGCTTTCCGCAGGTGGCGGTCCTCACTTTCGCATCGGTGTTCCTGCACGACTTTGCCGGGCTTGGCACGACGGCGATCAGCGCCAGCCTCGCCGCTGTACAGGTCGGCGCCATGGTCATGCGCGTCTGGAGCGGCCGCTTTACCGACCGCCACGGCAACCGCCGTCAATTTCTTCGCTTGTGCAGTGCGCTGAGCGCGCTGGCCTTCGTGGTGCTCTGGTTGCTGGTTCTGGCCGCTCCCGCAACGCCTTGCAGCCAACCTTTCCTGATCGCTGTCCTGCCCCTGGTGCTTGTCGTTGCCGGCATCTCGGTCTCCGCCTGGCACGGCGTTGCCTATACCGAGCTTGCCACGCTTGCCGGTGCAGGCCATGTCGGAACCGCACTCAGCCTTGCCAACAGCTTTGTCTTCGTCGGCTTCTTCCTGGTTCCGGTGGCCATTCCAGGGCTGCTGCACCTCTGGTCATGGCCCGGCGTGTGGCTGTCGGCAGCCGCCTGCGCCCTGGTCGCCTGGCCGATCTTCCTGCGGCGGACCTGAGCCTCCCGCCGCAAAATCGCCCGACTTCGAACCCACGACCTCTAGCCGACCGAGAAAACCTGACCGACCTCGTTAACGTCCCATCAAGGTTAATGCATCATTTTGCTCTCCAGTGGGGTCAGTTGCGTTCCTGGAGAGAGTTCCGTGCATCGACGTGTCTTGAAGCGGCTGATGGCCGTCGCCGGTGAGAAACGCAGCCTTGTGTCTCCGTTCATCATTGGTCTCGGTATCTGGATCGGCTTTCCGACCGTCGCTGCCTACCAAGACATGACCAGCCTCGTTTCCGGCCTTGAATCGCCGACCACGCGCTGGAATTCCTATGTCGAGAAATCCGTCGCCGGTTCGGTCCACGCCGCCGAGATGCCGTTCGTCGATTCCGACATCACCAGCTCGATCTCGGGTTCCGGTGTTCGCCTTCCCGGTGTCGGCGCCGTCTCGTTTCGCGGCAAGGGCGGCAAGGTCAGCGGGTCGCCCGACGAGGATCGCGTCGTGCGCGCCGACAAGAAGGGCCGCATCGTCCAGGTCTCTCCCGTGGCGCCACCGAAGAACTTCAATGCCGGCTCGATCTTCCAGCGGACCTCCTCGCTGATGCGGCCGAGCATGGACGGCGATCTGAAAATGGCCTTCGCCAAGCCGCGGATCAAAGGCAAGGAAATCCAGATCGCCGCGGCATTCCATGCGCGTGAGGACAAGAAGCCGGATCCCGGCGTGCCGGCCATGCTTGCGGCCCTGGTCAACAACGACCATCCCGATGTGCTGGCGACCGCCTATGCGCAATCCGCGCCGGACTATGCCAAGGCTTCGCCCTTTGAAGCCCTGCTTCAGGATGAAGAGCCCAACAGCGGCCGCTTCATTCCGCCGATGGCCAAGGGCGACCATTCATGGATCCAGAATCCGCTTCCGGCCAGCGTCTTCTCCAAGCCGGAGCAGAAGTGCCTGGCCAACGGCATTTATTTCGAGGCCCGCGGCGAAGCCGTGCGCGGTCAGGCCGCCGTCGCCCAGGTGATCCTCAACCGGGTCCGCAACCCCGCCTATCCCAATTCCATCTGCGGCGTCGTCTACCAGAACGACAGCTGGTTCAACCGCTGCCAGTTCTCCTTCGCCTGCGACGGCAGGAAGAAGCGCATCGACAATCCGGTCGCCTACAAGACCGCTCAGGATGTCGGCATGGCCGTCACCGCCGGCAAGATCTTCATTCCGGAAGTTGGATCGTCGACCCACTACTATGCCAATTACGTCCATCCCGGCTGGGCGCGCACGATGCAGAAGATGACCAAGATCGGCCTGCATATCTTTTACCGGACCTATGGTGGTGGCTGGAGCTGAACGGTCCGCCGCCCGCCCGTCTTTTCGCGCGGTCGCACGGTCGATCGGAGAGCCATTGTCGCGGGGATTCGCGCGGCGCATCCCGCCTATCGCAAAGGGCACGATGTCGCACCTTTGTAACCGTTTGATTTTGCTATCTAAAATACACAGCGCGGAACTTCCCTCCGTGGCTTGACGGGCGCAAACCCTCTAACTATGTTGCCGGCGACTTTAGAAGCGGACGGACGGTGACGGTCTGCCCGGGCAGGGGGGTTGCGATGGCCGAGAAAAACAGGCCAGACGGAACCGGAGAAACCGGCCGCGGCAAGCAGCATGACCCCGAAATCCGCGACGACGATCTTGAGCGACGTCGGCGTGAACTTGGAGCATCGCTTGCGACAAGGCTGCCGAACCGGCTCGAGGGGAAAGACGACGCGAAACCAGTGACCGGATACGGTCAGGCGATCAAACTATCCAGCGAGTTTATCGCCGGGGTGGTGGTAGGCGCCGGCATCGGCTGGATCATCGACCGTATGGCGGGGACATCGCCGTGGGGTCTGATCGTTTTCCTGCTGCTTGGCTTTGGCGCCGGCGTGCTCAATGTCATGCGTTCAGCTGGCGTTGTGGCGGAATTCGGACAAGGTGCGAAGTCGCGCCGCGACCTGGACGACAGCAAATGACCGCCCTTCAGGCGGCATTTGGAAATAGCCGCCTTCCATGCGGCAATGGTAATTTAGCCGTACGCGGCATTGACGGGGTTTGAACGTGGCAGCTGACAAGGTCGATCCGATCCACCAGTTCCATATCATCAAGCTGGTTCCGATCGAGATCGGCGGCTATGATCTGTCCTTCACCAATTCCGCGCTGTTCATGGTCGCGACCGTGATCATTGCCGCGGCCTTCCTGTTTCTGACGACGTCGAGCCGCAGCCTGGTCCCCGGCCGGCTGCAGTCGGTCTCCGAAATGGCCTATGAGTTCGTCGGCAACATGCTGCGCGATGCCGCCGGCACGCAGGGCATGAAATTCTTCCCCTTCGTGTTCTCGCTGTTCATGTTCGTGCTGGTCGCCAATCTGCTCGGCCTGTTCCCGTATTTCTTCACCATCACCAGCCACATCATCGTCACCTTCGGTTTGGCCATCATGGTGATTGGCACCGTGATCGTCTATGGATTCATGAAGCATGGCCTTGGCTTCCTGAAGCTGTTCGTGCCGAAGGGCGTGCCCCTCCTGATGATGGTGCTTGTCGTTCCGATCGAGGTGATTTCCTTCGTGTCGCGCCCGGTCAGCCTCTCGGTTCGTCTGTTCGCAAACATGCTCGCCGGCCACATCACGCTGAAGGTTTTTTCGGGATTTGTGGTCAGCCTCAGTGCGCTGGGTGCGCTCGGCATTGCGGGTTCGATTCTGCCGCTGGCCATGGCGGTGGCGTTGACGGCGCTCGAATTGCTGGTGGCGCTGTTGCAGGCCTATGTCTTTGCGGTGCTGACCTGCATGTATCTCAACGACGCCCTCCATCCTTCGCACTAATCAGGTTTCCGGCACGACGCCGGATGGAATAGCAACGGAATTTTCAGATCCAAAGGAGTTGAACAAATGGACGCAGAAGCAGCAAAGTACATCGGCGCCGGCATCGCTTGCCTGGGCATGGGTGGCGCGGGCATTGGCCTGGGCAACATCTTCGGCAGCTACCTCTCGGGCGCGCTGCGCAATCCGTCGGCCGCCGACGGCCAGTTCGGCCGCCTGATTTTCGGCTTCGCCGTGACCGAAGCTCTGGGCATCTTCTCGCTTCTCATCGCGCTGTTGGCCCTGTTCGGCTGAGTACTGAGAAGATTGGACAGGCCGGCCGCGCAAGCGGCGGGCCTGATATCTGGGGATAGTCCATGTTCGTGACATCTGCCTTCGCGCAAGAGTCCGCGCCTGCCGCCGACACCAGCCACGCTGCGACCGGAGGCGACACGCATTCCGGCACCAGCGTGCCTGCCGAAGCGCACGGCACGTTTCCGCCATTCAATCCGGAGACGTTTCCGTCGCAGCTTCTGTGGCTGGCGATCACGTTCGGGCTGTTCTACCTGTTCCTGAAGCGGGTCGTGATGCCGCGCGTCGGCGGCATCATCGATGTCCGCAACGACCGCATCAGCCAGGATCTCGACCAGGCGGCCAAGTTGAAGGGCGAGGCCGACGCCGCCGTTGCCGCTTACGAACAGGAACTGGCGGAAGCCAAGAAGAACGCGAACTCGATCGGTCAGCAGGCCAGCGATGCGGCGAAGGCGGAAGCCGACGCCGCGCGCAAGAAGATCGAGGCCGCGCTCGATGAGAAGCTTGGCGAGGCCGAGGCACGCATTTCTTCCATCAAGGCCAACGCCATGAAGGAAGTCGGCAGCATCGCCGAGGATACCGCTTCGGCGATCGTCGAGGCACTCGTTGGCGGCAAGGCCAGCAAGGCCGAGATCGCGGCCGCGGTCAAATCCGTGGCCCGGTGAGGAGCGCATCATGGACGCTACATCTCTCGCAACGCTCTGGGCCACCATTGCCCTGATCATCTTCCTGGCCATCGCCATCTACATCAAGGTGCCCGGCATGATCGCCAAGGCGCTGGACGCCCGCGCCGCCAGGATCAGCAGTGAACTCGACGAGGCCCGCAAGCTGCGCGACGAAGCCCAGCAACTGCTCGGCCAATACAAGAAGAAGCGCAAGGAAGCCGAGCAGGAGGCCGCCGACATTGTAGCGGCCGCCAAGCGCGAGGCCGGACTGCTGGCTGCCGACGCCCACAAGAAGACCGAGGATTACGTCGCCAGGCGCACCGCGCTTGCCGAGCAGAAGATCGGACAAGCCGAGCGTGACGCGGTTGCCGAAGTGCGCGCCAGCGCCGTCGACATAGCCGTCGAGGCGGCACGCGCATTGCTCGCCGCCAAGGTTGACGCCAAGGCCGGAGCCGACCTGTTCAGGTCCGCGCTGCAGGATGTGAAAGCCAAGCTGAACTGAGCGTTCTTCGGTCGCTGGCATGAAGCCGCCCGGGCAACCCGGCGGCTTTTTTCGTTCGGGAAAGCGCGGAGCGTCGAAGCTGCCGATCTCCCCCACGAGGGAAGATCGGCATTGCCACTGCCGTCGCCCTACTCCAGCCCGGCCAAGCTCTCTTCCTCAACCACTTCAGTCCCGCCCAGCCGGAACGGCGCGAACGAGGTGCGATGCAGCCGAGCCACTGGCCCATGCGCCTCGATCGCCGTGCGGTGCCGGACCGTGGCGTAGCCCATATGGATTTCGAAGCCGTAGCGGCCGTGATGATTGCCGCAGCCGCGCATCATGCGGTCGCGCATGACCTTGGCGACGATCGAGGCTGCGGCGATCGATTGGGAGCGCTGGTCGCCCTTGATCAGCGCGCGCCCCTCGCAGGGCAATCCCGGCGGCACGTCGCGCCCATCGGCGAGCGCGAGCTTAGCCTGCACCGGCAGCCCGACCAGTGCGCGGCGCATCGCTTCGAGGCTCGCCTTGAGGATGTTGCTGCCATCGATGCCCTCGGCGCTGATCGAAGCCATCGAGACGCCGAGAGCGGAGCCGATGATGTGCAGGAAAAGCGCTTCGCGCTGCAGGTGGCTAAGCCGCTTGGAATCGTCGAGACCCTCGGGAATATTGGCGGGGTCGAGCACCACTGCCGCCGCGACCACGGGACCCGCGAGCGGGCCGCGACCGGCTTCGTCCATCCCGGCGACCGGCCACAAACCATCGGCCATCGCCTTCGTCTCGAAGGAGAAATCGGGTTTCTCGACGATTTCGAAGAGAGGCGGAGAATCAGAACGCGCGCGAGCCATGTTGCGGCGAGGTTCGCATCGGCTCCGATTCTCCGCAAGTCCCTCCGGGTCGGGTGGGGCGCCGGACCGGGAGGGCACCGTCTGCAGGCCGGGGCAGGCCGGACGGGGTTTCTTTGCCACGGCGGCAATGAACAGCCGAGGCGATTTTCGGTTCAGAGCAGCATCAACTGCTCCTGGTCCTTGCCGGCAGCGACGAACTGATCGGTCCGCAGCGTACGCCGCTCGGCATTGAGGCCGAGCCGCTTTGCGGTGATTTCGAAGCGCCGGCCGATCTGCCAGGCATAGGGTCCGGCGCCCTTCATGCGCTTGCCCCATTCCGAATCGTAGTCCTTGCCGTCGCGCATCGAACGGACCAGCGACATGACGTGGCGGTAGCGGTCGGGATAGTGGCGCAGCAGCCAGTCCTTGAAGATCGGGCTGACCTCCAGCGGCAGGCGCAGCACCACGTAGCCGGCCTCGCGCGCCCCGGCATGGTGCGCCGAGTCGAGGATGCGTTCCATCTCCTGGTCGGTCAGGCCCGGAATGATCGGCGCCACCATCACCGAAGCGGGGATACCGGCATCCGAAAGCTGCCTGATCGCCTCCAGCCGCTTGGTCGGCGTCGATGCCCGAGGTTCCATCGTCCTAGCCAGCATGCGGTCAAGCGTCGTCACCGACAGCGCCACCTTGGCCAAGCCCCGCTCCGCCATGCGCGACAGAATGTCGATGTCGCGCACGACCAGGGCTGACTTGGTGACGATGCCGACCGGGTGGCCGCGCGCCTCCAGCACTTCGAGGATTTCGCGCATGATCCGGTACTGCTTCTCGATCGGCTGGTAGGGATCGGTGTTGGTGCCGATGGCGATGGTGCGCGGCTGGTAGCCATCCTTTGACAATTCCTTGTCGAGCAGGCGTGCCGCGTCGGGCTTGGCGAACAGCTTGGATTCGAAGTCCAGGCCCGGCGACAGGCCCATGAACGAGTGTGTCGGCCGCGCGAAGCAATAGACGCAACCGTGCTCGCAGCCGCGATAGGGATTGATCGACCGGTCGAAGGAGATGTCGGGCGATTCGTTGCGGGTGATGATGGTGCGCGGCTTTTCGACCTGCACCTCGGTCTTGAAGGGAGGAAGTTCCTCCAGCGAACTCCAGCCGTCGTCGAAGACATGCCGGCTGACAGGTTCGAACCGGCCGGACGGATTGATGCCTGCCGACCGGCCGCGGTTGCGGTCCGGACGGACCCGCATGCCGCTCTGCTCGATCATCGCGTTGGCCATTTCGGCTCGCCCTGCTCCGAAGGCTGCAATGTCGGCGCGCATGATCGGTTCCATCTTCGCCCGCTCCCAGGGACTGTCCATGTTGTGTCGAATCGCTCTGCTCATGAAACTATTCCTATTTTGTCGATGAGAACAAATCAAGAACTTTCTATGGTGCGCTGCAAAAACTGGCGCCGACCAACGCTTTCCGCTATTCGGCTAACCATGCTCAGTGTTCTGATTGAAACGCACAATAACGAGGAGGGTCTCGCCCGTACGCTGTCGACGCTGATTGGCGGCGCGGTCGAGGGCGTGGTGCGCGAGGTTGTCGTCTGCGACACGGGCTCCAGCGACCAGACGCATCGCGTCGCCGAGCATGCCGGCTGCCACTATGTGGGGAGCGGGGGCATCGCCGCCGGCATCCGCCAGGCCAAGGGTGACTGGCTTCTGTTTCTCGAACCGGGTGCGAGGCTGGTGGAGGGCTGGATCGACGCCGTCGTCGCCCATACGGCCAGGCAGACAATGGCGGCCCGGTTCTCGCGGGCGCGGGGCAGCCGTCCACCGTTCCTGGCCCGGGTCTTTTCGGCAAACCGCGCGCTCGCCGACGGACTGGTGATCAGCAAGCGACAGGCGGCGTCGCTGTCCAAGAATGACGGCACCGCCGAGGCCTTAGCGCGCGGGCTGGCGACCAGGCGGCTCGACGCCGAAATCTGGCCAGCGCAGCCGAAGCAGCAGCACCGCTCTCGGGGGTGATTTTTGCAACGGCTCTGCGTGGCGTTGCTTACGACGCCGATTTGCCGCGCCGCAGATGTTCGTCCAGGCGCGGCATGATCTCGACGAAGTTACAGGGCATGTGCCGGTAATCGAGCTGTGGCTCGAGGATACCGTCCCAGGCGTCCTTGCAGGCGCCGGGCGAGCCCGGCAGCACGAAGACGAAAGTGGCGTTGACGACACCGCCGGTCGCCCGGCTCTGGATCGTCGAGGTGCCGATCTTGTCATAGGAAATGCGGTGGAACACTTCCGAAAAGCCGTCCATGCGCTTTTCGAAGATCGGCTCCAGCGCCTCGGGCGTCACATCGCGTCCGGTAAAACCGGTTCCGCCAGTGGTGATCACGACGTCGACGGCCTTGTCCCGCGACCACGCCAGAACGGTGTCGCGGATTTTTTCGCGGTCGTCGGTGACGATATCGCGGGCGGCCAGGATGTGGCCGGCCTTGGTAATGCGATCGGCCAGTGTCTGGCCGGATTTGTCGTCGGCCAGACTGCGTGTGTCGGAAACAGTCAGCACCGCGATGCGCACCGGAATGAAGGCACGGCTCTCGTCAATTCTGGCCATCTCGCCCAGCCTCCGACGCCATGCTGCGCGTTGCCGCGACGAACCAGTCGGGCTGGCGGCCGCGGATCTCGGCCGCCGCGCGCTTGGCGACATTGCCGGTCTCGAACAGGCCGAAGCACGTCGCGCCCGATCCGGACATTCGTGAAAAGCCCGATCCGGCCTTATCAAGCCATGAAAGCGCCCTGCCGATGGCGGGCTGCATCGCAAGGGCTGGCCGCTCGAGATCGTTGCGGGTGATTTCCAGCCAGTTGCGCAGGCTGTGAAAATCGATGCTGCGCGGCAGCGGCGGCAGCGGCTCATTATCGCGACGGGAGAGTGCGGCGAAGATTTCCGTCGTCGAGACCGGCACGCCCGGATTGACCAGCACGAGACCCAGTGCTGAAAAATCCGGCACCATCGACAGTTCCTCACCGATGCCGCGCGCGACCAGCGGCTTTGCCGCCAGGCACATCGGCACATCGGCGCCAAGCGAAAGACCGATCCGCGCCAGTTCGGCGCTGTCGAGCTCCAGCCCCCAGCTCTCGGTCAGCCCGCGCAGCACGGCCGCCGTGTCGCTCGACCCTCCGCCCACGCCGGATGCGACCGGAAGGTTCTTTTCGAGCCTGATGCTTACCGGCGGCGTGCTCCGAACGCCGGCGGCCTGCCGCAGGGCGTCGCGGCCCTTCAGCACAAGATTGCCGCCATCGAGCGGTACGTCCGCCGCATAGCGGCCGGACACGCTGAACTCATCGGCGTCGGTCGGCGCGATCTCAATCCTGTCGCCAAAGCGCGTGAACACAGCCAGGCTTTCGATGAGATGATAGCCGTCGGCGCGCCTGCCGGTGACGTGCAAAGCTAGGTTTATCTTGGCGGGTGCGGCCCATGTCCGGACACGCTGACCGGATTCCGCAGTCTCGATTGCGAGTGAAATGAGGGTCAGTCCTTGGCCAGCCGGTATTCGCCGGTCTGCGGATCTTTGACCAGCGTTCCCATCGCGCCGTTGGCCGCCTGTTTTTCGGTGCGCCGCACCTTGGCCGTCACGCGTTCAGCCTCGCGCACGAAGGTGCGGTAACCGAAATAGGCGGCGACGCCGACGACGGCGAAAAAAATGAGCTGCGGCATGTCAAACTCCTACCACGCTGGGCCGGTAAGACCGGCCGGTCGGGTCTTTCGGGCAACCATGCTAGACGCTTTCATGGCTTTTTCAAAGCCCGAAGCGCGCCCACGATGCGCGCTCTTCCGCCGCATTGATGACGCCGCTGGCGGCAGCCGCCGCGATATCGGGCGCCGAAAAGCCCTTGCTCGAGCCGAACAGGCCAAAGCGGCCGAACAAACCGCGCGGCGCCGCCACCAGCCTGAGCTGGGTCTTCGGCCCGAAGCGGGTCTTCAGCACCGTGCGCATGTCGCCCAGCGCATCGACGAGGCCGAGCTCCAGGCCTCGCTTGCCGGTCCAGAACAGCCCGGTGAACAGGTCCGGATCGTCCGCCAGCTTCGTACCGCGGCGCTCCTTGACCAGATCGATGAAGGTCTCGTGCACTTCGAGCTGCAGCACCTTGAGCCGCTCGACGTCTTCCTTCTTCTCGGGCTTGAACGGATCGAGCACCGCCTTGTTCTGGCCGGCGGTGTGGACACGGCGCTCGATGCCGATCTTCTTCATCAGTTCCGGGAAACCGAACGAGGCCGACACCACGCCGATCGAGCCGACGATGGAGGAGGGATCGGCGAAGATCTCGTCGCCGGCGACCGCGATCATGTAGCCGCCGGACGCCGCGACATCCTCGACGAAGACCAGGACCTTTTTATTCTTCTCGACCGCAAGGTCGCGGATGCGCTTGAAGATCAGCCGTGACTGCACCGGCGAGCCGCCCGGCGAATTGATCGAGATCGCGACCGCCGGCGCCTCGAAGGAAAACGCCTTTTCGATCAGTCCGGCGGTGGAAGCAAGCGACAGGCTCGGCCGGAACTGGCCTCCGCCGGCCATGATGGTGCCGTGCAGTCGGATGACCGGAACGGTGACGACGGAGGAGCGCCAGGACTTCGGCAGCAGGCGGTTGAAAAGACGTTTCACGATGGCGTGGTCTCCGGCGATGGTTGCAGGCATGTAGGGATTTCCCGGCCAACGGCAATGTGTAGGCCGCCAACAGCTCAGTCTCCGAACAGCGAGGCGAGCCCGTTGGTGATCATTTCGCTGCGCTCGTCGGGGCCGTTGCCCGATCGCGCGTGAAGCATCAGGGGCGGACGGATGGCGAGCTTTCCTCGTGCCCCAAGTGCTGCCCGCACGATAATGCGGATTGCGGCCGCGTCCGGGCGAGGGTGCACGGCGAGCATCTCGGCTTCGCCGAAGCGGCCTGAAATCGCGTCGAGAATGGCGCCGAGCTGTTCGGGCCGGGCGATGACGGCAAGCCCGCCGCGCGGCCTGACAACCGCCGCCGCACTGCGGATCCAGCTTTCGAACAGTCCGTCCTCCATGACATGCGCTTCCTTTCTTAGCGGCTCGGGAGTGGCGCGGTCCCGTGCGGCGTTGAAAGGCGGGTTCATGATGACGAAGTCGAAATCATTGTCGGCAAGGCCGGTGGCGGCCCGGGCGCGGCCCGACACGGTGACATCGGCGACGAGCACGGCAGCGCGATCGCTGAGGTGCGCGTTGCCCGGATGGGCAAGCGTGGCTGCCGCGAAGGCCGCCATCTCAGGCGCGCGTTCGACCAGCACAGCCTGGGCACCCGGACAGCGCGACAGCACCGCAAGACCGGCAGCACCGGCGCCGGCCCCGAAATCGGCGAGCCGTCCGCCAAACGAGGACGGTACGGATGCGGCCAGCATCATTGCATCCATCCCGGCGCGATGGCCGCCATGCTTGGGCTGCACGAGCCAGAACCGGCCGCGGTGGAACGCGTCGACCGTGTGGGCCGGCGTATCCGGGACAAGGGCGGCTGGCGCGGCCGACATTATTTCCCCCGGATCTCGTTGGCGATGCCGGCATCGGTCAGGATGCGGCGCGCGGCGTCGGCCTGGTCGGCATCGACCATGACGCGTCGCGGCAGGATACCAAGCGAGCCGTCGAGCACGCTCATGTTCTGGTCGGCGACGAAGCAGCCGATCCCGGCATCGCGCATCAGCGATTCGACAAAGGAGATGATGACGGCGTCGTTGGTGCGGATGAGCTCTATCATCGCAAGAAACTCGCAGGTTGCGGCGTGCATGTAAACGTGCGGCCGCATTCCCGCATTTCCCGGCGTTGACACGCTGTCGCCGCCGCCGCGCCAATTCGCCACTTGCCGTGGCCGTGCCAGCGGCCCTAGAGTCTTGTCGGGACTAAGGGTGCCGTCGCACGCGTTATACCAAGACGGGAGTGATTGTCGTGGGTGTCGTTCTCAACATCGAAAACGGGAAGCGGGAGCCCGCCTCCATCAAGGATCTCATCGATCTGACTGCTGCCGATATGGGACGTGTCAACGAGCTGATCCTGTCCAAGGCCGGCTCCGACGTCGAGATGATCCCCGAGGTCGCCAATCACCTGATCTCGTCCGGCGGCAAGCGGCTCAGGCCAATGCTGACGCTGGCTGCGGCACAGATGTTCGGCTATGCCGGCGAGGGCCACGTCAAGCTCGCCACTTCGGTCGAATTCATGCATACGGCCACGCTTCTGCATGACGACGTGGTCGATGAAAGCGGCATGCGGCGCGGCAAGAAGACCGCCCGCATGATCTGGGGCAACCAGGCCAGCGTGCTGGTCGGCGACTTCCTGCTCGGCCAGGCCTTCCGCATGATGGTCGATGTCGGCTCGCTCGAAGCGCTCGACATCCTGTCCAGCGCAGCCTCGATTATCGCCGAGGGCGAGGTCATGCAGCTGGCCGCCGCCAAGAACCTCGAAACCACCGAGGACGAGCATTTCGCCGTCATCAAGGCCAAGACCGCCGCGCTGTTTTCGGCCGCCGCCGAGGTTGGCCCAGTCATCGCCCAGGCGACCCGCAACGACCGTGCGGCGCTGCGTTCCTACGGCATGAATCTCGGCCTTGCCTTCCAGCTGATCGATGATGCGCTGGACTATGGCGGCACCAGCAAGGATCTGGGCAAGAATGTCGGTGACGATTTCCGCGAGGGCAAGGTGACCTTGCCGGTCATCCTCGCCTACCGGCGCGGCAGCAAGGCCGAACGCACCTTCTGGAAGCGCGCCATCGAGGACAATGTCACCGACGACGCCGGGCTGGAAAAGGCGATCGGCCTGATGACCCGCCACGGCGCCATTGCCGACACGATCGGGCGCGCCCGCCATTTCGGCGAGATCGCCCGCGACGCGCTGGCGCCGCTGGAAGAGACGCCGCAGAAATCGGCGCTGATCGACGTCATCGACTTCTGCATCAGCCGCGTGAACTGAGCGCCTGACGGCTTCCTGCCGGGGGCCGTCAGTGAAAAGACGCCTGTGAATTCGCCCTGCCGTCTCGACAGGCAGACCAGTCGCGAATTATCTATAAAACATGGCTAAGGGCACTGACGACACCATAGCGGTACGCATTGGCAAGGCGTTGGCGGATCGCATCATCTCCGGCGCGATCGAGCCGGGGGCGAGGTTGCGGCAGGATCATGTCGCCGAGGAATTCAACACCAGCCACGTTCCCGTGCGCGAGGCCTTTCGCCGACTCGAGGCGCAGGGCCTCGCCGTCAGTGAGCCGCGTCGTGGCGTGCGTGTCGCGGCCTTCGATCTGGGCGAGGTCAAGGAGGTCGCCGAAATGCGGGCCGCACTCGAAGTGCTGGCACTGCGCCAAGCCGCGCCGCATCTGACCTCGGCCATTCTCGACCAGGCCGAGGAGGCGACAAAAGCCGGCGACAAATCCCATGACGTCAGGTCGTGGGAGGAGGCCAATCGCGCCTTTCACCGGCTGATCCTGACGCCCTGCGGCATGCCCCGCCTGCTTGCCACCATAGACGACCTGCACGCGGCAAGCGCGCGCTTCCTGTTCGCGGCTTGGCGCTCGGAGTGGGAGACGCGCACCGACCAGGACCACCGGGCGATCCTCACCGCCTTGCGGCAGGGAAACACCGAATCGGCCGCGGCAACATTGGGACGGCATGTCCAATGGATTGGCCGCAAGCCGGTCAAGACAGCCTCCGGCGCCACGCGCGAAGCTTTCGCGATCGTGGGTTGAACGATCTTTTCCCAAGCCCAGGCTTGCTATCGCTCCAGAAATGTGGATTCGATAATAGATCGAAAACAGAAATTATCTATAATTTCGGATCGACCGAAGGGAAGCCTATGACCAACCTCGCATTCTCGTCCGCCAGACCGTCCTTCAGCCCGCTGCGTCTCCAGCAGCGATCGCTCGGTTGGCAGGCCGGCGCCGTCGTGCTCGGCACGCTCTTCCTGGCGCTGTCCTCTTACATCGAGGTTCCGATGGTGCCGGTTCCGGTGACCATGCAGACCTTCGCCGTGACGCTGATCGGTGCGCTCTATGGCTGGCGGCTTGGCGCGGTGACGATCGCCGCATGGCTGGTCGAAGGTGCTGTCGGCTTTCCAGTCCTGGCCGGCGGCGCTGCCGGCATTCAGCATTTCGTGGGCCCGACGGGTGGCTATCTCTTTGCCTTTCCTGTCACCGGCGCACTGGTCGGTTGGTTGGCCGAGCGCGGCTGGAACGGCAACAGGGTTTTGCCTGCCTTCGCCGCCATGCTGCTCGGCAATCTTGCCTGCCTGGCTCTCGGCACAGCCTGGCTTGCCGTCATGATCGGCGCCGAGAAGGCCATCACCTTCGGCTTCGTGCCGTTCATCGTCGGCGGGTTGCTGAAATCGGCGCTTGGCGCCGCGACGCTGATGGCGCTCCCGCGCGGCAAGATGAACTTGCCGAAGCCGTGACGGTCAGGCTGCGCGCCCACCATCTCCTTTGCCTGCTCACCTATGTGGGCAAGGGATACAGCCCCGCTTTCACCGCCAATTATGACGGAATCGCGGAGCGCTTGAGCCGGGGCGAGGACATCCTCCTCGTTTCCGGACCAGACGACATCTGCGCTCCGTTGCTTGGCGAGCCGGAACCGCACTGCCTGCGTGACGGCGCGGCCGGGCGGGACCGGCAGGCCGCGGAAGACGTGGAAGCGCTGCTGGCTCGGCCGATCCGGCACGGCATCCGCCTCGATCTCGATGCCGCCATCCTGACAAGGCTGCGGCAGGCGTTTTCGACCGGCCACGTGCGCAAGGCGTGCGGCGGCTGCGAATGGAGCGGGCTGTGCGGCGCGGTGGCAAGCGGCGGCTATCGCGATACGCGGCTGCGGCGGCCTGTTGACGCGCAAAACCGTCCCATTTAGCCATGGTTTGTTAATCGGGTGACCCGATTGTGAATTTCAGGCGGATTGAAGCGCGACCCCAAAAAGGCCATGCTTTGCCTGGAAAGATCGAGTCTGGGTCGATCCGCTGACGCGGAGATGGCGCCTGGCTGAAAGGGATATGATGCAGCAAGGACGTGCGCGCTGGCTGACAAGGCTGGCAATTGTGACGGGCATGGCGATTTCGGCATTGCCGGCCTATGCCAAGCAATCCACCGAACCGGTCAAGATCTCGTCATTCTCGGGCGCCTATCTGGCTGCCAGGATCGCCGAGGGCGACAACGACCTCGACAGCGCCATCGCCTATTACAAGCAAGCCCTGGCCTTCAATCCTGGTGACACAGCCCTGCAGCAGAGCCTGATGCTGTCGCTGATCGCTCAAGGCCGCTTCGACGAATCGCTGGTCTATGCCGACAAGCTCAAGGAAGTGCCCGATGTCGAGCGCTTCTCGCGCCTGGCGCTGGCGGTCGACACCTTCCACAAGAAGGATTTCACCAAGGCACAGTACTGGCTCAAGCTGTCGCTGGAATCCGATCTCGATCGGCTGATCTCCGGCGTCATGTCCGGCTGGGCCGAGCAAGGTGCCGGCCAGGCCAGCGAAGCGATGGTTTCTATCGACAAGCTGCAGGGGCCGGACTGGTTCGGCCTGTTCAAATCCTTCCACCGCGCCCTGATCGCCGATGCGTCTGGTATGCCTGAAAAGGCCGAGGCTATCTATGCCGCGACGATGCAGGACACCACCGCCGGCGGTGCGGCGCCTGAAACCTGGATGCGCAATGCGCAGGCCTATGCCTCGTTCCTGGCCCGTAAGGGCGACAAGGCCAAGGCGATGTCGGTTCTCGACCAGGCCGAGGCGTTCTCGCCGGGCAAGCTGGAAATCGTCGCCTTGCGCGACAGGATCAGCAAGGGCGACAAGATCGCGCCCTTCGTGTTCGGTCCGTCCGACGGTGCTTCCGAAATCCTGCTCGATCTTGCCACCGCGCTCAACCGTGGCGGCGGCGAGCCATTCGTGCGCCTCTATTTGCAATATGCCTTGGCCCTGAAGCCCGACAGCGACGCTGCCCTCGTGCAGCTCGCCGCCGTTGCCGAACAGCTGAAGAACGGCGAGGGCGCCATCGCGCTCTATCGGCGCATCCCCGACTCTTCGCCGCTGAAGGCAATTTCGGACCTGCAGCTTGGCCTCAACCTTGCCGATCTCGACCGCCATGACGAGGCGATCACGCATCTGAAGGCCTTCGTCGAAGCTCATCCCAACGACATGCGCGCCTATCTGGCGCTCGGCGGTGTCTACTCCTCGAAGGATGATTTCCGCTCCGCCGCCAATCTCTACGACAAGGCCGTCGAGGTGCTGAAGACACCGACCGCCGCCAACTGGAACATCTTCTATCAGCGCGGCATCGCCTATGAACGGCTGAAGGAATGGCCGAAGGCCGAGCCGAATTTCCGCAAGGCGCTGGAATTGCAGCCAGACCAGCCGCAGGTGCTGAACTATCTCGGCTATTCCTGGGTCGACATGAACACCAATCTGAAGGAAGGCCTGGAGATGATCCAGAAGGCCGTCGATCTCAAGCCGAGCGACGGCTACATCGTCGATTCCCTGGGTTGGGCTTATTTCCGCCTCGGCCGGTTCGATGACGCGGTGCGCGAAATGGAACGCGCGGTCTCGCTGAAGCCGGAAGATCCGGTTCTGAACGACCATCTCGGCGATGCCTACTGGCGCGTCGGCCGCAAGCTGGAAGCCACCTTCCAATGGAACCAGGCCCGCGACCTGAAGCCGGATCCCGACGTGCTTGCCTCCTTGCAACAGAAGCTGATGAAGGGCCTGCCGCCGATCGAGTCCAACACGGCGCAGGAGACCCCGAAGGTCAAGCCGGAGCCGGTTCCCGCCCCGAAGGGGTGAGACGCCTTTTTGGAATCCGAACGGGGCTCTCGGAGCCCCGTTTTCGTTTTGATGTCCGTCTGCTCAGAACGCGCTCAGAACATCTTTCGATAGACGACGAAGCCAGAGCGTTCGCCGACCTTGTCATAAAGCTTCATCGCCGCGTGATTGGTTTCATGCGTCAGCCAGTATACTCGGCCGGAACCGGCCACCTGGGCGCGCTCGTAGACGCCTTCGATCAGCGCCCGGCCGACGCCTTTGCCGCGCGAGGCTTCGTTGGTGAAAAGATCCTGCAGATAGCAGTTCGGCGCGATTGCCGTCGTGCTGCGGTGGAACAGGTAGTGGACGAGGCCAAGCAACTCGCCTTCGTTTTCCGCGACCAGCGCATGCACTCGCTCATAGGCGTCGAAGAAGCGGGACCACGTCATTGCCGTGATGTCGCTTGCCAGCGCCGTCTCGCCCGAACGGCCATAGAAAGCGTTGTAGCCGTCCCACAGCGGCAGCCATCGGTCGAAATCCTGGCGCGTGACGGGGCGGATGGTGACGGGGTTGGACATGGCTTGACCTGTCGTCGTTGACATGGGTGATACAGGGCTTCGAAGAGAGCGCAGGTCGCCACGTCCGGCAATGGGCCAGCCGCTCGCGAAGCTTTCGACCGGTCCTGCAAAGGTCGCGGGCGCGCGCCTTGCTTGACGCTTCGCCGCCGTGTCTCTAGGACGTGGCCGCAAGCTAGCCCGTGTCGCCGAGGCCACCGTGACGATTGAAATCCCAGCCCATATGCATCCCAGCCGCTCATTCCAGGGGCTGATCCTCACTTTGCACAATTACTGGGCGGCTTATGGCTGCGTCATCCTCCAGCCCTATGACATGGAGGTCGGCGCCGGCACCTTTCACCCGGCAACGACGTTGCGCGCGCTAGGGCCCAGGGGCTGGAACGCCGCCTACGTCCAGCCTTCGCGCCGTCCCAAGGACGGCCGCTATGGCGAGAATCCCAACCGGCTGCAGCACTATTACCAGTACCAGGTGATCCTGAAGCCCAATCCACCGAACCTGCAGGAGCTTTACCTCGGCTCGCTTGCGGCGATCGGCGTCGATCCTCTGCTACACGACATACGCTTCGTCGAGGACGATTGGGAAAGCCCGACTTTGGGCGCCTGGGGGCTTGGCTGGGAATGCTGGTGCGACGGCATGGAGGTGTCGCAGTTTACCTATTTCCAGCAGGTCTGCGGCATCGAATGCGCGCCGGTGGCGGGGGAACTCACCTACGGCCTGGAGCGCCTGGCCATGTATGTGCAGGGCGTCGACAATGTCTACGACCTCAACTTCAACGGCCGCGAGGGCGCCGACAAGGTGACCTATGGCGATGTGTTCCTGCAGGCCGAGCAGGAATATTCGCGCCACAATTTCGAATACGCCGACACGGCGATGCTGCTCAGGCATTTCGAGGACGCCGAGGCCGAGTGCAAGGCGCTGCTCGAGGCCGGCGCGCCGGCGTCGAACGACAATCTGCCGATGCACAAGATGGTCTTCCCGGCCTATGACCAGTGCATCAAGGCCAGCCATGTCTTCAATTTGCTGGACGCGCGTGGCGTGATCTCTGTCACCGAGCGCCAGAGCTACATTCTGCGGGTGCGCAATCTGGCGAAGGCCTGCGGCGAGGCGTTCTTGAAGACGCAGGCCGGTGGATTGGCGGCCTGAGCCTCAAGCGCCCTCGATCATTCCGAGGGAAGCATGGATCGGCGGCAGGATCTGGCCGCTCTGGCCAGCCATTGTCCGTAGCGCCTGCCGCACGCCCGGCATCGAGAAGGCGCCGTGGGCCTGCGCGGTGAAGCAGGCGCTGAGCGCAAGGATTTGAAGAAGTCTGGATGCCGTTTTCATCGTCGTTCAGCCAATAGTTCCCTGCCTGAGCGTGGGTCGCTTCAGCGCAGCTTTCGGTTCATGGAAATCTTTGATCCAAGGACGGGCGGGTTCGGCTCGTCCCGACAGAGTGGCCAAAATTTATGGAAAGGGTGACAGCGGCCAGCCGAGTTGCTATGCCCCGCCCGGACCACTCACCCGCATGAGCTGACCCCGATGCCTGACCTGCTTCTTGAACTTCGTTCCGAGGAAATTCCTGCCCGCATGCAGCGCAAGGCGGCGGGCGATTTGAAGAAGATGCTGACCGACGGTCTGGTCGAGGCGGGTCTCACCTATGAGGCGGCGCGTGAGTATTGGACGCCCCGGCGCCTTACGCTCGATATACGCGGGCTCACCGCACGCTCGAAAGACATTCACGAGGATATCAAGGGGCCGTCGACATCGGCGCCAGAACAGGCGGTCCAGGGCTTCCTGCGCAAGGCCGGCCTGTCTTCGATCGCCGAGGCGCATGTCCATTCCGACCCGAAGAAGGGCGACTTCTACGTCGCCCATATTTCGAAGCCGGGCAGGGCGGCTGAAGAGATCATCGCTGGACTCGTGCCTGGCATCATCCGCAATTTTCCGTGGCCGAAGTCGATGCGCTGGGGACCGGCCTCGGCCAAGCCGGGCTCGCTGCGCTGGGTGCGCCCGCTGCAGTCGATCCTGTGCACCTTCGGCCCCGAGACCGAGGAGCCGGTGGTGGTCGATTTCGAGATCGACGGCATCCGTTCGGGCAGCATCACCTACGGCCACCGTTTCCTCGCGCCCGGCGAAATCACCGTGCGCCGCTTCGACGATTATGTGGGCAAGCTGGAGGCGGGCAAGGTCGTGCTCGACGCCGACCGTCGCAAGGAGATCATCCTCGCCGACGCCCGCAACCTCGCCTTCGCCAACGGGCTCGACCTGGTCGAGGATGAGGGGCTGCTTGAAGAAGTGTCGGGGCTGGTCGAGTGGCCTGTCGTGCTGATGGGCGAGTTCGAAGAGGCTTTCCTGGCCATTCCGGCGGAGGTGATCCGCCTGACCATCCGCGCCAACCAGAAATGCTTTGTGACGCGGCCGCAGGGGGAAAGCGATGCGCTCTCCAACCGTTTCATTCTCACCGCCAACATCGAAGCCAGTGACGGCGGCAAGGAAATCGCGCACGGCAACGGCAAGGTGGTGCGCGCCCGCCTGTCGGATGCGCTCTATTTCTGGACCACCGACCAGGGCGATTTGCCGGACCTTGACCAACTCCAGGCATCGGCCGAAAAGTTCGGGCTCGATCTGAAAAAGCCGCTCGACCAGCGCATGGCCCGGCTCGACCATCTCAACGTGACCTTTCACGCCAAGCTCGGCACGCAGGGCGAGCGGGTGGAGCGCATCAAGCGATTGGCGGAGGAATTGGCGCCGGTCGTTGGCGCCGATCCCACGCTCGCGGGCCGTGCGGCGGTTCTCGCCAAGGCCGATCTCACCACCGAAGTGGTCGGCGAGTTTCCCGAATTGCAGGGGGCGATGGGCCGCAAATATGCGCTGCTGCAGGGCGAGCATCCATCCGTGGCCGCGGCCATCGAGGAGCACTACAAGCCGCAAGGGCCGTCCGATTATGTGCCGAGCGATCCAGTGTCGGTCGCCGTGGCGCTCGCCGACAAGCTTGATACGCTGGTTGGTTTCTGGATCATCGATGAAAAGCCGACTGGGTCGAAGGACCCCTACGCATTGCGCAGAGCCGCGCTTGGGATGGTGAGGCTGACTCTGGAGAATGGAACACCGCTATCGCTTCTTTCCACCATGGCCAAACATCGAAAGACCACTGTTGACCAGATCGATGAAAGGCACGCCAGGGAGCAGGCCGAGTCAGGCGGCGACCATGCGCACGGGCGCGGGCAAGTCGGCGACGGGAAGTCTGTGGATCGAGACCTCCTCGCCTTCTTCCACGATCGCCTGAAAGTCTACCTTCGCGACCAGGGCGCGCGCCACGACCTCATCGATGCGGTCATTACTCCACAGTCCGATGACCTCCTGCAGATCGTGCGCCGCGTCGAGGCGCTCGGCTCTTTCCTCGACACCGAGGACGGCAAGAACCTGCTCGCCGGTACCAAGCGTGCTGCCAACATTCTGGCGGCCGAGGAGAAGAAGAAAACGGCGGTCGCCGAAACCGTCGAGCCGGCGTTGTTCCAGCAAGATGCGGAGAAGTCGCTGTTTGCCGCGGTGAATCAGGCCGAGAAGCAAGCCGGCGAAGCGATTCAAAACCAAGACTTTTCGGCTGCCATGCTGGCGCTTAGCGTGTTGCGTGAACCCGTTGATTCATTCTTTGAGCATGTTCTCGTGAATGATGAGGACCTGTCCGTGCGTGCCAACCGACTGGCGCTGCTCGCGCGCATTCGCACGGCTACCGGTCAGGTCGCGGATTTCTCGAAAATCGCTGGTTGAGAAGCACTTTTCCGAAAAGTCGGCACCGATTTTCTCAGGACAAACGGTTTCCGTTTGTCCTGAGATCACGCCGGGATAGAGGGGCCTCAGGCCCCTGGAAAAATATGTTCCGGCCGGCCCTTCGAGCCGGCTTACAGTCATATGACGATGATCTCTCCGTGGCAAAAGGGGCGTGTTCCCCACCCCAACGGAGGCTTCCATGAATTCCGATCACGAAATCGAAGTGACAGAAGAAACCTCGGCTCCTGCCGAGCCGCTTGAATCCGCTTCCGAAACCGCCCTCGATCACGCCGCTGCGATCACGGTCGAAGCCGCTGATCTGTCTGACGAAGACGGAGATGGCGATGACGAGGAAGGCGACGATGAAGACGGCGAAGAGTCTGACGAAGACGACGCCGATGACACCGTGAAGGCCGAAGGCGATGACGCCGAAGAATCCGAAGACGGCGAGTCCGAAGACGACGACGACAAGGAAGAAGCAGCCTGATTTTTCAGTTAACAGGTTCTCGAGGGGGGGGCG